>JAGQOH010000037.1 GCA_020427635.1 Phycisphaerales bacterium
GGTCAGTGGTGAGCGAACGACCACGCTTTCGATCCCGAGTTCCTCGATCTTTGCGGCGGCCGAGGCGGTGATCATCTCGTTCTCTGCGACGATGATCTCGTCGGTGATCGGGTTGATGATGTTGTGACGGCTGACGCGCCCGATGATGAGATCGCGCAAAGGGACATCGATCTCTTCGCCGCGACGAATGGCCTTCTTCGTGATGCCGCGCTTCGAGCCACAGTCATACTCCGAAACGATCACAGACTGCGCCACGTCGCACAGCTTGCGCGTGAGGTAGCCCGAGTCGGCGGTCTTCAGCGCGGTATCCGCCAGACCCTTACGAGCACCGTGGGTGGATGAGAAGTACTCAAGCACGGTCAGCCCCTCGCGGAAGTTCGCGCGAATGGGCGTCTCGATGATCTCACCCGAAGGCTTGGCCATCAGGCCACGCATGCCCGCGAGCTGCTGCATCTGTGAGATGTTGCCGCGCGCGCCCGAGTCGCTCATGAGGTAGACCGGGTTGAGGTAGTGCTTGCCTTCCTTGTTTTCGATCGAGACGTACTCGTCAGCATCACTGCGCCGATCGTGCTTCAGCGTCTCGACCAGCGCCTTGGTCACCTGCTCGCGGCAGTGTGCCCAAATGTCAAGCAACTGGTTGTAGCGCTCGCGAGCGGTAATGAGACCGCGTTCGAAGTTGCGCTTCACCTTGTCGGCACGCTTCTGTGACTCGGCAAGCAGGTCGACCTTCGCGTTCGGGATGCGCAAGTCGGTGACACCGAACGACAAACCGGCAAGCGTCGACCACCTGAACCCCGTGTCTTTGAGGCGATCGAGCAAGTCGATCGTGTACGAGCGTCCGCAATAGCGATAGGTGTCGTCGATGACGCGCGCGGCACCCTTCTTGCCCAACGCACAGTTGTAGAACGGCATGCCGTCATCCAGGATGTCCGAGAAGAGCACGCGCCCAACGGTTGTTTGCAGACGTCCCTGCGCGGGCATCGCCTCGGGCGCGGAGCCTTGCGCTTTGACCACCTGCTTGAACCGGGGCAAGCGCACGATGATCGGATCGTGCAGCGTGATCTTGCCATGGTCATACGCAAGCAGCGCCTCGTGCGCATCCTTATACTGTGGCACGCGCTTGGGATTCGCCTTGGCGGCTTCCTCGAGATCGGGCTTGCTGACCGTGAGGAAGTACACACCCATCACGATGTCCTGCGATGGCGAGATGATCGGCTTGCCATTCGCGGGAGAGAAGATGTTGTGCGTCGCGAGCATGAGCACATGGGCTTCCGCCTGTGCTTCGACGGACAACGGCAGGTGCACCGCCATCTGATCGCCGTCAAAGTCGGCGTTGAAGCCGGTGCAAACCAGCGGGTGAATCTGAATGGCGTTGCCTTCAACGAGCACGGGCTCGAAGGCCTGAATACCCATTCGGTGCAGCGTCGGGGCGCGGTTAAGCAACACCGGATGCTGGTAAATCACCTCTTCCAAGATGTCCCACACTTCAGGGTCACGGCGCTCGAGCATGCGCTTGGCGCTCTTGATCGTGTCGGCCAGACCATGCTCTTTGAGCTTGCGGATGATGAAGGGCTGGTAGAGCTCGAGGGCGATCTTCTTGGGCAGGCCACACTGGTGCAGCTTGAGTTCCGGACCGACGACGATGACCGAACGGGCTGAATAGTCGACGCGCTTGCCCAGCAGGTTCTCGCGGAAGCGGCCCTGCTTGCCCTTGACCATGTCGGTGAGGCTCTTGAGCGGACGGTTTGACGAGCCAAGCACCGGTCGCCGGCAACGGTTGTTGTCAAACAGCGCATCGACCGCCTGCTGCAACATGCGCTTCTCATTGCGGATGATGACCTCGGGGGCATTGAGGTCCATCAGCTTCTTCAAGCGGTTGTTGCGGTTAATGATGCGCCGGTACAGGTCATTCAGATCGCTTGTCGCGAAGTTGCCACTCTCGAGCAACACGAGCGGACGCAGATCGGGCGGGATGACCGGAATGACATCCATGACGAGCCACGACGGATCGTTCGACGAGCCGCGAATCTGCTCGATGAGCTTCAGACGCTTCGCGAGGTCCTTGAGCTTCTGCTTGGAGCGTGTGGCCTTGATGCCATCGCGCAGCTCCTTCGCCTCGGCGGTGAGGTCCATGCCCGCGATGAGTTCGCGCACGGCTTCAGCGCCCATGAGGGCCTTGAACGCCGAGCCATACTTCTCGTAGGCGACGCGATGCTCCTCCTCGGTCAACAGCTGGCGATTCGTCAGCTCGGTATCGCCCGGATCGACGACGACGTAGTCCTGGAAGTAGACGACCTTTTCGATGTCGCTGGTCTTCATGCCGAGCAGCGTGCCTAGACGCGAGGGCATGCTCTTGAAGAACCAGATGTGAACGATGGGCGCCGCCAGGTTGATGTGGCCCATGCGCTTGCGCCGAACGCGCGAGTGCGTGACCTTCACGCCGCAACGATCACAGATGATGCCCTTGTACTTCGTGCCCTTGAACTTGCCGCAGGCGCACTCATAGTCACGTTCAGGCCCGAAGATGCGCTCGCAGAACAAACCGTCCTTTTCAGGGCGGTATGTGCGATAGTTGATCGTTTCGGGCTTCTTGACCTCACCGAAAGACCAAGAGCGAATGTCATTGGGGGACGCGAGCGTCACGCGGACGCGCGAGAAATCATTCACTCGGTCGAATACGGCTTCATTCATCGTCATGGCGTCTCCGATGCATCAAATGCGCAGGGCAGACTGCGAGCAAGCAACTCACACAGGCATCTCGTTTTCCAACAGGTCGTCGCGGGCGTGCGGCTCAAGGGAGCCGGCGGTATCACTTGGGCGTCGAGGGCAACCCCGCCGCTCCGCCACCAAACAGCTGCCCGGGCGCGACCACCATCCACTTCCCGTTCGGCTGCTTGTTGAGCGTGACCATGAGCGGTTCGGCGCCATTGCCACGCCGGACGGTCGCCTGCGCGAAGTTTCCTTCGGTCTGCGTCACCTCGCCCTTGGCCTCCTTCCAGGGGCCAAGCAACGTGGTGCGTGTCAACTCGAGCGCCATCTCGGCGCCTTGCATCTGGTTATCAACCTTGTCGAGCAAGTTCTCCCACATCCGCGACATGTCGACCAGTTCCTCGCGGCCCTCGCAGGCCTCGTCGCACATTTCGACCGCCGTGAGGAAGTCCTCAAGCTGCACCGCTTCTACCCAAGTATCGAGTGTCGCCTGCGGCCCCGAGGCATCCACCGGCGGCTTTGCGGGCACCGGCGTCGCATTACCGTTGGTATTGCTCGACGGCGTGGGGTTCGCAGCCCCACCGGCGTTGGCGCCCTTCTCCTTGCAGCCTGACATGAACGTCGCCGATGCCAGCGCCGCCACCATCACCATCGTGCGAAAACCAATCATTGCTCGGCCCCCCTGTTTCGACCAGCCCGGACGCGCCGGTGCGGTCATCCGCCTGGTGATTTCCGTGCCTTGCGATGCGCATCGACTTGCGAGGCCCACCGCACTTCCCCTGACCGCCGGTTACAACAGGCTTGGTTCGTCGGTGCGCTCTTTCTCAAGCGCCACGTTCAGCCCCAGCCCTTTCAACTCATTGCACAACACGTCGAACGCGACGGGCATGCCCGCCTCGAGCGTGTTCGTGCCCTTGACCATCGACTCGTAGATCTTCGTGCGGCCTTCCACGTCGTCGCTCTTGACGGTGAGCAACTCTTGCAAGATGTAGGCAGCCCCATACGCTTCCAGGCCCCACACTTCCATCTCGCCGAAACGCTGGCCGCCCGTGCGCGCCTTGCCACCCAGCGGCTGCTGCGTGATGAGCGAGTACGGTCCTGTCGCACGCGCGTGGATCTTGTCATCGACAAGGTGATGCAGCTTCAGCATGTACATGTGGCCGACGGTCGTCTTCTGGCTAAACGGCTCGCCCGTGCGCCCGTCAAACAGCTGCACCTTGCCGCCCTTGGGCATGCGCGCCAGCAGTTCACGATGCTGCGGGTGGGTGCCCTCGCGCTCGTGGCGCGACAACTCCGACTCCACATGGGCATTGGCTTCCTCAATCGCAGCATGCACTTCTTGCTCGGTGGCACCGTCGAACACGGGCGTGACCGCCTGGAATCCCAGCACGGTCGCGGCCCAGCTGAGGTGCGTCTCCAGAATCTGCCCGACATTCATGCGCGAAGGCACGCCAAGCGGATTGAGCAAGACGTCAACCGGCGTGCCATCTTCCATAAACGGCATGTCCGCCTCGGGCACGATGCGAGCGATCACGCCCTTGTTGCCGTGACGCCCGGCCATCTTGTCGCCCACCGAGAGCGCACGCTTGGTGGCGATATAGATCTTCACCATTTCGAGCACGCCAGACGGCAGCTCGTCGCCGCGCTTCATGTGCGCCAGCTTGCGCTCCTTCTCCTTCTCCACCGCCTTGATGCGCGGCCAGAACTGGGAGTGCAGTTTGTCGGCGCGATCTTTGGCTTCCTTCGACCCCTTGACCCAGCCCATGTCGAAGTTCTGGATCTGCTCGATCAACACCGCCAGGATGTCGGAGGCGCCCACGCGCTGACGCGTACTCGGGTCGACCATCTCGGAGCCCGTCACGTGGTTGATCGCTTCGACCATCTCACGGAAGATGCGCACCGCTTTCTCATCCATCTGCTGGCCGTACTCAGCCATCGACGACTTCAGCGCCTTCTTCTGCTCGTCGCTCATATGCACGCGACGGCTGAATCGCTTGGCGCCGATGACCACGCCCTCCTTGCCCGAAGGCAGTTCGAGCGAGTCGTTCTTCACATCTTCGCCGGCGCGGCCAAAGATCGCGTGAAGCAGCTTCTCTTCGGGCGTGAGTTCGCTCTTGCTCTTCGGGCTCACCTTGCCAACCAGAATGTCGCCAGGACCGACACGTGCGCCAACGCGGATCACACCGTGGTCATCCAAGTTGCGCAGCATCTTCTCGGAGACGTTCGGGATGTCTCGCGTGAACTCTTCGCGACCGAGCTTGGTCTCGCGCACTTCGACTTCGAAGGAGTCGATGTGGATCGAGGTAAACGTATCGTCCTTGACGAGACGTTCGGAGATGACGATCGCGTCTTCGAAGTTGTAACCGTCGTAGGTCACGAACGCGACGAGCGGGTTCTTGCCGATCGCCAGTTCGCCCATCACGGTCGACGGGCCATCCGCGATGATGTCGCCCGCCTGCACTTCCTGACCCAGCTTCACGACGGGGCGCTGGTTGAGGCAAGTGCGCTCATTCAGGCCCGCGAACTTGCGCAGCACATACTCATCGGCATTGTCGATGATGATGCGCTCGGCATCGACAAAGGTGACTTCGCCACCACGCTTGGCGGTGATGACCATGCCCGAGTTCTTGCCGATCGCCTTCTCAAGCCCCGTGCCCACGCGCGGCGGATCGCTGCGCAACAGCGGAACCGCCTGGCGCTGCATGTTCGAACCCATCAGCGCGCGGTTGGCATCGTCATGCTCGAGGAACGGAATCAAGGCCGCCGACACACCCACGATCTGCTTCGGGGAGATGTCGATGTAGTCGACCTCGTCGGCATTCACTTCCGCCAGTTCACCACCCACGCGCGCTAGCACCGCACCTTCGGCCAGCTTGCCATCGAGTGACAGCGACTCAGCGGGCGCCAGCACCGCTCGCATTTCTTCGTCCGCGCGCAGATACGCAATCTGCTCAGTGACCTTGCCCTTTTCGACCTTGCGATAGGGCGTGCGCAGGAAGCCGTACTCATCCGTCTCGGAGTAGATACCAAGCGAGACGATGAGACCAATGTTCGTGCCTTCGGGAGTCTCGATGGGACACACGCGCCCGTAGTGCGAGATGTGAACGTCGCGAACCTCAAAGCCCGCGCGCTTGCGATTCAAGCCGCCCGGCCCAAGCGCGCTCAAGCGACGCTCATGCACCAGCGACGAGATCGGATTCGTCTGGTCGACGACCTGGCTCAGTTCCGAGCGCCCGAAGAAGAAATCAATCGCTGACGAAATCGACTTGCTGTTCACAAGGTCGGCAATCTTCGTCAGTTCGTCGGGCTCCTTGACGCTCATGCGTTCCTGCACGGTGCGGCGGAGCTTGAGGAAACCCTTACGCATTTCCTCCGTCGCAAGCTCATCAAGCGTGCGCAGACGCCGGTTGCCAAGGTGATCGATGTCGTCCACCGTCGCGATCGGACGCCCCGTCTTGGGATCTGGGCGCTTCGAGCGCAGATCGAGCATGTACTGCACAACGCGCAGGAAATCCTCCGCGCGGATGAACATCTGATCTTCCGGCACATCCAGGTCAAACTTACGGTTGATGCGGAAGCGCCCCACGCGACCCAGGCGATACCGGTTCTCATCGAGGAACTTCTCAGCAAAGAGCTGCTTGGCCTTTTCGACCTGCGGCGGATTGCCCGGACGCAGGCGCGTATAGATCTTCAAGAGCGCCGCTTCAAACTCCGTCGACGCTTGCTCGGCGAAGTCCTCGAGCTTCTCCTCCGCGACCGTGTTGAGGATGAGCGGATCGGACGGATCCTCGATCGCCTTCACACTCTTCAGGCCCGAGTTCTGAATGGCCTCGAGCGTCTCGCCAATCTGGCGCCCGACATGCACGAGCTCTTCGCCCGTTTCCGTGTCGAGGATGGACTCTGCGGCCCAGTGATCCGCCGTCAGCTTGCCGACGGGGAGGTCCTTGACGTCATAGAACAAAGAGAGGATCGCGCTGGTTGAGGCGATCGACTCATCGAGGCAGCGCAGGAAGGTCGTCGCCGACAGCTTGGTCGACTGATCGATCTTCATCGCCATGACGTCTTTCTTGGTGATCTCGATTTCGATCCAGCTGCCGCGCTCGGGGATGACGCGCGCCTTGTGCAAGGGGCGGTCACCCTCGGCGCTCTCGATCGAGAAGTCGATGCCGGGCGAACGGTGCAACTGATTGACGATCACGCGCTCGGCGCCGTTCACGATGAACTCGCCGCCACCCATCATGATGGGGACTTCCCCGAGGTAGATCTCCTCCTCGGCAAGGTCCGGATGGTTCTGGCGGTTCAGACGCAGGCACACCCGGAAGGGCATGCCGTAGGTCAAACGCAGCTCGCGACACTCATCGGGGGTGTAGCGAGGCTCCTCGAGCGTGTAATAGCAATACTCAAGGTGCATCGTGTCGTCGTAAGACACAATGGGAAACACCTCACGGAGCAGGGCTTCAAGGCCAAGCGTGGGATCACGCTCGTCCTGCCCCTTGGTCAATTGCAGAAAACGCTCATAGGCGTTCCCCTGCAGCTCCGTCAGATTCGGCACGGGGATCGCATCCCCCCGCTTCGCGTAGTCGCGGATCTTCAGCGCAGCCATTGACTTCCTCATGCTCGTGTCGCGTCTTGCGAGCGCACAGCACTGCAGCGGGCGGTCGACACCGCCGGGCAGCGTGCTCCCCGGGCTTTCGGCGAAACATTGAACTGGTGCATCATCGGTGGGCGGACAATCTCGGACCGTGCAGCATAGCACCCTGGTCGGCCCGCAGCAAGTCGCGGGCCATAACCGCTCCGATCGCCCCCCTCCTGGGAGACGATCGAGAACGGCCGCCATGGGCTACCCCACGTTGTACCCCTGAAACCGGGCCTGTTTGCGGCAGGCCCGGCCCAGAATATGACCGAATCTTGTCCGACTCAGGCCAACTTGACCTTCGCGCCTTGCTCTTCGAGCTTGGCCTTCAGGGCCTCGGCCTCGTCCTTGGGCAGGCCCTCCTTGACCTTCGAGTTCGCGGCGTCGACCAGGTCCTTAGCCTCCTTCAGGCCTAGGCCCGTGACCTCGCGGACCACCTTGATGACCTGGATCTTCTTGTCGCCGGCGCTTTCGAGGACGACATCGAAGGTCGACTTTTCCTCAGCAGCCGCGCCGCCGCCACCCGCCGCCGGACCCGCCATCATCACCGCGCCACCCGCTGCCGGCTCGATACCGTAGGTGTCCTTCAGGTAGTCCGCCAGGTCGACGGCTTCCTTCAGGGTCAGGCCCACGATCTCGTCGCCCAGCTTGGTGATCTTCGCGTCGAAGGTCTTTGTGTCTTCGCTCATTGCCGCTTCATCCTTCCGACCAACATGTGTTGGCCTGCAATCCCATACTGAGAGGTCCCGGCACGCCCGGTCTTTAACCCCATTCGGGGCCAGTCAGCGTTGAGAGAGTGAATCTGTCTTTTGTGTTCTTCAGTTCCCCGAACTTGCGCTTGGGGGGGTCATTGCTTGGTTACGCCACCTTGGCGATCGCCTCGCCCTTTTCCAACTTGTCCTGCATGGACTTGACCGCGCCGGCGATGTTGCTTGCCGGTGCTTTGGCGCACGACGCGAGCTTGCGCGCCGGGCCCAAGACCGAGCCGACCAGCTTCGCGAGTGCCTCCTCGCGCGTCGGATACTTGCTCAGCGCTTCCACGCCCGCATGCCCGGCAAAGAGCTGGCCATCGAGCACCGCGCCCTTCATCTCGAGCTTCTCGATCTCCTTGCCCCACTTCATCAACTCGCGGGCCACATCGATCACGCTCTCGGCGCCGTAGGCCAACGCCGAAGGCCCCTTGAGCAGCGGTTCGAGCGCCGACAGCCCGGACTCGCGTACCACTTGCCTGGCAAGCGCATTGCGAATGACCGTGATCTTGATGTCCTTCTTGGCGAGTTCTTGGCGAAGCCTGTTGGTCGTGATCGCATCAATGCCGCGCACTGAGATCAACAGCGCGTCGCCGTGCCCCTCGAGGCGCTGCCCATAGTCACGAATCATGAGTGTTTTGACTGGTTTGCTCATGTCCCGATCCCCTTACGCATGCGCCTCAGCGGGCGGGGCGACGAGCACGCTCGGCGTCATCGTTCCGCTCACTGCGATCTTCTTGATGAACTGCCCTTTCACCGCCGAGGGCTTGGCCTTCGCAATCACGTTCACAAACGCTTCGAGGTTCTCGACGAGCTTGTCGTCTGAGAAGCTCATCTTGCCGATCGGCGCGTGAATGTTCCCGAACTTGTCGTTGCGATACTCGACCTTGCCCGCGGCATATTCGGTCACCGCCTTTGCCACATCAGGCGTCACGGTGCCCGCTTTGGGCGAAGGCATGAGGCCCTTGGGGCCAAGCACGCGACCGAGCTTCGAGATCACGCGCATCATGTCGGGTGAAGCGACCGCCACGTCGAAATCGAAGAAGCCGCCTTCGATTTCCGCGACCAGTTCCTCGCCGCCGGCCTTGATCGCCCCGGCCGCCAACGCGTCTTTCACGACGTTCGACTGGCAGAACGCGATGACGCGCTTCTGCTTGCCAATGCCTGCGGGAAGCGCCACTGCGCCACGAATCGCCTGATCAGCTTGCTTGGCGTCGATGCCCAGGTGCATCACGACGTCAACGGTCTGATCAAACTTCGGGCCCTTGTATTTCTTGAGCGCGCTGATGGCGTCGGCTGCGCTCAGGGCTTCCGCCGGGCGCTGCTTGTGGTTCGCCTTCTGCCGCTTGTTCAACCGTTCGATGAGTGCTGCTGACTTCGCCATGCCTTCAGCCCTCCACCACAATGCCCATGGACCGGGCGGTGCCTGCGATCATCCGACCTGCTGCTTCGACATCCGTCGTGTTCAGGTCTTCCAGTTTTTCTTGGGCAATCTGCAGGATCTGGGCCTTGGTCACCTTGCCGCCATTCAGATCTTGCGGCGTGCCCGAACCCTTGTCGACGCCCGCGGCTTCCTTGAGCAGGGCCGATGCCGGCGAACTCTTGATGACAAAGTCGAAGGAGCGGTCGGTGTACACCGTGATGATGCATCCGACGATCTTGCCCTTCTTGTCCGCCGTCGCAGCATTGAACTGCTGGATGAACTGACCCGGATTCACGCCGTTGCCGCCCAGCGCAGGACCCAACGGTGGTCCTGGCGTCGCGGTGCCGCCCGGCGCCATCACCTTGAATGACTTGACAACTTCTTTCTTGGCCATCTGTGCTCCACCTCCCACGCCAGTTCTGTTCGTCGAGGCGACGAACCGCAGTGTCGCGGCCAAGCGACATCCACGATTGGTGTGGTCAATACGGCTGGTGCGCGTTTGTCAGATCCCACCGCCGACCCGGGCGCGCACCTCCCGGGACAGTGAGGGAGAAAGAATAGCGAGGGGGACCACAGGGGGCAAGGGCCCGTCACTCGAGAAGCTGCGGCACCCGAAGGGCCCCAGTGGTCACCACAAACCGCTCGACGTGACCAGTCTGCATCTTCCCGTCGACGATCCAGACCGCATGGGCGTGTATCGACGTGCCGTGGTGGGTCATGACGCCCGCCGCATCCTTGGCATGGAATCCGACGATCGTGGCTTTGATCGGCACTTCGCCCTCCAGCGACCAGCGCCACGGCTGCTTCGCCTGCGTCGACTCGTCGGTCGCGACCGGGCAATAGCCGTTCATGACGTGGATATCGAGCGAGTTCAGCTCCCCTTCGAAGATGAAAGGAAAGGGTTTGGTCGTGTCGAGCCCCACCTCGTGGGCAAGATGCTCGATGGCGCTCTCCAGGGCTGCCCCCGCCAGAGGCGTCTGGACCTCTTTGCCCGTCCACCGCTCGACGTGTGCAAGCGTCAGCATGGTGGCCTGATCAGTGTTGACAACTTCGGGCCCGCTGACGCGCAGACCATCGTCAGCGACCCGTGCGATCCACACCGCGCCGTCGATGATCGCGATCTCGCCGCCCAGCCCCTCAAGCGCACCGACTGCGTAGGTATGTGGTTGCGTCACGACATCCTTCAGCGCAACACGCGCCTCGGTCTGCCCGTCGCGCATCACCGCCTTCATCGCCCCGAATTGTTGAACCGTGGGCGCCGAGGCGCCGGCGGTCAGCGCAGAGATAGCAACGAGGAACGCTGTCGCACTGAAGTGCATGGCGCTGACATTCTACGCTGAAACACAACAGGCCGAGCCAACGCCGGCCCGGCCTGTCGGGGTGTTCATCACACGCAGATCAGGAGTGAGTGAGAGAAGTGAACGATTCGGTCATTCGCCTGCCAGGCGATTGAGTTGTTCGACCAGCGATGCGTCCGCACGCGCCTCGGCCGCCGCCGACGCCCAGCGCTTCACAGCCTGGTCATCCAATCGCAATGCCGAAACGACGGCTGCCACGGTGGAAATGTCGATCGCATGCTCCGGACTCAGCGCCTTGGCGTGCTGCTCAACGAGCTTGCCCGCCAGCGCACCGAGCTTGCTTTGCAGCGCACCATCGCTTGGCATGAACCCGATGGCGTTGGCGTTCTCGTCCAGCGCCCGGCGCATCGACCACGCGGCTGCGCGGATGTCGCCTAGATCGGCCGCGGCCAGTGCAAACCCCACGCGATCCATCGCGGTCGCTTCATCGGACTGTGCTTGCATCGCGAACATACGCTGCGCGACAGTCGCATCGCCCGAGGCGAGGGTGCGCCACGCCGGCTCCAGGATGTCGCCCTCGATGACGATCGGACCCGGACGATCGGGCTTGACGCTCGGATTCAGGTCGCTTTGCGGCACGGGCGTGGTGTAGTCCGGCGCGATCGGCACGAAGTTGACCGGCGCGTCCTGCTCGAGTTCATCGACGCGATCCTGCAGACGGCGTTGTTCGTCGAGCAACTGCTGATACAGGCGATAGTCGGTGTCCGACGACGGCGCGGCGTACACATAGGATGACGTGTCATATGCCGACCCCGGCGTGACATAGACGCTCGTGTAGTTCGTGCTCGGTGCGGGGTAGTACTCAACCACCGGTCGCGAATACGAGTAGTACGACGTCGAACGATACGGTGTGAGATCGTAGTTCAGATTGATCGAGAAATTGAAGTCGTCGTCACACCAGTCATTCCACCAGGAACTCCAATTGTAGCCGCGCCAGTTGCGATAGTGGTTGTTGTAGTAGTAGCTGCTGTAGTGGTGGCGATTGCGGTCGCGGTCCTTGGTCTTGTACACCGTCTTGTTGATGTTCTTGTTGATGACCTTGGTCTTGTTGATGTCCTTGTTGATGTCCTTGTTGATGTTCTTCGTGACGGACCTGTTGACGTCGCGGCTGCGGTTCACATTCCGGTTGACCTGCTTGTCAACGTTGCGCGACTTGTTGACCTGCTTCTGGTTGGACTTGTTGACCTGCTTGGACCTGTTAGACGAGCGCTGCGGCTGAGCCTTGGGGGTCTGCCCGCGCCGATCGCCACCGTTCCAGCGGTTGCCCTGGTTGCGGTTGCCGCGATTGCCATCGTCGATGGACCCAAGCGCGAATGGCGACGTTTGGGCGGTGCCCGCGAAGGCGGCGAGGTCGCCCGCATAGCTCGAAGCCGACGCGGGACTGATGCTCATTGAAGCGGCAAGAATCAGCTCTCCAAACATGTCTTTCTCCTAGCTGGGCTCGGTCAGCTCACCCAATTCAGCCCCGGCCCTCGAGAAGCACCAACCCCTGGTATCACGACGCTATTCCCTTGTACCGCCGGAAGTTGTGGGCGGATGCCTCGGAATAGTGCCTCCGATTCCTGCAGTAGGGTGGCCCAAACACGCCATTTGGGGCGATTCGCCCCGACCCGCCGATATTCCCGGGGCGATGGTGCGCGCTGGCGATGTCATCATTCTGGCTGTCCTGGCCCTGCTCTGCGTCGGGGTAATCATGGTCAACTCCGCGGAGATGACCGTGGACGCGCAGACGGGCGTCACCTTCAAGAGCATCCTGTTCTCCAAGGCGTCGGCACTGGCGCTGGCGGCGATGGTGGCGCTCCTGTGCGCCCGGATGTTGCCCGTGCGTTGTTGGGCCAGCAATCCCGGGCTGACACGATGCATCCCACTGCTGCTGCCGATCATGCTCGCGGCGCTGGTGCTTGTCTACCTGCCGGGCGTGTCGGGGAAGGCCAAAGGGGCGGCGCGCTGGCTGGTCCTGCCGGGCGGCATCACGATGCAGCCTTCGGAGGTGGCCAAATGGGGCATGCCGGTCGTGTTGGCCTGGTACGCGACAATGCGCGGCGGTGCGCTCAACAGGTTCTGGGGCGGGCTGGTGCCAGCGTTGGTTGTACTGGGCATGGTGGCGGCGATCGTCGTGCTCGAAGATCTCGGCACAGGCGTGGTGATCTTGAGTGTTGGCGGCCTCGTGCTCATCGCGGGCGGCGCCCGCATCTGGCACTTCGTGATGATTGCGCCGGCCCCCCTAGCGCTGCTGGGGCTGGCGATCATCGCAGAGCCCTACCGCGTGCAGCGCTTGATCACATTTGCCAATCCGTACGCTGAGGCGCGCGGAAGTGGCTATCAGATCATTCAATCGCTGGCGGCGATCGCGGGCGGCGGCGGCACGGGCCGTGGGCTTGGCTTTGGGCTACAGAAGTTTGGCTACCTGCCCGAAGACCGCACTGACTTCTTGTTTGCGATCATCTGCGAAGAACTGGGCGTCATGGGCGCTGCATTGGTGTTGGCACTGTACGCCCTGCTGCTGTTTGCGGGCTGGAGCGTCGTTAAGAACGAGCGGCGCATGCTGCTCAAGCTCTCGGCGCTTGGGGTCATTGCGACGGTGGGCATCCAAGCGATCATGAACCTTGCGGTGGTCACTGGGCTCGCGCCGACGAAGGGCATTGCATTGCCACTGCTTTCTGCGGGCGGGACGGGCTGGATCCTCACTGCGGCATCGCTTGGCGTGCTGGCTTCGCTTGACCGCTCGCGGCCGCCCATTTCGACCGATGAAGCAAGGAAGCCTGTCGAGGGACAACCAACGCTGTTCGGCTCGATCGAGGCGAAGCCCATCGCGTCCGCGGCGGCCCCCGCTACGATCGCGCCATGAGCGCGGGAGACGCCCCAGGCATTTTGTTGGCGGGCGGCGGCACGGGCGGGCACATCTTTCCCTTGCTGGCGGTGGCCGAGTCTGCGCGCGAGGTGGAGCCAAAGGTGCAATGCCGATTCGTGTGCTCGGCGCGCCCGCTGGACGCGGAGATCCTGACGCGCGAGGGCGAGGCATTTGACGCCATTCCGGCCAGACCGTTTGGCGTGCGTCCCAGGTCACTTGCGCGGTTTGCAATGGGCTGGGGCGCGTCGGTGCGAGCAGCGCGAGACGTGCTCCGGGCACACCGGCCAGGCGTCATCATCACCTCGGGCGGATTCGTCTCGGCGCCGATCGTGCAAGCGGCCCGTACGGAACCCGTGCCTGTGATTGCGGTGAATCTGGACGCGGTTGCAGGCAGGGCGAATCGGTGGGTCGCGCGACACGCGGCGGTGCGACTGTCGGCGACGGATGCACTGACTGACAGGGTGCCCCCGCGTTGGCAGCGCATTGGCCCGATCGTTCGCAAGCCTCTGCGCACCCCGGCGGACCCTGCGACGGCGCGGCAGGCCTTCGGGCTTGACCCGCACCTCCCCACGCTGCTCGTCACCGGCGGGAGCCAGGGCGCGCAAACCGTAAACGGCGCCATCGCATGGATGCTTGCAAACCATGCTCAGGCGTTCGTCGGCTGGCAGGCGCTGCACCAATGTGGCGGGAGCGAGGCCGAGGCGACTGAACTCCGAGCGGCATACGAGCGTGCGGGCATGCGGGCCCGCGTGATGCGGTTCATTGAGGACATGGCGAGCGCTTGGTTTGCAGCGGAACTGGGGATCTCACGCGCGGGGGCTGGGGCCGTCGCAGAGGTGTGGGCCACCGCCACGCCATCGATCTTCCTGCCCTATCCCTTCCACCGGGATCAACACCAGCGCATCAATGCGGCGGCTTGCGAGCGCACCGGCGGGGCGATCATCGTGCAAGATCTCATTGAGCCCGAGCGTGCGGGGCCGGCCATCGCCCAAGAATTGGTACGTCTGCTGAGCAGCGGCGCCGCAAGGTCCGAAATGATCGCCGCTCTGCGGTCAATGGGCCCCTGCGACGGCGCCGAGACTGTGGCAAGAGCTGCGCTCGCACGCATTGCGAATCCATAGAAGTCCAGGTCGATCGGCGCTGCGGCGCGTGTACACTTCGCCCATGGAGCGGGAGCAGTTGCCAGAGGAAACAAGGATGTCGTTGCGCTGTTTGGTTCTCGGGCCCCCGGGGGCGACCCCGCCGACGGCACTGGCGGACGCCATGGCCAGACGGGGCCTCGTCATGGAGCCATGCGCCACCGCGCACGCCGCGATGGCGCAACTGGTCAAGCCAAGCACCGGCGCCGAGCCTCCTCGCGCGCTGATCATCGTCGAACCCAAGCAGGTGCCCTTCGGCGCGCAACTGGCGGTGGCAGCAATGACCTATGCACCCCAAGTCGTGCTGTGGCGCTTTGCCGACATGGATTCGCCGCGGTTGGCGCGATGGGGCGATGCCGCGCCAATGGATGAGACGAGGACGAAGCCCGAAAGGCACTTGGCGCAGGGGCCAGCGCGCCCCGCGCTGCGCTTGGTGGGTGATCTTGCTCCGATCGCACCCGATGGCGGCGACATTCTCGACGGCGCGCCCGACGCAGACGACGATGCCGTGCCGGCCGCGAGTGTGCTCAGCGCCGAAGAGTTGCAACTCCTGCTTGGCGTGGACGACATCGAGCCTTCCGCGGAGGGCGGGTGCGGCTCATGACCTTGTCCCCCGGTCAACCTGAACCACTCAACGGAACCGCCCACGGCTGGCGGATTGTGCTGGTAGGACAGTCCGGGCTTGACCGCCCGCTGAGGCGCGAGTCGGATGTGGAACTCGTTCGCGTGCGCAATGGGCTGGAAGCAATCGGCGAGCTTGCGCATCCGATTGATGGGCACTCTCCCTTGCGCTCAGCGGTATTGCTGACGCCCAGTGCAGTGGATGCAGACGAGCTGAGCGCGCTGGCAGAAGCACTGCGCGCAGTCGATCCACGTGTGCGCGTACTTGGCATAGGCGAGGGCGATGGGTTGTGGTATCGGGGCGCGAAAGAGCGCGGGGCGATCGATGGCACAGTGCGCGCCGATGCCGATGCCCAGGAAGTGCGCGCTGCGCTGCATGCCGCCCGTCCGAAGCCGACGACGACATCGGCCCCGACACAACCGATCGATTCGCTGGAGCCTGCGCCGCTCGAAGCTCAGGAGCAAGCGAGCACACCCGCGGCCCCAAAGCCAGCCCCACAACGGCCGGTTGCGGCGGCTCGCGGGCCCGTTCCATCACAAAGCGACGCCGATTTCGATCGGCGCATTCTTGCCGCGATGCTGCGCAATGGGCCGGCGGCCCCGGTGTGTCTGGCAATCCTGCGAGAGCACTTCGGCACAGGCGCAATCACGTGGAGACCCCACGGCGCGAACACGCCACCAACGCCCGGACGACGCATTGTTGCGGTGCGGTACCACGATGCCCAACTCGGCGCGGTGGAGGTCGACGACTCAATTGATGACGCCATCGCACATGACATTGCGCAGTGGCTTGCGCATTGGCTCGCCCTTGATGAGCAGCAGCGCCAGTTGCGCGATGCGGCATTCGTCGATCCACTCACCGGCGCGTGGAACCGGCGCTTCTTTGAGCAGCATCTCGACCGCGTCCTGGCCAAAGCCGCATCTGCACGGCAGCACGTCACGGTGCTCCTGCTCGATGTCCATGATCTCAAGCGGTTTAACGACACCTATGGGCACGCGGCGGGCGATGCGGTGCTGAGGGAAACGACGCGTCTGCTGACCTCGTGTGTGCGCACCAACGACCGGGTGTGTCGCGTAGGCGGCGACGAGTTTGTCGTCGTGTTTTGGGAGCCGATGGGCCCGCGCTCGCCGGGCAGCCAAACACCCCGATCCGTGCAGGAGCTGGCCCGGCGCTTCCAGGAGAAGCTTGCGTCGGCGGCGTTCCCCGTGCTTGGGCACGAGGCCCCGGGAAGCCTGGCGGTGGCGGGCGGGATGGCGACCTACCCCTGGGACGGGCACAATCGGGTCGAACTCATGGCGCACGCGGATGCATTGTTGCGCGAATCCAAGCGGTCGGGGACCAATGCGATCCTGTTCGGCCCGGCAGGCGGCGGCGAACCCGTGAAAGACGGGTTTTGATCGGGTATGATCCGGGGTGATTCGGGCCACGGGGGGCCTGCCCACTTGCCGGAGGCCAGGTTTTCCCGAAGATATGGCCCGCCAGCCCATCGTCGGGTTGACCGCCTTTCCCGTGACCCCAGAGGAGCGCTCGCCGTGGAAGAGTTTGAATCGCTGAAGCAACTGATCGTGGAGATTGAAGAAGACATTCGCAAAGCGGAAGGCGGCAATAAGGCGGCTGGCACGCGCGTGCGGAAGCAAATGCAGGACATCAAGAACATGGCGCAGGCTGTGCGTCAGAAGGTGCTCGAGCTGCGCGAGCCGTCATAATCTTGTGAACGCAGGCGTCGGGCCGTGAAGCCGGCAGATCAATCGCTGCGGCGGCCCGGCGCTTCGCCTCGACTGGCGCCCGGAGACCGGACCGTAGATGCCCTCAGAACCGCTCTTTGATCTCGATTCAATCGACTTGTCCGCACGCCAGCTGGACAAGGCGGCGATCGCTCGCTTGCTCCCCCACCGGGGCGACATTGCGATGCTCGACGCGATCATTTGGCACGACGATGCATTCGACCGGGGGGTCGCGGTGCATCACGTGCGTGAAGACGCATGGTGGTGCTCGGGGCACATCCCGGGGATGCCGATCATGCCTGGCGTGCTGATGGTCGAAGCGGGCGCCCAACTGGCATCGGTGCTGTACTACATGCGCTGCGCTCGGGACTGGTTTGCCGGATTCACACACATCGATCGCACTCGCTTCTCGGGCAAGGTGGTTCCCGGAGATGACCTGCTCATTCTGTGCCAGGCCGTCAAGTTTCACGAGCGTCGGTTCATTACCGACATTCAGGGCATAGTGAATGGCGAGATCGTGTTCGACGGCAACATCACGGGCATGGCGTTTCCGAAGATGGGCTCGGCACGTTTGAGCGCCATCAATCGCAGCGGCGCAAGTGCAGACAGTTGTGTTCAACCGGTGCGCTCGATTGAATAATCGTCAGGTGTCCAAACGACGAAGTGGTGACCACGCAAGGTGTGCCGGCAGCGTTCGGCGCCGAGGATGTCTTCGCTGATGCACCCTTACCCACTGCTGTTCGAACCTATCTTGAAGGAGAAGGTGTGGGGCGGCCATCGTTTGGAAGCGCTTGGCAAACGCGCCCAGGAAGATCCTGAGACGATCTCGATCGAGCGCCCCAGGATCGGGGAGTCCTGGGAACTTGCGGACTTGGACGCGACGAGCGCCGACGGTGGTGGCGGCGGCGCTGCGCGATCGATGATCGCCAACGGGCCCATGCGCGGCCTCTCAATCCGGGATGCGATCACGGCGATGGGATCCAACTTGATGGGCCAGGCCAAAGTCACCCAGACGGGGGGCTTTCCTTTGCTTGCCAAGTTCCTTGACGCCGATGAGAACCTTTCGGTGCAGGTCCATCCGTCTGAGGCCTATGCCAAGGCCCACCCAGACGCACACCTGAAGACCGAGAGTTGGTACATCGTGCATGCTGAGCCCGGCGCGATGATCTACAAGGGACTGCGGTCGGGCGTGAGCCGACAAGATCTCGAGGCACACATCAGAGCGGGCACAGTTGCGCAGGCGATGCAAGAGGTGCCAGTGCAATCCGGCGATTTCCATCACCTGCCAAGCGGCATGGTGCATGCGCTCGGCGCGGGTGTGGTCGTCGCCGAAGTGCAGACGCCAAGTGACACGACGTTTCGGCTGTATGACTGGGGACGCACCGGGCGGGCGATGCACATCGAACAGGCGCTTGCATGCATCGCGTTTGGGCAAACAACTGACAGTGAGCCGGTGCGCGGCGATGGCAGCGCCAGGCGCCTCCTTCATGATGCGGGGCACTTTCTAGTGAAAGAACTGCGGGGGCAGGGGGGCGAGGTGCGCGAGCACGACACCTCGTGCGACCTGCCGGTCGTGGTCATTTGCATCGAGGGGGAGGGCCAGATCGAAGCCACTGATGATGGCTTTGCCCCGGTGCGCTTCAAGGCTGGGACAACGCTCGTTTCTCCGGCGCGGCTGGATGCAGTGCGCATGGTGCTCGATCGAGATTCGACGCTGCTCGAGGTGCTGGTGCGTGGATAGGGGGCGCAGGGCAATGCGCGGCGGGCAGTAGGCAATGGGCCTGGCGATCCACGTTGTCATTCCCACGCACCTCCCAAGGTACCTCGACCTGGTGCTTGCAGGGCTCGCTCGGCAAACTCGGCGAGCGGACACTGTGCTCGTTTCATGTGACACGGATGATCCCGCGATCGGCGAGGTCATCGAGCAGTGCGCACGGATCATGTCGATGCCGATCTGGTGGGTTCGGCGACCTGCTCAAGAGGGCGAGCGCCTGTGTCAAGTTCGGAACAATGGCGTGCGCGCGCTGCTGGAACATGCTGGTGCTCGCGCGACCTCTGATCAGCGGCTGCTGATCCTGGATGGCGACATGCTCGCGCCGGAGGGCCTGGTCGCGGCACATCTGGAGTGCGCGGCGGACCTGGTCTATCCATACCGCATTGAAGTTGGCGAGGCACGATCAAAGGAAATTAACGCGGCGCGCATCTTCGAGCGCGGCCTGGAGCTGTCGCCAAGCAACGCGGAAATGGACAAGCTTCGTGCGCGCGACCGGCGCTATCGCAAGCACTTGCTCATGCGCCGTCTGCACTTCGGGCCCTTGCACAAGCCCAAACTCCTGGGTGGGCACTTCTCAACGCACATGGATTTGTATGACCAACTCAATGGCTTCGACGAGCTGTATCGCGGCTGGGGGTTCAAGGACGACGAGTTCGCTTACCGGGCGGCAAAGATCGGGGCTCGGGCACGAGCGGCATGCGCGGCAATCCCGGCGTGGCACCTCTATCACACGACCCGCCAGGCTGGGGTGCGCATGGCGGACCTGCCCACCGCGCAGCGTTTTGCCCAGCGCGGGCGGCTGCCGACGATTTGCGAACACGGACTCCGGAATTGCTTGACGCAGCCTATGCCAGAGGTCCAGCGATTCGGCGCTTGAGACCCGGTCGCAGTTGCAGACAAAGTGACCGAAACCGCCTATCGTGGAATGGTTCTAAAAAAGCATCTGGGACCCGAGCCTTGGGAGGGCGTGATGGGGCTGACCTTGCCTGTGTATTTGGACAACGCTGCGACGACGCGGGTGGATCCGCGTGTGGTTGAGGCGATGCTGCCGTACTTCACCGATGTGTATGGCAATCCCGGTTCGCGCAACCATCGGTTTGGGTGGGCGTCTGAGGCAGCAGTTGATGCGGCGCGGAAGCAAGCCGCTGACCTGATCGGCGCGCAGCCCAAGGAGATCATCTTCACGAGCGGCTCGACAGAAGGGAACAACCTCGCGATCAAGGGCGCTGCGGAGATGTATGCCAAGAAGCCGACAGGCCAAGAAGGCCGCGGGCACGTCATCACGGCACAGCATGAGCACAAGGCGGTGCTCGACCCAGCAAAGCGCCTGCAGAAGCTGGGTTTTGATGTGACGTTTCTCGAGCCACCCGCGGATGGCGTGATCACCGCGGAGCAGGTGAAGGCTGCGATGCGCGATGACACGATTCTCGTGTCGATTATGTGGGCGAACAACGAGATCGGAACGATCAACGAAGTTCCCAAGATCGGCGCGTTGTGCCACGAGCGCGACGTGATCTTCCACACGGATGCGACGCAATGGGTCGGTAAGATGCCCACGGATGTGGAGCGCGACGGCATTGATTTGCTGACGTGGTCGGGGCACAAGATCTATGGGCCCAAGGGCATTGGCGGGATGTATGTCCGTCGCCGGAAGCCGCGCGTGCGTGTGGTGGCGCAAATCGAAGGCGGCGGGCAGGAACGCGGCTATCGATCTGGCACGCTGAATGTTCCAGGGATTGTCGGGTTTGGCAAGGCATGCGAGCTGTGTGCACAGGAGATGGACAGCGAACGTGAGCGTTTGCTCAAGCTGCGCACGAAGCTTGAGACCGAGCTCGCGAAGCACATCGAGCATGTGCAGATCAATGGCAACAAGGACAAGCGTCTGCCGAACATCATGAACATGAGCTTTGGATTCGTCGAAGGCGAGGGCCTGATGATGGCGATCAAGGACATCGCGGTGTCATCGGGTTCAGCGTGTACCAGCGCTTCGCTTGAGCCGAGCTATGTGCTGAAAAGCTTGGGTGTTGGCGATGACCTGGCACACTCGTCGCTTCGCCTTTCCATGGGTCGGTTCACGAAGGAAGAAGAAGTTGACTTCGCGATTGAGAAGATCACCTGGGCAGTACACCACCTCCGCGAGCTGAGCCCACTGTGGGACATGTTCAAGGAAGGGATTGACATCAACGCGATTGAGTGGCAGCAGCACTGAGGACTTCGCGGCTTCGCCGCGAGTTGAGCATAGAACATCGGGCGAGTGCATCGCCCGCCTGACGAGGACGTAAGACGATGGCATACAGCGAGAAGCTCATCAAGCACTACGAGAAGCCCAGCAATGTCGGCAACTTCGGCACGACCGCGGAGGTCAAGCAGCGCCAGGACATTGGGGTGGGCGTGGTCGGCGCGCCGGAGTGCGGCGACGTCATGCAGTTGCAAATCAAGGTCGATCAGTCGACCGGTAAGATCGAAGATGCGAAGTTCAAGTGCTTTGGGTGCGGCTCGGCGATTGCAAGTTCTTCGGTGGCAACGGAGTGGATCAAGGGCAAGACGCTCGACGAAGCGATGGCGATCAAGAACACGGACATCGTTGAAGAGTTGGCCTTGCCGCCCGTGAAGATTCACTGCTCGGTGCTCGCGGAAGACTCGATCAAAGCCGCCATCAAGGATTATCAGAAGAAGAATGGGATTGAAGCCGCCCAGACGCACGCACACTGAGGTCGTCGCACTGGACGCAGCAGTTCCGCGCGTCCGAGGGCGGCTGGAATAGGAGCGACGATTGCGGGGTTTGTTTGGAGAATCCCTCTTGAAGGAGTTCCCCATGGTTCGGCAGGCATTGGTTGCGGGCGTGGTTGCGGGTTTTGTGGTTGTGACAAGCACGGTGTTGTTTGCGAGCGGCACGGCAAAAGAAGGAATGGGCGGCGACGTGAAGACTCCGGCAGCGGAACCGACGAAGATCGATGGCGTGTATGCGCTCACCTCCTATGGGCAGAAGGCCTTCGACGAACACCAGGGCGCTTTGCCTGCGCTTGAGACTGCGACGTTTGGCGCCGGTTGTTTCTGGGGCGTTGAGGCACGGTATCGCGCGCTCGACGGTGTGGTCGCGACGGCGGTCGGCTATGCGGGTGGGCACATGGACAAACCAACCTACAAGGACGTCTGTGGTGATGGCACGGGCCATGCGGAAGTGGTCGAGCTGAAGTTTGATCCTGCGGTCGTGACGTATGACAAGCTGCTTGAGCTCTTCTGGAACAACCACAATCCAACGCAGCTGAATCGCCAAGGCGTGGATGTGGGGAGCCAGTATCGCTCGGCGATCTTCTATCACACCGAAGCGCAGAAGGAAACGGCTGCCAAGAGCAAGCAGGCGGTGATCGATCGTGGGGTTTGGAGCAAGCCCGTGGTGACGGAAATCTCACAGGCGAGCGCGTTTTATCCCGCAGAGGAGTATCACCAGCAATACCTCGAAAAGCGCGGGCAGGCGTCGTGTGGCGTGCCGGGCGGGCACTGATTCCGCTTGCCTGTGAAACTCGGCAATCTGGGCCCAAAATCGGGGATTCTCGTTGCAATGCATGACCAACTGGTCGACACCCTGCTCAAGGCGTGATGGTGCGCCCATAGAGAGAGTGTGGAGACCCAATGATGAGTAAGACAGTGATTGCGATTGCGCTCGCGGCGGCGGGTGCAATGGCGAATCCCGCGTTGGCGGCGACGCATGTTGTGACCCAGAGCGGGTTTACGTTTTCCCCGAGCACCCTGACGATCGATCAGGGCGACACGGTCGAGTGGCACTGGACCGCGGGTTCGCACACGGTGACCAGCGGCCCGGCCTCGTGCGTGCCGGATGGCCTGTTCGACGTGCCCCTGAATTCGGCAAACGCGGTGCAAAGCATGGTGTTCAATTCTGCCGGCGCGTTCCCCTACTTTTGCCAGCCCCACTGCGGAATTGGCATGACGGGCACGATCACGGTCAATGCTGGCCCGGCGGTGCCCACCGTGAGCGAATGGGGCATGATTGGTCTGGCGCTGCTGACTTTGACGGGCGGCACGCTGATCATCCGCAAGGCGACGGCGCAGCGGCGCGCGTTGGCCTGATTTCCAAACCAGGCAAAATGGTCTCGCCCAACCCCGCGCAGCCGCGGGGCTTTTTTGAGCGCTATGACCAACGCGTGACGTGCCAAGTCTTCTTGCCGCGACGGAGCAGGGCCACTTTGCCATGCAAGAGGTCGGCGGTCGTGAGATTGGCGTCGGCCGAATCGATCTTGGCGCCATTGATCGAGATCGCGCCCGCGGACAGGTGCTTGCGCGCTTCGCCCTTGGATGAAGCAAGGGTGGTTTGCGCGAGGACGTCGATGAGCGGCGCACCATCACCCGCGAGCTGCGCGCGATCATGATCGGAGTGCGGCACCTCGGCGAAGACTTCGCTCAACATGTCGAGATCGAGCGACGCGATATCGCCAGAGAAGAGCGCCTGGGCTGCGTGCTCGGCGTGGAGCATTGCATCCTTGCCATGCAGCAATGTCGTGGCGTGTTGGGCGAGGGTCCGCTGGGCTTCGCGCTTGTGGGGCTCAGCTTCGTGGCGGGCGCAGAGCGCTTCTACTTCTGGTGTATCGATCTCTGTGAAGATGAGCAGGAAGTTGCGCACATCGGCATCGGCGGCGTTGAGCCAGAACTGGTAGTACGCATAGGGCGATGTGCCCGGCGCGCCTGAGGGACGCTTGTGCGAAAGCCAGATCGCGCCCGCTTCGGTTTTGCCAAACTTGCCGCCGTCGGCTTTGGTGAGCAGCGGCGCGGTGAAGCCAAACGATTTGGCATGGCCTTGGTCGTCCTGCCCTTCGGCGCGGCGGATGAGATCGCACCCCGAAACGATGTTCCCCCACTGATCGGCACCAGCGGTCTGCATCGTCACGCCCTCGGCACGGAACAGATGCAGGAAGTCATACGCCTGCAGCAGCATGTATGAGAACTCGGTGAAGCTGATGCCGTGGTCGCGGCCCTCGAGACGATTGCGCACCGAATCGCGCCGGATCATCTCGTTGACGGAAAAGTGCTTGCCAATGTCGCGCAGTGCTTCGATGAAGCCGATGGACTTGAACCAGTCGTAGTTGTTGCACAAGCGCGTGTGGTTGGGGCGCTTGGGGTCGAAGTCGAGGAGCGCTTCGAAGATTTTTTGTTGGGCTGCGATGTTGGCGTTGACTTCGTCTTCGGCACGGAGGGCGCGCTCGGCTTCTTTGCCCGAGGGATCGCCAATGAGACCCGTTGCGCCGCCCAGCAGCACGAAGGGCGTGTGCCCGGCGGCTTGGAAGCGGCGCAGGAGCATGATGGGCACGAGGTTGCCAATGGTGAGCGAGTCGGCGGTGGGATCGAAGCCGTTGTAGAGGCGGCGGCCGCCGGATTGCGTGTCGGCGCTGGCGAGGTGCGCACGCATGGCGGGTTCATCGGTGCATTGGAAGAACTGGCCTCGGGCACGGAGATGGGTGAGGAGGTCGGGCATGGGGGAGAGTTTACAAGCCCCAAGCGCAAGGGCGGGGGTACGCATGAAGGCCACGGGGTATTGGTAGACAAGGCGTATGATAGTGATGCCTTGACAACCCGACTAGACAAGCGAGTCTGGCAACCGGACTTCAGATGAAACAAGGCAGGAGGCGTTTCATGCCCTCGGACTTCCGACAGCGATTGGTTCGCGCATTGCTGGTCGTGATGGCCTCCCTTGCCGCATGCAGCAGCGGCCCAACGTACTTCGACGACCCATTTACGACCGCGTCTGGCAACACATACAGGCTGGTCGGGCGCAACAAGCTGATTCAGTCAATACAAATGCCAGAGCAGTGGATTGCGCCGTGGAAAGAAGGCGAATCGGCATCTACTGCGTGGAAGAATCGACTCTTCGCTGTGCATGGTGACGATACGCTGGGCGCTTGGGAGGAGGTTATTTATTCGGGATTGAGGATCGTCGAGAGCTACGCAGCGCGGCTGGCCCTCTTGGAAATCGAGCCCGCTACCATCGGGGCCCTCCTTCCACCCAAACCGTTTGCCGCCCGGTCTTGGATCGATGCTCCAATGCTCCTCGTCTTTCCCTACCCCGAAAACCTTGACCTTATGGCCAGTGGTCTCGTGATCTGGACTTCCACCGACGTGCGCAGCGAGCGCCGATACACCAAGTTTGACGAACCTGTGCGCCTCAGCGACCTCATGAATGATCTGCAGGCCTATCTGCCCAAAGATGACGCGGAAAACTCACCCCACTGACAGGCCGCTCGGGAGTACCGCGCGCTTGCACTTGGGGCTTGTTGAAAAACACAGGTCGGAGACCTGTGCCACCAAGCATGTAGACTGCGTTGCATGCGAGGGACTGCAAGCTTTAGCCCGTGCCGAAAGTATCGCTATTCGTTGACGCGGGTGTGGGACGCGGATCGGGCGCGGGTGTGCTTTTGCATGCTCAATCCGTCGACGGCCGATGCGCAGAAGTTCGATCCGACGGTGCGCCGATGTTACGGCTTTGCGCTCGATTGGGGCTTCGGGTCGATGGAAGTGGTGAATGTGTGTGCATATCGGGCGACGAGGCCGAGCGACTTGCATGCGCAGGATGAGCCCATGGGGGCTGGCAATCCGCGGGCGATTCGGCGGGCGTGTGCGCGGGCGAAGTTGGTGATCGCGGCGTGGGGCAATGAGGCGATCGAGCATCCGACGGCGCTCTCGCATGCGGAGCGCGCGCTGATGGAACATGACAACGTGCGGTGCTTTGGACTGACGGGCAAGTATCAGCCCAAGCATCCGCTTTACATTGCGGCGGCGACGAAGCCGGTGGTGTTTGCACCGATGGCAGTTGCTACTTCGGTTCCAGCGTGAGCGGGTCCTTCTCCGGGATCATCGTTGAGCGGCCATCAAAGAAGTAATCCGTCGTCGTAACGCGATTGGCGTCGTCTTCGGTGTCGACATTGCCCTTCTTGATCTCGTCCCATTTGCCGACCAGAAGGATGAGCATGTCCTCAGGCCTGAGGTGCTTCTGTGCCATGCGCATGACGTCATCCCTCGTCACCGCGTTCACCTTGTCGCGATAGGTGCGCCAGAAATTGGGATCGCGCCCCGTGATTTCGTCATTGACGAAGGTCACGAGGGTACCGGTCTTGCTTTCAAAGCGCCGCGGGAAGGTCTGGATGAATTCGTTCTTCACCGTTTGAAGCTCCTCGTCGGTCACGGGCTCGGTGCGAATGCGCTCGATTTCTTCGAAGATGAGGCGCGTTGCCAGGGCGACGGAGTCGGTCTTGCTGAAGCAGTACGCCAAGAAGAGTCCGGGATAGTCGACGCGGTCGGAGAAGGTTGAACCAGCGGTGTACGCGAGCCCTTCCTGGGTGCGGACGCGGTTCATGATGCGGGAGGTGAAGCCGCCACCGCCCAGGATTTGGTTCATGACAGCGACCTTGATGGCGTCGGGATCGTCACGCGTGAGGCCGCGTTGAGCGATCAGGATCTGGCCTTGCGGCGCATCTTTCTCGGTGTGGTACAGCGCGGGCGCGAGGGCGTCTGTCGGGGCGGGCACTTCAGGCGCGGAGGCGCCGCGGGACCAACCCGCAAGCGCGGACTCAAGGCGCGACATCATCTGCGCTTCATCGAAGTCGCCCACCACGGAGATGATGAGGTTGGCGGGATTGAAGATACGCTCATGAAGATCGCGCATATCGTCAATCGTGATCGATTCAATCGACTGACCCGTGGGCATCTTGCCTTCGAAGTGATCGTTGCCAAACGCGAGGTTGTTGAGCTCTCGAATGGCGATGGCGAGCGGCATGTCATTGCGCGTTTTCATCTGCTCGATCGCTTGTGCGCGGAAGGTCTCGACGCGCTCGGGGTCGAAGCCCGGCGTCCTGACCATGTCCATGAACAAGGCGAACGCCTCATCAAGGTTGGAGGTCAGGCAATTGATCTGGGCATTGGACGTTGTTTGGGTCATCGCGGAGAAAACGTTGGCCGCGAGGAAATCGAACTGCTCATCAAGTTCGCGCCCGGAGAGGCTCTGGGTGCCGCCCTGGCGGATGCAGGCCCCGGTGAGTTGGGCGAGGCCCTCCTTGCCGGTCGGCTCCATGTATTGCCCGCCCTTGAAAGTAAAGCGAATGGTGACGAGCGGAAATTCCTTGGAGACCGCAAGGTAGACCGGCACGCCATTGGTCAATTCGTGGCGGAACTGCGCGGGCGATGGGGGTTCGAATTCGAGCGGCGGAAATGCCAACTTGCTCGGGTGATCAACGCTCTGCGGCGCGGCACCCGCGGCAAGGGCCGGGAACATCATTGCAAGCGCACCCGCGAGCACGGCGCGCGCCGTGTTGTAGGACTGCTGGATCGTTGGAAGATTCATCTCAGTTGCTCCCTTCGGCGGTGCGCAGATCGGCGATGCGCTTGTTGATTTCCTGGAGGATGAAACGCATCAGCGGCTGGCGCTCGGGTGGCGCAACCTCGAGCGATTGGCGCGCCTGTGATGCGATGAGTTCGAGCTTTTCGAAGTCCGTTTCCTGGCGCAGCATCTCCAGCTGCATGGGAATGGCCTGGCGCATCATCGCTTGCGCGTTTTCGGGCATGCCTGCCAGCGCGTCCTCGAGGGTCATCTCGGCAACCGGTGCTGCCGACGGCTCAGGGGGCCGGCGCGTGTACAGCGCCACAGCGCGATTGTCATCGCGCAGGTACTGGCGCGCCACGCGCTGAATGTCTTTCGCTGTCACCGCCTGAATCTCATGCGGGCGCGTGTTGATTGCTTCCCACGAATCCATGCACTCATAGATCGCAAGCTGGAACAGCAGCGAAGAGTTCGATTGAAGGCGCCGGTAAGCGTCGGCCGCGGATTGGTTCTTTACTTTCTGCAATTCGTGGTCGCTGACCAGTTCGTCCTGCAGCAAGGCGACTTGATCGAACCATGCGGCCTCAAGGTCGGGCGGGGTGGCATCGCCCTTGATGCCCGCGGTGAAGGAGAACGAGCCGCCATGTCGCGATGCGTCGAGGCCTGCCCTTGCGTACTGTGCAATCTTCTGTTCTTCGACGAGCGCCTTGTACAGGCGCCCCGTGCGGCCATTGAGGATATCGGCGAGCACCTCAAGCGCCGCTTCATCCTTGTGACCAAACGGGACAGCTTGGTACCGAACTTCACATTGCGGCTGGCAATCGCATTCGCCTTCGAAGGTGAACGACCCCATCAGTGGCACTTCGTAGGTGACGACCGCCGGCGTGGGCACACCCGTGTCGACGAGGCGACCGAAATAGCTGCGAATCAGCGGCTTGGCTTCAGCAGGATCAAAGTCGCCAACGACAACGCCAATGAGATTGGAAGGCTGGTAGTGCTGGCGGAAGTACGTGCGCACCTGATCTTCGGTATAGCTGAAGAGGTCGCTCATCCAGCCGACGACGGGCCACGCGTAGGGCGAAGAGACCCAAAACATCGAGTCGAACCGCTCGTCAAGCTCGCCTGTGGGGTTGCTTTCGAGCGTCTGGCGGCGTTCCTCGACTACGACATCGCGCTCCGCATCGAACTCGCGCAACGACGGATCCATGAGGCGGTCCGATTCCATCCATGTCCACAGTTCGAGCTTGTTTGATGGAATGTTGATGTAGTAGAAGGTGAAGTCCTTGCCCGTGCCCGCGTTCATGCCGGAGGCGCCTTCGTTCGTATAGATCTGGTCGAACTCGTTGGCGATGATCACGTTGCGCTGCTCGTCTTCGAGCTCAGTGAGTTGCTCGCGCAACTTGCGAATGTGGGGCGTGTCGATGGACTTGTCCCAAGGATTGCCGATCTCGCCCTTGGTGTAGCGCTTGTACTGCTCTTCGATCACGGCTTCGCGGATCTGATCGCGCAGATCGCTGAGCCGCTGGCGGTAACTTGCGTCAGCGGCGGCGTCGGAGGTCCCGACGCGGTCGGTCCCCTTGAACATCATGTGCTCGAGGAAGTGCGTCACACCCGTGATGCCCGGGCGCTCGTCTGCAGAACCGACCTTGGCGAGCCAGCCCGCGGCGATGATGTTGGGTTCCTCATCCCGCGGCAGAAGGATGAACTTCATGCCGTTCTCCAGGACGAACACCTCGGGGGTGACCTGTTGGGCGGCGGCGGGCGCGGCGAGGGCGGCAAGCGCCAGGGTGAGGTGGAGCGAAGCTCGGAGGGGCCGGCGCATCATCGGTGCATCTCCTTGTGGATATCCGGACATTGGATCGAACAGACCGTTGGATCGTACCCCGCCCGATGGCGCGGCGTTGCGGCAGGCATGCGGTGTTATTGGTCTCCGCCCGAGGCGGGGAGGTCCCTTTGGCGGATGGGAGTTGACCGGGGCACGCGGGATGCCGATGAGGCGAGTCGAGTACGCCGCGCGGAGGCGTCGCGCGAGGGGAGTATTACGTCGAGATGGCAGGCGAGAGCGGGCTGACAGTTCGCCGGTTTGAGCGGCACGAGCTTCAATTGGAGGCGCTCGTCGACATCGACGAGGCGTCCAAAGAGATCGTGCGCTTCAGCCCTGAGTCCGGCGTGAGCGGGATGATCCGTGCGCAGGTGCGCGACGTTGGCGAAGGCGGCTTGTCCGTGGCCCTTCCGGTGTTCGTGCCTCGGCGAACCTGCCTGCGCGTCCGCATCCTGGAAGCGGGCCAAACGCTTGATGCACCGGCGCTCGATGCCCATGTGCGCGTGATGCGTTTGCGCATGGAGGGCGCCAAACCGACCTACATCGCAGGCTGCGCTTTTGTGCAGCGCACGCAGGCACTCACGGAACAGGTGCAAGCGCTGCTCAAGGCGCATCGACCTGATGCACCGAATGAGCGGGAGGCTGCGGCGTGATCTCGAGCGACGACTATCTGGTGCAGTGGCTGCTAGACACCGGCATGGTGGATCAGGCTGGTGTGGACTCTGCGACTGCCGTGGCCGCCTCGGATCGCCTGGGCATTGGAGAGGCATTTGTCGCAGCGGGTGTCCTGAGTGACCGCGACGTTGCGGTCGCACGAGCGGGCCTGTGCGAGTGTCCTTTTGTGGATCTCGAGCACTACGAAATCAGTATCAACAATGCATCGTTGATTCCACGATCGGCTGCCGAAACGCTTGGCGTCTTCACACTCTTCGTGATCGATGGCGTCGCCACCGTTGGCATGACCGATCCCTTGAATCTCAAGGCGATTGATCAGGCGCGCGCGTCGCTCAAGGCGGAGATCGAACCCGTTCTGTGCATTCCGGGCCAGTTGCAAGAACTTATCGCCAAGGCGTACAGCTTGGTGTCAACGTCGAGCGGCGCGCGGCGCGAGCCTCGCGAGCACATCTCGGATGACTTGGTCACGGGCGAGGAGCCGATCGTCGCGGCGGTCAACCACATCATCGCGAGCGCGCTTGAGGATGACGCTTCGGACGTCCACATCAGTCCGACGGAGCACGAGATTCAGCTGCGGTATCGCATTGATGGTCATCTGCAGGGACGTCAAGGGCCGCCCCTGAGCGCGCATCCGGCGATTGTGCAGCGCTTGAAAGTCATGGCGAAACTCGACCTCACGCAGACGCGCAGGCCGCAGGATGGCAAGTTCCGCTTCGAGCATCACAACCATCGCTGTGAAGTGCGCCTCTCCACCATCCCCACGGTGTGTGGTGAGAACGTCGTAATGCGTCTCCTTCGCCCGCACGGCGCCATTCTTGACTTTGATACGCTCGGCATCCCGACACAGGCGGTGCAATCGCTGAACGACATCCTCACGCATCCGCACGGCATGCTGCTCGTCACCGGGCCCACGGGCTCCGGCAAGACGAGCACGTTGTACACGGCGGTCAAGCGACTCAACACCCCCGATCGGAACGTAGTGACGATCGAAGACCCTGTTGAGATTCGCATGCATGGTGTGCGTCAGGTGCAAACGAATGCGGACATTGGCCTGACCTTCGCGGCGGCGCTGCGCTCGATCCTGCGCCAGGATCCCGATGTCGTGTTGCTTGGCGAGGTGCGCGATGCAGAAACGGCACTCATTTCAACCCAGGCATCACTCACTGGACACTTGGTGCTGTCGACGCTGCACACGAACGACGCCGCTGGATCCATCGCGCGCCTCAAAGATCTGGGCGTGCCTCCCTTTGTGATCAATTCCGCGCTGCTTGCAGTGATTGCGCAACGGCTTGTGCGCCGCTTGTGCAAGGATTGTTCGCGTCCACACACACCGGACGAGACATTGCTGCGCCGGTTCGGGCTCAAGGATGGCGGCGAGTTTCGGCGCGGCGCTGGATGTGCTGCGTGCGGCACATCGGGCTATCGCGGGCGAATCGGCATCTATGAGCTGTTCCGCATGGACAGCCAAGCTGCCGCCATGATCGACAACGATGCGACGACGCAGGAGCTCAACGCCTATATGTTCTCCCGCTCGAACATGCCTAAGGGTTCCTATGGGCCCATGTGGCTTGACGGCGTCACGAAGGCGCGCATGGGGATCACGAGCCTGGAGGAAGTTGGGCACGCGGTTGCCTCGGTCGATGTCGAAGCAATGGTCGACGCGGCACCCGAAATGCTCCGGGAGGCCGCATGAGCCACCTTGCCTTTGAGTACCGCGCAGTGGATCGAACGGGCGGCGCAACGAACGGCACGTTGCAGGCCTCCTCATCGCAGGACGCGTATCGGAAGCTGCTTGCCCAAGGCCTGACGCCAATCAAGATCCGATCGGCGCGTTCGTCACGCGGCAAGGGGCGCCGCGGGAAGATTCGCCCCGTAGACATTTCGCACTTCACGCATCAACTCTCGGTGCTGCTTGAGGCGCGCATTCCGATTTCCGATTGCTTCCGGTCGATTGCCGAGCAAGAGCCCAACGCGAAGCTGCGCGAGATCGCGCTTGATCTTGCACAAAGCGTGCAGTCGGGCAAGAACATCACCAGCGCGCTGGAGCCACACCGGGCGATCTTTGGCACGGTGTATGTAGAAACGATTCACGCCGCGGAAACGAGCGGCAACATGATCACGGTGCTGGGGCACCTGGCGGATGCGGTTGAGGAAGAAGCGGAGATGCGGCGCACCGTGCGCGGGGCATTGATGTATCCGATCGCGGTTGTCGCTGCCCTGACGATCGCCACGCTGTTCCTTGTCACGTTCGTGGTGCCCAAGTTCGCCAAGATGTTCTCGGATCGCGGCGTGGACCTGCCCTTCTTGACGCAAGTGCTGTCAGGACTTGGCGTCTCAATCCGTCATTGGTGGTTCGTCTACTTGGCGGTGATCATTGCGGCGATCTTCACGCTCCGCACAGCATGGCGCAACCAGGCGAGCCGCATGAGAATCGATGCGTGGATGCACAAGGCGCCTTATCTCAATGCGATCCTCACGGGTGTCGCGGTGTCGCGGTTCGCCAGTGTGCTTGGGATTTCGCTGCGCTCGGGGATCGGACTGATTGATGCACTTGGCATGGCAGGGCGCGCCTCCGGGCGACCGCTCCTGATGGCCGATACGCAGCGCATGGTCGATCAGGTGCGCGCAGGCGGGCGCTTGCGCGAGGTCGTGAGCGAGTGCGATTACCTGCCCGGGTTTGTGAAGCAGCTCATCAGTGCGGGCGAAGAGTCGGGCGAAATCCCGCGGCTGTGCGGCGTGATTGCCCAGCACTTCTCGCGGGAAACGAAGCATCTGACGAAGAACCTCGCCACGGTTATCGAACCCATCCTCATTGCGGGCCTCACCGGCGTGGTGCTCATGATCGCGCTCGCAGTGTTCTTGCCCATGTGGGACATGGTGAAGATCGTCGGATAACAATGCGTCGCACCCAAAGGGGGGACGACACACGCATTCGAGTGTAGGTGACCTGCAAACCTGCCGAAATCGAAGTTGACTCGGAATCTCGAGGAGGAGTAACACATGGCAACGATTGCAAAGAGAACTGGGGTGACGCGTCGCGCGTTCACGTTGATTGAATTGATTGCGGTGCTCGTGGTGCTGGCGATCTTGTCCGGCATCGCGCTGCCCAAGTACCTGGACTACGCCGCCCGCGCTCGCGCTTCGGCGCTTCAAGGCGCCCTGGGTGGCGTGCGTACCGGTGTCGCCTCGTACTACGCGAACGCATCGGTGTCCGGCACCGCGACCTATCCGACGCTGGCCCAGCTCGAGACGCTCGGCACGGTGATGCAGGAAGCGATCCCGGTCAACCCCTACAACGGCAGTAACGACGTTGTCGCAGCGACGCAGGCGCAGGCCGCTGCTCGCACGATCATCGCGGGTGGCGCCGGGTGGGCGTACTACGTTGACAACGCCGCCACACCGCCGGAAGCCGTGTTCTATGCGAATACTGCGGACACGACGACGGTGGATGATCCTTCGGGAGGCTATTTCGACGCGAACGAACTCTGAATCACGGAGAGCCCTCTGGATTCCAAGTACACGACGAGGTTCGTCAAGCCATGACACCGGCCCCGGTCAGCAGAAGCACAGCATGTGCGGCGCCCCGGGGCCGTCGTGCTTTTACACTCATCGAGCTTGTTGCAGTCATCGTGGTGCTGGGGATTCTCGCGGCGACCGCAGCCCCGGCGCTGGCGAACATGCAGCGCGGGCGCGAAGCGGCCCTCGCCCGCGAGGCGGAGCGACGCGTCGAACTGG
>JAGQOH010000038.1 GCA_020427635.1 Phycisphaerales bacterium
ATGTAGTCGGCGCTCTCCTTGCCAAATTCGCGGCGGAAAAAGTTGTTGCCATAGAGCACCTGGCGAATGATCGATTCGGGCGCGGGGACATTTGCATCGCCCTCGTCGACTGACGAGCCGGAGACGAACCATCGCCCATCGGCGATGTAGTGTTTCAGGCGTTCGTAGCGCTGCGGGTAATACTCCTTCATCATTTCGTAGCGTACGGAGCCCGTGAAGTTGAATACATAGTCTGGGTACTTCTCGAAGCGTTCGAAGTTTTGATCGAGCGTGTCGAGGATGAAGCGATCAATGGTGGTCGAGTAGTCCCAGCGCCACTGCGTGTCCAGGTGCGCATAGCCAATGGCGTAGAGGGTCTTGTCCTTGGAAAGATCGAACATGGGCTGGCTCGGCCCTTGCTGCGCGAGCGCAGGAGCTGACAGAAGACTCGCGACTGCGATCCCAAGAAAGCATTTCATTGTCTTGCTCCGTGCAATCTGCGCAGGCCCGCATCGGCGAGCGCTGCGCCGAGGATGACGCCACCCAGGACGACATTCTGCCAGAACCACTCGACCTGCATGAGGTTCATGCTGTTGTTGAGGACACCGATGATGAGGACGCCGACGAGTGTGCCGGTCATGGAGCCGCGCCCGCCAAAGAGGCTTGTGCCTCCCACGACGACGGCAGCGATGACGTGGAGTTCCCACATCTCGCCGACCTTCGGATCGCCGGCCATGAGCTTGCCGTCATGCACAGCCCCGACCAGACCGGCGAGTACACCGGTCAAGACATAGACGAAGAGCTTTGTGCGTCGGACGGGCACGCCGGCGAGCCAGGCGGCTTTTTCGTTGCTGCCGACGGCGATGATCTCTTTGCCGAGCACGGTACGGGAGAGCATGAGGGCGCAGAGCGCGTAGGTGGCGAGCATCATGAGCACGGGCACGGGGAGCACGCGACCGAACCAGGGCTCAAGAATGAATCCGCGGCCGAGCGTTCGAAGCTCCGCAGGGAGTTCGTAGATTGGCTGGCCATTGCAAAGGATGAATGCGGCGCCGCGCGCCATGAGCATTGCGGCGAGGGTGACGATGAAGGGCGGGATGGAGAGGCGCGCGACGACTGCGCCGGAGGTCGCGCCGACAGCACCGCCGCTGACCATTGCCGCGAGCACGCCGAGGGTGATGGCAAGCCACGGGGCGATCGCGCCGGAGAGGGCTTGCATGACAAGCGCGGCGACGACGCCTGTGAGAGCAACGAGGGAGCCGACGGAGAGGTCGATGCCGCCCGTGACGATGACGGCGGTCATGCCAAAGGCGATCGTGCCCTGGAAGGAGACCTGGCCAAGGACGTTGACGATGTTGTCGGTGCGCGCAAAGCGTCCCTCGGTCAGGGCGGTCGCGCAGATCACGAGCACGACGAGAATGATCGGCATGCGCGCTGAGAGGACGGTGCGCCAAACGCTGCGTTTCACGGCATCGCCTCCACACCGCCGACGGCAAGGCGCATGACCTCTTCCTGCGTGACGGATCGCTCCATGTTGGACAGCGTAGCGACGAGGCGGCCGCGGCGCATGACCGCGATGCGATCGCCAAGCGCCAGCACTTCGGGCAGTTCGGAGGAGACGACGACGACCGCGCCGCCACGGGCCGCGATGGCATCGATCATGGCATGGATTTCGGCCTTTGCGCCAACGTCGACGCCGCGCGTCGGTTCATCGAAGATGCACACGGGGTAGTCGCGCATGAGCCAACGCGCGAGGAGCACTTTTTGTTGGTTGCCGCCTGAGAGGGTCGCGGCGGCGACTTCGCTGCTCGCGGCGCGAATGGCATGTTCGCGCAGGAGCTCGCGGGCCACTTCCCGTTCGTGGCGCTGACGAACGAGCCCGCGATGTGTTGCAGCATGGCGATGGGCAAGCAGGAGGTTTTCGCGCACGGACCGCTCGAGCAGCACGCCCTCGCCCTTGCGATCTTCGGGAATGAAGGCGACGCCCGCGCGCTGAGCGTCGCGCGGTGATCGAAATGGGCCGTGCATTGGTCCGACCTGGACGAGGCCGCGGACGCCTGGGAGCGCGCCGAAGACAGCGCGCGCGACGGAGCTGCGCCCGGAGCCGACGAGGCCCGCGAGGCAGAGGACCTCGCCGCGGCGCACTTCGAAGGAGACATCGGCGAAGCGTCCCGGCGCTGACAGGCTCTCAACGCGCAGGGCGATGTCTCCGGGGGTCCGTGCCGCGGGTCGATGCGTGGCGACCGATCGCCCGACGGCCTCGCGGATCAATGTTTCGCGATCAGTGTCGGTGATCGAGCGCGTCGAGACGTGCTTGCCATCTCGGAGGACGGTGACGGCCTGGGCGAGTTCGAAGACTTCCTCGAGGCGATGGGAGATGTAGAGCACGCTGACGCCGCGGGCCGTGAGTTCGCGCACGATGGCGAAGAGCCGCTCGACTTCGATGGGCGTGAGGACGGCGGAGGGTTCGTCGAGGACGAGGACGCGCGCATCCATCGAGAGGGCCCGAGCGATCTCGATCATTTGCTGGTTGGCGACATTGAGTTCGCCGGCCCGCACCCCGGGGGACAATGGCGTGCGCAATCGAGCAAGCAGGGCCTGTGCAGCACTTTCGAGTGCGCGCTTCTGAACGAGGCCACTGCCACGGCGATGCGGCCAGCGCCCCAGGAAGACATTCTCGGCCACGGACAGGTCTGGGGCGATCGACAACTCCTGGTGTACGACGGCGATGCCCAACTGCTGCGCCTGGCGCGCAGATCGTGGTTCGAGGACCTGACCATCGAGGTGTAGTTGCCCTCCATCAGGGCGCAAGCTTCCGCCCAGGATGTTCATGAGGGTGCTCTTACCCGCGCCGTTCTCGCCGACGATCGCGTGCACGACGCCGGGGCACACCTCGAACGAGACACCATCGAGGGCGACGACGCCGCCAAAGCGCTTGCGGACGTCTGTGAATCGAAGCCTTGGCGGGGTTTCAACCATCCTGCGCGCTTTCGCGCGTGTACCGCCCCACTTCGACGGGCACGATTGCGGGCACATCCTCTCCGTTGAGGAGGTCGTGGAGTGTGCTGATGGTCAGTTCGCCAATCCGCGTTGGATATTGGATGACATCGCCAAAGATGTCGCCGGCGGCGATGTGCTGTCGGGCCTCGGGCGTCGCGTCGTAGCCGACGATTGCGACCTTGCCTGCGCGGCCGCTTGCTTCGACCGCAGCGAGCGCGCCGAGGGCGGAGTCGTCATTGATGCCAAAGACCCCGGCGAGTTCAGGATGGCGTTGCAGGACGTCCTCCATCACGCTGACGGCCCGATCGCGTCGCCCTTCTGCGGCAAGTTCGGCGACGATCTCGATCTCGGGATGCGAGGCGAGTTCCTCGCGGAATCCCTTGACGCGATCGGTCACGCTCGAGACTTCGGGGTGGGAGAGGATCGCGACCTTGCCCGAGCCGCCAATGGCCTCGACCATGAGTCGTCCGGCTTCGCGTCCGCCGGCGACGTTGTCCGAAGCGATGTGGGCGGCGACCTTGCCAAGCGGTGAGGCACTTGCAATGTCGGCGGTGACGATTGGGACATGTGCCTCGTTGGCGGCGAGCACGCTTGCGCCGACGCTGCGCGAGTCCGCGGGGCACAGCACGATCGCGTTGACATCTTGTGCGAGGAACTCGTTGATCTGGTCGGCCTGGCGGGCGGCGTCGAACTCGGCGCTGACCACCAGCAATTGATAGTCGTGCTTCTTTGCCTCGGCTTCGAGGCCCGCTCGAAGCTCCTGATAGAACTGGTGCTGCATGGTGAGCAGGCTGACGCCGATCCGGACCGGCGCGTCAGTTTTTGCAGCATCGACAGGTGGCGTATCGCGCTTCGTGCAACCAGCGCAGGCGAGGACCACCGCCAAGGCCCACCGCACTCCGCCCAACCCGCTGCGTCTGCATCGCTTCATGAGTCTGTGCCTCCTCACGCTGGGAAGAGCAGATGGTACCGGCGGGCGCGCCTGACCGCCCATGCGGCCGCTTGCATGTTTTTGCGATTCCGTGTATACTCATGCAATGCCACGCCAGCGTCGCCAGCATCTGATCGCCCAGTACCTCCGCACGCACCAAGTGACGAGCCAGGAGGAATTGGCCCTTGCGCTGGCCAACGCGGGCGAAATCGCGACGCAGGCCACGATCTCACGGGACTTGGCGGCCCTTGGCGCCCTGAAGGGGCCGGGCGGCTACCTCGTCCCGGAAGCGCCGACGGCAGCGCCCTCGACGGGGCGGGAGCCCTCGGCGCTCGAGGCGACGCTCCGTCGCCATGCGGTGTGGGTTCGCCAGGCGGATGCTCTCGTCGTGATCCGCACGGCGCCGGGACACGCCTCGCTTGTGGGGGATGTGCTCGACCGGGCGATGCCCAAGGGCGGCGTGGGCACGATCGCGGGGGATGACACGGTGTTCCTTGCGACCACTAGCAAGACCGCGGCGGGCAAGTTGACCCGCCATCTCCATGCAGCCCTTCTCGAAAGCTGATTCGCCATGCCCAAGCACTTCATCACGACACAGGGTTGGACGCGCGACGAGTTGCAGACGCTCATTGACGAGGCGTGTGCGCTGCGGCTTGCCCCGATCCAGCCGCTGCTCGCGGGCAAGACTGTGGCGCTGCTCTTCTTCAATCCTTCGTTGCGCACGCGCACGTCATTTGAAGTCGGCGCGTGGCAACTCGGGGGGCATGCCGTCGTCCTTGAGCCCGGCAAGGCGGCGTGGCCCATCGCCTTTGATGATGGCGCCAGGATGGACGGCATCGAAGAGGAACACGTTCGCGAGGTCGCGCGTGTGCTGTCGCGGTACTGCGACATCATCGCAGTGCGCTGCTTCCCGAAGTTTGTGGATTGGACCATCGATCGCCAGGATCGAGTGGTCCGGGCGTTTGCGCGCCACGCGACGGTGCCCGTCATCAACATGGAAACCATTGAGCATCCATGCCAGGAGCTTGCGCACATCATGGCACTGCAGCAGCGACTAGGCGGACTGCAGGGGCGCAAGTATGTGCTGACGTGGACGTATCACCCCAAGCCACTCAATACGGCTGTTGCCAACTCCGCTGCAATGATCGCGACGAAGTTCGGCATGGACGTCACATTGCTGTGTCCGAGTGAGGACTACAGGCTTGACGAGCGCTATATGCAGGCAGCTGCGGACAACGCGCACGCTTCTGGCGGATCATTTCGTGTGTCACATGACATCAACGCAAGCTATGACGGTGCGGAGATCGTCTACGCCAAGAGTTGGGGCGCGCTGCCATACTTCGGGCGCTGGGAAGAAGAGAAGCCTATCCGCGACGCGCATCGGCACTTCATCGTTGACGAGGCGAAGATGGCTCGAACGGCCAAGGCGGTTTTTAGTCACTGCCTGCCCGCGCGGCGCAACATCAAGGCAACCGATGCGGTCATGGATGCGCCAACCTCTTTGGTCGTTGATGAAGCGGAGAATCGTCTGCATGTGCAGAAGGCGCTGCTTGCCCATCTTGTCGGCGCGCACGCCGCGCCATTGCTGGAGGCCGTGCATTGAAAAAGGGCACTGTTATTCTTGCATTCTCTGGGGGCTTGGACACGAGCTACTGCGTGCCCGCGCTCGCGGAGCGCGGCTTCAGCGTGATCACGCTCTTCGTGGACACAGGTGGCATCACCGAAGCGGACGCCAAGGCGATTGAACGGCGCGCGCTCACGCTTGGCGCGGCACAGCACCTGCATGTGGATGCGCGCGAGGAACTGTGGTCATCGTTTGTTGTGCCCTTCGTGATGGGCGGCTCGCTGTACCAGGACCAGTACCCCTTGCTTTGCTCGGATCGCTATGTCATTGCACAGAACATGGCCAGCGCGGCGGAAGCGCATGATGCGGTCGCGATTGCACATGGGTGCACAGCCATGGGCAACGACCAGGTGCGGTTTGACGTGTCGCTGGCTTGCCTGACCGATCTACCGGTGCTCGCGCCAATTCGCGATGTCCAGGCCTTCACGCGCACGCCACGTCAGTATGAGATTGATGCGCTGCGCAATTGGGGCCACGACGTGGACGCCACGGTCAAGCGGTACACAATCAACCGCAACTTGCTTGGGGCCACGATCTCCGGCTCTGAGATCGATCGTTTTGAACCTCCCGCTCATGATGCTCGACAGATGACGGCGCCGCCCGAAGCGTGGCCTGGCGCACCGACGCGCTGCACGATCGAGTTCGCGCAAGGTGTGGCGGTTGCGCTCGATAGTGTTTCCATGGATGGCTCGGCGATCTTGGCCAAGCTCAATGCAATGTTCGGCTCGCATGGGGTCGGTCGCGGCATCTATACGGGCGATACGGTAATCGGATTGAAGGGGCGCATCGTGTATGAGGCGCCGGGGCTCACAGCGCTGCTCTGTGCACATCGAGCGCTGGATGAGCTTGTGCTCTCCCGCGCACAGGCCCGCGCTAAGCCCGGCATTGCACGTCAGTGGACGGAGCTTGTGTACAGCGGCTTCTTTCATGATCCGGTGTGCCAGGACCTTGAGGCATTCCTGCGCAGCACGCAGCGCCTCGTGACGGGCACAGTGACGCTTGAGGCGATTGGTGGTGGTTGCACTGCTGTCGCGGTCACGTCACCCAACATGCTGACGCGCGCCGGCGCAAGCTATGCCCAGCACGCGGACTGGTCGGCCTCTGATGCGGAGGGCTTCATCAAGCTGCTTGGCATGTCGAGCGTGATGGCTGCGACGCGCAGTAGTCAAAGCACACCGCAACATGAGGTGATTGGTATTGCCTGACGAAGTGCTCGAACACCTGAGGGCGTTGGTGCGCCACGACACGACGAATCCGCCGCGCGATCCTGCTCGCGTTGGCGCCATCGTGGACTATGTCATGCGCTCGCTCCAGGGGGCTGGGTGCACGGTTCACGTCGACGATCTAGGGAGTGGTTGCGTGAATGTGCTTGCCACTCGGGACTCGCCACGCCTGCTGATCAATTGTCATCTGGACACTGTGCCGACCGATGGCGGCTGGAGCCGCGATCCGTTCGCGCTCGCGGTGAAGCACGGGCGAGCGATCGGGCTTGGCGCGTGCGACGTCAAGGGTGCCGCTGCATGCTTGCTGGCTGCGCTGCATCGCACGAAGGGGCCAGCGGCCGTGCTCTTCACGACCGACGAAGAGGCGGGTCAGGCGACGTGCGTGCGGACATTTCTGCGCGCAGTGCCATCGTGGGTGCAGCGGGTGGTTGTCTCCGAGCCCACGCAGTGCCAAGTCGTCACCGAACACCGGGCGGTCCTCACTGCGACGCGGGTCTTTCTGGGTGATGGCGGGCACACATCACAGCCGCTCAACGGGCATCGCAGCGCCATCCATGACGCGATGCAGTGGAGCGCGCGATGCCTGGACGATCCGGTACTGCGCGCGGAACGCCTGAATTTCGGCGCGATCAGCGGCGGCGTGAAGGCGAACGTCGTTGCCGCTACTGCGTCGCTTACATATGGATTGCGTCCGAGTGCTGCCCAGTCCCTGGCGGCACTTCAAGATCGGCTTGCGGCGCACACGCCCGACGGTGCGCGGACGCAAGCCACGGAGCGTTTCCGTGCGCCGGGTCTGCATCCCAGTGGGCATGACTTTGCAGCGGAGCTTGCTGTGCCTCAGGGCAGTCCGGTTGACTTCTGGACCGAGGCGGCGCTCTTTGCAGAGGCTGGTCTGCCCGCGGCGGTCTTTGGTCCCGGCGACATTGCCCAGGCGCACACGCCCTATGAATTCATCGAGCTTGAACAGCTCGAGCGCGCGTCAGATACATACACCCATCTGTTTTCGTGAGATCAACACATGGACTCGTGCCACGAAATCATTTTGCATCTCTTGCACAACCTCGGCTCGCGCCGCGAGATTGATCAGTATCTCGCGGCGTTCCGCGACCCTGAGGCGGCGTGCTTTGCGGTCGTGAAGGTGGGTGGTGGCGTGCTCGCGGAGCAAGGACAGGAGGTCGCATCCGCACTTGCGTTCTTGCGTCGGGTGGGCCTGCGTCCAGTCGTCGTGCATGGTGGCGGGCCCCAGTTGGACGGCGCCCTTGCGGAGGCCGGCATCGCTTGCCAACGCATTGAAGGCTTGCGCGTGACGACACCCGAAGTGCTCACCATCGCACGAAGAGTGTTTGTTGAAGAGGGTGAGCGGCTGGCTGATCAACTCGATCGCGTGGGCATTCGAGCGCGCCCATTGGCGTCAGGCGTTTTCGAGGCCCGGGTTACCTCGCCTGAGCTTGGCCTCGTGGGCGAAGTGACGCACGTTCACTTGGATGCCATCGCCGCCCAACTGGAGCGTGGGCACCTGCCCATCATCGCGCCGCTTGGGGAGACTGCGTCGGGGCAGATCGTCAACATCAACGCCGATGTCGCGGCGCGTGAACTCGCGATCGCGCTGAAGCCGCGCAAGATCATCTTCCTGACGCCAACGGGTGGCCTGCTTGACAATATGGGGCGCATCATGCCGGCGTTGAACCTTGCGGAAGATTACGAGCGGCTCATTAGCGAGCCGTGGGTGCATGGTGGCATGGCACTGAAACTGCGGGAGATCAAGCACATGCTGGATCGATTGCCCGCGCACAGCTCGGTGTCGATCACCTCCGCGGAACACCTCGCCAAGGAACTTTTTACGCATGGTGGCGATGGCACGTTCGTTCAGCGCGGCGTCACCATTCGCACACATGCATCGCTTGATGGACTCGATCGAGCTCGCATCATTGACGCGCTTGAAGCCAGCTTCCGCAAGACGTTGCGCACGGGTGATCTGGACATCTTGCCCATCAAGCAGTTGCTTGTCGCAGATGACTATCGCGCCCTCGCGATCGTGACTGGCGGCGGTCCGGAGCCCTACCTCGACAAGTTTGCAGTGACCGCAGAAGCCCAGGGCGTTGGCATTGCCGCGTCGCTTTGGCGCCGCCTTACAGATGCCTCGCCTCGCCTGTTCTGGCGTTCGCGCGCGGGCAACCCGATCAATGCGTGGTATTTCCAACAGGCCGCCGGCATGCACCGCACACCGGATTGGGTGGTGTTCTGGCGCGGCATCACAGAGCGCAGCACGATCGAAGCGTGTATCGACTATGCGCTGCAGCGTCCATCGTCTTTCATCGAGGCCTCCCCGATGCAATCGGAGCTTGCCGGTGTCAACTGAACCTTACACTATTGGCGTTGTCGGCGCACGCGGATATGTCGGGCGCGAGTTGCTTGCCTGCATCGAGCGCCATCCGCGTCTCGCACTTGGTTTTGCATGGTCGCGCCAGTTGGCCGGCGCGCACGCCGCCACTGTGGGCGCAGCCGGCTCAGCGGTCGCGTTCGCAGCGCCGGCACAGGACAAACTGCAGGATCATGCGGTGGACGTGCTGGTACTGGCGCTTCCGAATGGACTGGCGCGTGAGTACGTCGAAGCAGCGACTGAAGGCTCGAACCCACCTCGCCTGATTATTGATTTGAGCGCTGACTATCGCTTTGATGATGCTTGGGCATATGGGCTGACTGAGCATAACGGCGCGCAGATCCGCGATGCTCATTGCATCAGCAATCCCGGTTGTTATGCGACGGCGATGCAGCTTGCGTTGCGTCCGCTGATTGACTGCTGTGCAGCAGCGCCGAACTGTTTTGGTGTCTCAGGATTTAGCGGCGCGGGAACATCGCCATCTGAGCGCAATGATCCGGATGTCCTTCGCGATAATATCCTGCCTTACGCTCTGACGAACCATCTGCATGAGCGCGAGGTTGCCAGGCAGCTTTGCAGCCCGATTCGGTTCGCACCGAGCGTCGCTTCATTTCCTCGCGGCATCATGCTGACGGCGCAGCTCACCCTGCGCGAACCAATCGAGGTGGGCGCGATCCATGAGCGGTACGCAACGGCATATGGCGCTGATGGGTGTGTGTCATGGATTGGCGATCGCATGCCACGTTTGCAAGATGTTGTCGAAACGCCCCGTGCGCTTGTGGGTGGCCTGCACATTCATCCTGAGGATCCGACGCGCGTAGCGGTTGTGTGTGCACTGGACAATCTCATGAAGGGCGCTGCGACGCAGGCGATGCAGAACATCAATCTCGCGCTGGACATGCCTGAAGATTGGGGGCTTCGATGAGCGCTGTGCTTTGGGCGAACAAGCCTGCCTTGAATGACGCGGTCATGGAGTTCCTGGCTGGCGAAGATGCGCGCCTTGACGCGGTCCTTTTGCCATATGACCTCCTTGGAACACGCGCGCATGTGCGCGCGCTGGCGCTGCGTGAGCTTCTTCCTGCAGACGATACGCAGGCGCTGACCAAGGCGATCGATGCGTTGCTTGAGCAAGCTCGGGCGGGGCGCCTTGCGATTCCGACAGGTACAGAAGACGGACATACTGCAATTGAGCTTGCGCTCACAGAGCGCCTTGGCGAACTTGGCAAGCGTGTGCATTTGGGTCGCAGCCGCAACGACCAGGTGCTGACTGCGCTGCGGCTGTACATGCTCGACATGCTGCGGAAACTGGCGGTGCGGTCGCGCAGCGCCGGTCGCACGGCGCTGGAACTTGCGTCTCGCTTCGAGCTCACGCCCATGCCTGGGTACACGCACATGCAGCGGGCAGTGCCGTCAACCATTGGGCTTTGGATGGCGTCATTTGCGGAGGCGTTTGCGGACGATGCAGATTGCTGTGACTTGACGATCAATTGGCTCAACAGTTGTCCGCTTGGCACAGCGGCCGGCTATGGGGTCAACCTGCCACTTGCGCGTGACGAGGCGGCGCGGGAACTTCGCTTCGGACGCGTGCAGATCAACCCGATGTATGCCCAGGCGAGTCGGGGCAAGTTTGAATTGCAGGCGCTCACAGCCGCCTGGCAGATCGCGCAGACCATGCGCCGACTGGCCTGGGACATTGTGCTCTTTTCGACGGCGGAGTTTGGGTTCGTTGCGTGTGATTCAGCACTCACGACTGGTTCTTCCATCATGCCGAACAAGCGCAATCCTGATGTTGCGGAACTCTTGCGCACGTGCGCGCCGGCGCTTGCTGGGGCGATGAATGAGATCCAGCAAATCATCGCACTGCCAAGCGGCTATCACCGCGACTTGCAAGCCACAAAGCCGCCACTCATGCGTGGCCTTCAAACGGCAACGGCAGCCATCGGTCTCGTCCCGCAGTTGCTTGCCTCGCTGCACTTTGATGAGGGGCGCATGCTGGCGGCGATCGATGGGCCCATGTTTGCCACCGATCGGGCGGTGGAACTGGCATGCCAAGGCGTGCCATTCAGGGACGCGCACCACGCAGTTCATGCCCAGCTGGATCAGCTTGAGAATGCCGACCCGGTGCAGAGCATCGCGGCGCGCACTTCACCGGGGGCGTGTGCCGACCTCCGGCTTGACGAACTGCGGGAGCGCCTCAGCAAATGACCTTGGGCGCAGGCTATACTGCGCGCACGAGCCATGTCAGTCGCCGAACCGCTCGAACGCGTCGTTATCAAGGTGGGCAGCGCCGTGGTCGCTCCGGGCGGGCGCCTGGACGTTGTGGCGATCACGCGCCTGGTCGATGACCTCGCGGGCTTGCGCCACCAGGGGTCGCAGGTCGTGCTTGTTTCATCGGGCGCTGTGGCCTGTGGGTTTCGCGCGCTGGGGGCCGACGCGCTTCCCACATCGATTCGCCCCAAGCAGGCAGCCGCAGCGGTTGGCCAACCGGCGCTCATGCGGGCCTATAGCGAGCGTCTTGCAATGCATGCGATTACGCCAGCACAAGTGTTGCTGACAGCCGATGATTTTGCGCACCGCGAGCGCTTTCTCAATGCGCGGCATACGCTCGAGACGTTGCTGATCTCCGGTGCGTTGCCCATCGTCAATGAGAATGACTCGGTCGTTTTTGACGAGATGAAGCTTGGGGACAACGATCGCCTGAGTGCGCTGGTCGCGACGTCCTGCGACGCTGATATGCTCATTCTGCTTTCTGTGGCGCCGGGCTTGCTGGATCGTGACAGCGGGACGGTCATTCCCCATGTCAGGTCTATTGCGGAGGCGCGCAGGCACGTCGACAGCGCTGCATCATCCGGCGTTGGCACGGGCGGCATGGCGACGAAGCTCGACGCCGCACAGATCGCAGTTACGCATGGCATTCCCGCGCATCTCACACAGGGTCCGACGGACGCGCGGCCCAACCCGATTGCGCAGGTGATTGCGGGTGTGGACCAGGGCACGCGATTTGAACCGGACACATCGCTCAATGTGCGCGCCCGCAAGTCTTGGATTGGGTTTGCAGCTGCCGCTCGCGGCGTGCTCATCGTCGACGACGGTGCTGCGAAAGCGATCTCGCGCAAAGGCGCAAGCCTGCTGCCCGGGGGCATCGCTCGGGTGGAAGGCTCATTTGAGGCCGGCGCCGCGGTCGACATTGTTGATCGTGGCGGCACGCGGATTGCCCGCGGACTTGTGTCTTACGCGGCGGAGGAGATTGAGCGCATCAAGGGACGGCACAGCGAGTCCATCACTGAGATTCTTGGATACACATACGCCGATGAGGTCGTGCATCGCAACGACATGCAGGTGATGAAGGATGCCAATGCCCAAGTCGATTGAACAAGTTGCTCGCGGGGCGCGTGAGGCGTCGCGCATCATTGCCGACAGCGCTGGGGCGTTGCGCGCCGATGTGATTCGCGACCTCGCACATCGCATCGAGGCACGCCAGGGCGACATTCTCGTTGCCAATCAACGGGATGTCGAAGCCGCGTGTGCTGCCGATCTCCCCACTGCCAAGCTCCAGCGTCTTGCGCTTTCCCCGGAGAAGCTGCGTCGGATGCGACAAGGGCTGGTCCAGATCGCCGAGTTGCCGGATCCCGTCGGTGCGGTCACGCGGGCCCAAGAATTGCCCAGTGGTTTGTATGTCGAGCGCGTGCGCACGCCGCTCGGCGTCATTGCGATGATCTATGAAGCACGGCCGGGCGTCACGATCGATGCATTTGCACTTTGCTTCAAAGCGGGCAACACCTGCATTCTGAAGGGTGGACGTGAAGCTGCGTGCTCGAACATGCTGCTTGCATCGTTGATTCATGAGTCGCTTGAGGCGCATGACTTGCCGTCCGCTGCGATGACGTGCATTACCACTGCAGACCGCGATGAGTTGAAGCAGTTGCTTCGGCTCAAGGAGGACATCGATCTGGTCATTCCCCGCGGCGGCGAATCGCTTATCCAGTTTGTGTGCACACATTCGCAGATCCCGACGGTGCAACACTTCAAGGGCGTGTGTCATGCCTATGTCGATCGCAACGTCGACGTCGACCAAGCCATCGAGATCGTCGCCAGCAGCAAAACGAGCGCGCCGGCGACCTGCAACGCGCTCGAGTGCGTGCTTGTGCATGAGGAAGTGGCGCCGGAATTCTTTCCGAGGCTCGTGCAGCGAGCGAGCGCCGATGGCATTGTGATCCGCGCTGATGAAACGCTGCGGACGGTTGCGCCGATCGCGTCCTGTCTCGAACCGGCCACGAGCGCCGACTGGGGTTGCGAGTATCTCGACCTGACCCTCGCGGCGAAGGCGGTCGGTTCCATGGAGGAAGCGATCGCGCATATCGACCGGTTTGGCTCGAACCACACCGAGGCGATTCTGACGACTGACGAAGCGGCGGCGGCGGCGTTTCGCCGGCGCGTGAAGTCCTCCTGCGTGCTCTCCAACGCCTCCACCCGGTTCAACGACGGGTTCCAGCTGGGGTTGGGGGCCGAGATTGGCATTTCCACAAGCCGAATCCACGCATACGGCCCCATGGGGCTGGAAAGCCTGACGATCGAGCGATTCGTCGTTCGTGGCTCGGGCCAGGCGGCCCCTCAGGGCTAAGGCGCCTTTGAAGAAAAACTTCATTTTCGTTGCGCCTGATTGCGCCGGCCTGCGTGATACTTTCGGCACGACCCCCCCATGAATGCTGGGTCGCCCCGGCCCCGGCGTTCCCCCGGCTCCCACACCCACGGACCGGGGACGCCTCGGCTGATGGCTGCCTGGCGCCCCTACTGGAGAACCCCATGAACCTGATTCGTTCCCGTGCCACCCGCCTCGCGCTTGCCGCCTGCGCAGTCGCCGCCTGCGCCGCGACGTCGCTTTCCGCCAATACGATCACCTACCAAGGCCACCTTGAGCAAAACGGGCTTGGCGTATCCGGCACCCGCAACATGGCCTTTTCGCTTTGGAACAGCTCCGCTGGCGGCGCGCAGATCGGCGCCACCATCACGATCAACAACGTTCCGGTCGATGACGGGCTGTTCCAGGTCGACCTGGACTTCACGGGCGAGGATGTGGGGTCCACCACCACCAACCGCTGGCTTCAGGTCACGGTAAACGGAAGCATTCTGACGCCCCGCCAGCGCCTGACCGCATCGCCATACTCGCTTCAGACGCGCGGCATCTATGTGCAGAACGACGGCGATGTGGGCATCGGCACGACGACGCCCAACGCGACGCTTCACATCAAGAAGACCACGCCGGTGAGCGCCGGCGAGCCGCCAGTGTCTCTCAGCCTGGAATGGCAAGGGGCGGTGGTCGGCACCCCGCCCCGCGACTGGCTCAGTTTCCGCGTGGGTGGCACGCCGTTGCTCCCGGCAGGGTACGACGGAACGCACGTCGTCCGCGACAACGACAGCAAGCTGCACTTCACTACGCAGGTAGATATTGCAGGCACGCTCGATGCGCCGCAGATGACCCTTGACACAAACCGTCGGCTCGGCATCAACGAGACCGACCCGCAAGCCGAGCTGCACGTTCGGGGCGACGACCTTGGCGTCAATACGTCCCACTTCAATCAAGACGTGCTCTTGGTCGAAGACGCAGACGCCATCCTTGGACTTTATTCATCCAACGGAGGTGTCCGTGGCTCAGCAGTTGTCCTTGGCGAAGTCACCGGCGGCGTGCTCGCAGACAAATGGATCATGGGGCGCAACACCACAGGCTCCGGCAGCGCCCTCTACTTCAAGTACGGCTTCAACGTCGATCCAAATGCCAACAGCACGCTGGTCGTCGTCGAACCCAATGGAGACCTCGATGTGGCCGGCCGCGTGCTTGCCGGACCCAACGACGTGCCGACGGCGTATGCGTATGGCCGCGTGTCATCCACCGGCACACTGCTGTCGGCCACTTCCAACGTGACCGGCGTGAGCGCGAGCGGATACATCTTTGATATCGCGATTACCGGCTACAACCCATCGACCGATGTCGTCATCGCAACGGCCATCGGGTCTGATGACAGTTGCTCTGTCAGCAACAACGGCAATCTCCTGCGCGTGCATTCGCAAGACCTCTCCGTGCTCGTTGACGGCATTACCTCGGGCAACTTCTGGACCCCCGCCGCCGCAGGCTTCAATTTCGTGGTGTACAAGCCATAGCCCGGATGCCCAATACGGAGTTCACCATGAAAATTTCTCGCCCGCTGCTTGCGCTTGTGCTTGCCGTCGTCGCTGCGCAATCATCGCTCGCCGCCAATTCCATCACCTACCAAGGTCAACTCAACCAGAACGGCCTCGCCGTCACTGGCAGGCGCAACATGAACTTCTCGCTCTGGACCGCAGCATCCGGCGGCTCCCAGATCGCAGGCCCCCTCGTCATCAACAACGTGCAGGTCGACGGTGGCCTCTTCCAGGTCGAACTCAACTTCACGGGCGAAGACATCGGCGCGACCAATACCAACCGCTGGCTTCAAATCACGGTCGAGGGCAACACGCTGTCACCGCGCCAGCTCCTCACTGCGTCGCCCTACTCCATCCAAACGCGCGGCATCTTCGTCAATAACGCCGGCGACGTTGGCATCGGCACGAACAGTCCAAGCTTCGACTTCCACCTGAAGGAAACGAAGCCAGCGGGTACCGGTCAACCCCCCGTCTCACTCTCCCTCGAATGGACGCAGAGTGTGATCGGCACACCTCCCCGCGATTGGCTGACCTTCCGCGTTGGCGGCAGTGGGAATGTGGCCGCAGGCCAAGACGGCGCGCACATCATCCACGACAGCGATAGCAAGCTGCACATCTCGACCGAGTCTTCCATCGGCTCGGGCACACCTACGCCACAACTCACCATCGACACCAACAATCGCTTTGGCATTGGAACCACAAGCCCGTCTGCGAACGCCAAGGTCACGATCTCGCCGCCGTCGCAAAACGCTGCCTTGCTTGCGCTCGCATCAAACAACATTGGCCCCGCCATTGATGCGATCAACCTCGGCGCAAGCCCCGCGGTGCAAGCTGCAAACAATGGCGGCGCACCGGCCATTCAAGCCCTTGGCGGCAACGACACTTCGCTCGGCGGGGGTGGCATCGTCAACATCGGCAACTTCACGTCGTCAAACATCAGCATCGACACCAATGAAATCATGGCGCGCAACAACGGCTCAACCGCGCCGCTCTACCTCAATGCTGATGGCGGCGATGTCATCATGGGTGCCCAGCGCACCAAACCGCCGTATGCCTATGGCAGAATTCTCGAGGATGGCACACTCGTAAATGCATCACCGAACGTGACTGGCGTTGCCTGGAGTACCGACCACTTCTTTGTGCACATCAATGGTGGATTCCTAGATACCGATGTTGTCATCATCACCGACGGGTATGTCGGCAACGGCGCGCCCACAATCGGCCGCGGCTATCGCGACGGCACCGACCTGCTCATCGCCACGTACAACACCGTGGACGGCTGGGATGGCCGCAACCCCGTCAACTTCGTGGTCTACCGACCCTGAAATCGACGCTAATCTGTGGCGTGATGTCTCGCCTGCCGTTCGATCCCGAGAAGATGAAAGCTGCGGAGGCGGCTGCGCGCGCTGAGCCGGGCCCGAAGGCAAGCGACGGGGCTCCTTCCACGTCCCGCCCCCTCTCCGTCTCCCAGCTCGCCACCGAAATCGACCTCGCCCTCAAAGACAACCTCCCCGCCAAAGTCCTCGTGCGCGGCGAGATCTCGGGCTTCAAGAACCAGAACCACTGGTACTTCTCGCTCAAAGACGAAGCTGCGGTGATCAGTTGCGTCATGTTCGCTTCGTCGGCGCGCAAACAAACCTTCACCCCCAAAGATGGCGACGATGTCCTCGCCACGGGTCGTGTCGAGTTCTGGCAACGCGGCGGGCGCACCCAACTCTACATCGAAAAACTGGAGCCCATCGGCGCGGGGGCACTGGAAGCCAAGTTCCGTGCGTTGTGTGAGGCACTGCGGGCGCTCGAGTATTTCGATCCTGCGCGGAAGAAGGCGCTGCCGCTGTTTCCGCGGCGTATTGCAATCGTGACGTCGCGCAACGCTGCGGCATTGCAGGATGTGCTGGACACCGCGCGCCGTCGGTGCCCAGGCATCGAGCTGTCCCTGGTCGATGTGCGTGTGCAGGGGGAGGCTGCTGCGCCGCAGGTGGCTCGTGCGATTGCCTGGCTCAGCAACAACGCTTCCAAACTCAGCATCGATGCCATTCTTGTGACGCGTGGTGGCGGCTCCATCGAAGATCTCTGGGCGTTTAATGAGCGCGTCGTTGCCGATGCCATCTTCAATTGCACGATCCCGGTCGTCGCGGCCATTGGCCACGAAACAGATACGACCGTTGCGGAACTCGTCGCGGACGAACGATGCGCGACGCCCACGCAAGCGGCGATGCGCCTGATTCCCGATCGTATGGCGCTGCTCGAACAGCTCGACCATCTCGGCGCGAGGCTGCATGGACGGGTCGATCGCACGCTTGTTGGCGAGCGCCGCCACATCAGGACATTGCGCTCGCGCCTCACGCAAGGGGGCGCGCACTACCTTTCGCGCCAATCTGTCCGCCTTGAGCGGCTTGCGGCGCGCCTTGCGAAGCATCGTCCCGACGCGATCTATGCCCGCCGACGTGTGCGCCTTGATCGGGCATCGGATCGACTCGCAAGCGCGATTGGGGCTCGTCTGGCGGCCACGCCGCACGAATCACTGTTCGACATGCTCACAGATAGCCTCGCCCGTTCTCTCGAACGAGCCCACGCGCGCATCAGCGCCCTCGATCGGGAGCTCGAAGTCGTCTCACCCATGGCTGTCCTCGCCCGAGGCTATTCCATGACCCTCCGCGCCGACGGCTCTGCCCTCCGCCGTGCCGGCGATGCAACTCCGGGAGATACCCTGACGACGCGCCTTTCTGCGGGCACGGTGACCTCGCGGGTTGAATCGGCAGGCGATGGCCCGGCGGCGCCGCGGCAAGCCGCCCCGGCCCTTCCCAAGCGCGAACAATTGCAATCCGCCCGCAAGGGGGCACTCAGGCGGCGCTCGCGCAAGGCGGACGATCCGACGCAGATGGACCTGTTCTAGCGGCTCCAGTACCCTGCGCGCATGGCCACGAACGACTCGAACGCCAATTTGCCGGACGACATCGCCACGCTGTCCTACGAACAAGCGATCGCCGCGCTCGAGGCCATCATCGACAAGATCGAATCGGGCGAGATCGGGCTCGAGGACTCTGTGAAGGCCTATGAACGAGGCCGCCTGCTCAAGGAGCACTGCCGGCGTATTTTGGACCGCGCGGAGAAGCAGGTCTCAGAACTCACGCCAAACGGCACGGACGCCGATGAGAGTAGCGGCGCCGCGGGCGCTGTCTGATGGGCAATCTCCACACAGTTCAATGGATGGCGGCGTGTGTGGGGCTGTTCTTTTTTGTGGCGCTGGGCGCGATCATTGGCTCGTTCATCAATGTGCTGGTTTATCGCCTGCCGCGGGGCCTCAACATCGTCTCGCCGCCTTCAGCCTGTCCAAGCTGCAATCACAAGCTGGGCTGGCGGGAGAATTTTCCGATCTTTGGCTGGCTGCTGCTGGGTGGGCGCTGTCGATTCTGCAAGGCGAAGATCTCGCCTGAGTATGTCATCGTCGAGACGTTCGTCGCCCTGCTCTTTGGCGGCGTGTACGCGATGTGGTTCATGGACCCATCGGTGTGGTCGCTCGTTGGCGTGGACACGCACGCCTGGTCACCGGAATGGACTGAGCGCTCCCTCCGCACTGTTTGGCCCATGTTCATGGTGGTGATCATTCTGCTTGGGTCACTCGTTGCGATCACGCTCATCGACGCGAAGACGTTCACGATTCCGCTGCTACTGCCTTGGTTTGCTGCGGGCGTCGCGCTCATCACGCACCCGCTTTTTGCGCTCTGGGTCGCACACTCGCGCTTTGGCCAGCTGTATCCGCAGGGCTGGCAGGACTGGCCTTGGCATTGGACCATCCCCACTGTAACCGGCCCCTGGTTGAGCGCGACGCTTGGCGCATCGATCGGCTTGGTTGTTGCGGCGCTGCTGCTGCACTTCAAAGCCATCCCGCGCAGCTTCAGCGACTACATGGAATGGGAAGCGAAGGCCACGCAGGAGCGCTCGATTGCGGAGGCGCGCGATCCCGAGGGGGTCGCGGAACTGGACGCACAAGGTGAGATGTCTGTGGGCCAGTTGCTGGCGCGCACCATCGCGCTGACGGGTCCCGCGCTCGCAGGCATCATGCTGGGGCTTGCCCTAGGCAACGGCCAAGGCTCGCCGGGCTTGGGGGCCGGTCTGGGCGCTGCAGTCGGGCTCACGGTGGGGCTCTTCCTGCGCAACATCGTCGCCCGTTCGCACGAAGGCGATGGCGTCAACGATGCGGACCCGATCTGGGTGCAATACCCGTTCGCCCGGCGGGAGATGGCCAAGGAAATCATCTTCCTCGGGCCCATCGCGCTACTTGGCGCGCTGGCCTGGGTGCTCAATCCGGCGTTCGCCAACGCGCCGCCGCTGTGGCTCGAGGCCCTTGGTGGGTCCCTGCTGGGCTTGCTCGTCGGAGGCGGCATCGTTTGGGGTGTTCGCATTCTGGGCACCCTGGCGTTTGGCAAGGAGGCAATGGGGCTTGGCGATGTCCACCTGATGGCCGCGATTGGCGCGTGCCTGGGGTGGGTCGACCCCCTGCTGGCGTTTTTCATTGCTCCATTTCTGGGCATTTGCTGGGCGATTGGAAGCTTGTTCCTCGCGCCGGTCTTCAAGCGCGAGGGAGCGGCACTGCCCTTCGGACCACACCTGGCGATCGCGTCGGTGCTGGTGCTGCTCGGCAAGCCGGTTGTTGAGGCTGCACTGACACAGTTGATGTCCAGGCCAATCGATTTGCCCTAGTGGCCCTGCCTTCGTGGGACGTCATCAATCCGGCATGGACAACCGCCCTGGGCGTGGTATCCTGATGCCCGGTAGGACGCCCTTCGCTCATGTATGGAGGCATGAATCATGGCGAATCTGTTCGCTTCTCGTCGCGCCGCGGCCCGCACGCTTGCCGCCCTCGGCGCCCTTGTCATCACCAGTTCACTCACCGGGTGCTCGAGTAACAAGAACACGAGCGCGCTTGCTGCGCTGCGTGCCGAGAACGCCGAGCTGCGTGAGGCCCAACATCAGCTTGACGCCGCACTCAACGAGTGCGACTCGCGCTATGACGCGCTCACCAAGGAGCGCGATGATCTGCGCGCGCAGCTTGATGGCGCCTCTCGCGCACCGCGCATGACAGACGATTTCGGCTTTGCACCGGGTTCCGGTGTGACCGTCTCGCAGCGCAACGGTGAGATCGTTGTTGAGGTCGCCGGCGATGTGCTGTTTCAGTCGGGCAAGGTCGACCTGCGCAACGATGCGAAGCGCACACTCGACCAGATCGCGAGCGTGATCAATAGCCGATACGCGGGCAACACGATCCGCATCGCGGGGCACACTGATTCGGACCCGATAAAGAAATCGGGCTGGAAGACGAACGAGCGACTGTCTTCCGAGCGCGCGCTCGCGGTCGAGGAGTATCTGGGCTCACGCGGCGTGAACAAGGATCGCATGTATGCCGCTGCGTTTGGCTCGTCCCAGCCTCGGAGCACGAAGCAGGAGTCGCGACGCGTGGAGATCGTGATCCTCGCCTCGGGCGCTTCCTGAGGCTTTGGTGCATCGCTCGGCGTAAGCTTGTGGCGCCATGAGCGCTGCGCCGACAACGCACACCTACCCCCTCACCGCACCGATCACGTCGGCGCCGGGTGTTGGGCTGCGCCGCGCCGAGGCGTTTCAACGCCTGGGCATTCGGTGCATTGCGCACCTGATCGATCACTTGCCTTTTCGGCACGAACTTGAGCAGGCCGAGGGCGCGATTGCGGACCTGACGCCGGGGCACGTGGGGGCGGCGCGGGGCGAGATCACGGCGTGTCGCGTCGTTCGCAAGAAGCGCGGGGGGCGTTTTGAGGCGGTGCTGATCGATCACACCGGGCGGCTTGACCTTGTTTGGTTCAATCAGCCCTTCCTCGCGAGTCGAATCATGCCTGGCATGCGCGTCCGCGTGCAGGGCAAGGCCGAGCGTCGCGGCCCGATGCTACAAATGGCCAACCCGCACTGGGAGGCATTGCCCGATGTCGGCGCGGAGCCCGGTGCTCGTGCCGAGCGATTGCGCCCGGTCTATCCGGCGACGGAAGATTTACCTTCGCACGTGATTGACAAGGCGGTGCAGGGCGTACTGCACGGCGCGCTTGCGCAGCTTGAGGATCACCTGCCGGAGGGTTTTCGGCGGGAGCGCGAGCTGCCATCACTTGCAGCGGCGTATCGGATGATGCATGCGCCGGAGCATGAAGACGAAGTCAAGGCGGCGCGGCGTCGCTTGGTTTATGACGAACTGCTGATGTTGCAGCTGGGTGTACAGATGCGCCGGGCGCAGCTGCGTGCCATGATGAAGGCGCCGGCGCTCGAGACCAATCCCAAGATCGATGCTCACATTCGCAAGCGACTGCCCTTTGCACTGACGCCGGCGCAGGACCACGTCGTTCAGCAAATCGCCAGCGATCTTGCAAAGACTTCGCCCGCAAATCGGCTCATCCAGGGCGATGTCGGCTCTGGAAAGACAGTCGTCGCACTGTATGCGCTGTTGCTCGCGGTCGCGCACGGCGCCCAGGGCGTGCTGCTCGCGCCGACTGAACTGCTCGCGGAACAGCACTTTCACACAATCTCGAGCATGCTCAAGGCCTCTCGTGTGCGGCTCGCGCTGCTGACCGGATCACGCGACGCGTCAACACGCGCTGCAGAGGCGGAGCGCATTGCTTCGGGGGAGATTGACATCGCGATCGGGACGCATGCCCTCCTGACCGAGCATGTGCGCTTCCACAATCTTGCAGTTGCGATCATCGATGAGCAGCACCGGTTTGGCGTGCATCAACGGGCGGCGCTCCGCGCCAAGATGGATGACGAGACGACGGCGCCACACACGCTCGTGATGACCGCAACGCCCATCCCGCGCACGCTCGCGCTGACGGTCTTTGGCGATCTGGATGTCTCGACGATTGACGGTTTGCCACCAGGTCGCCAGCCTGTTGCGACGCGCTGGGTGCGCCCGCCGCAGACGGAAGAGGTCTGGGACTTCGTGCGGACGCGCATCGACCAGGGCGAGCAGGCCTATGTGGTACTGCCAGCGATTGGCGAGGACGACGACGACGCGGAGCTGTTTGACGAGGGGGCCCCACGCGCATCGCTGCGTTCCGTGCGCTCAACCCTGGCGCAGCTTTCGCAAGGCGTGCTTGCGGGCAAGCGACTGGCGGTCATGCACGGGCGCCTGTCGCGCGACGAGCGCGAAGCGACGATGCAACGTTTTCGTGCGGGTGAAATTGATTGCCTGATCGCGACCACGGTCATCGAAGTGGGTGTCGATATTCCGAATGCGTCGATCATGGTGATCGACCACGCGGATCGGTTCGGCCTGGCCCAATTGCATCAGCTGAGGGGGCGCATCGGTCGCGGGGAACGCAAGGGCGTGTGCATCTTGATCGCAGAGCCTTCCACGGAGGATGGGGCTGCGCGCTTGAACGCGATCGTGCGCACGACGGATGGATTTGCCCTTGCGGAGGAGGACCTCAAGCTGCGCGGCCCGGGCGAGCTGATTGGCTCGAAGCAGTCGGGGCAGTTGCCGCTGCGCCTGACGCAGTTGCCTCGCGATCAGGACCTGCTGATGCAGGCGCGGCGTGACGCGGCCCGCTGGATTGAGCAGTCGCCCACCCTGTCCCGCCCGGAGGAGAAGGTGCTGCACACCCGATTGTGGAAGCGGTATGGCTCGACTTTGGGGCTTGTCGACGTGGCTTGACACAGCGGTGTGGAAAGAGCCCGCTCGTGCCACAAAAACGACGGTTTGCCCTTGTGAATCACCGAACATCACCCTAGTTTTGCACCATGGACCTGTCTCCCCTCCATGAACGGATCCTGGCGATTGTGGGCGATCGCACCTACCGGGCGATCGGCAACATCACCGACACGAACTCGGAGACCGTTCGGCGCTACTTGCAGGGACAGGCCCCCTCAGTCGAGTTTCTCGTCGCCCTGTGCAACCGGTTTGACGTCAATGCCCACTGGCTGATCACCGGGCATGGGGCGATGAAGTATTCGGAAACGATGGCGGAGGCCCTGCGATCGGCGAACCCGGCCGAGTTGCTCAGTGCGGTCGCGGACGCCCTGGAACGCCTCACCGACCGGATGGATCGGTTAGAAGTATTCGTGCAGACGCTGGACGTCCGCGTGCGGAGCGTGGCGGTCTCAGCGCATCACGATGGCGGCACCAAGAATGGCGCTGCCTCGATCAGGACGGATTCCGCCCCAGGTGGTCAAGCGCCCGGACAAGCAGGCCGACCAGGCATCAACGGGGCCCTCCTCCCCGAAGGCGGGCACACCGCGCCCAACTCAACCCCCGCAACCTCAGCGTCCGCCGCTGTTGGCGCCCGCCAGCGCGCCAGACGCATCGCCGACGCTGTCGCCCAACGATCATCTGAAGCTTCTGCTTGAACTCCTGCGGCCCGCGGGCGCTGAACTGGCGCGCCGGTGGTTGGCGGCGCTGCTCATGGCGCCGCGCGACGAGCGCGAGGCGATCGTTGAAGCCATTGAGCAGCGCATGCTCGAGGAATACCAGCGCGACGACGACTAGCGCCTTCTGCGCCGCGCGCACACACCCGCGATCGGCAGCAGTGCGATCGCACCGGGCGCCGGAATGGCGCTGCGCACATAACTGAACGACCCGCCGGCGCTGGGGCCAACACCCCAGGCGGTGAAGCGAATGTCCAGGTAGATGTCCTCTGAAATCAGATGCACCACCATGTTCTGCCCAACTGAACTCGGCGGGGAGCTGGCCACGGTGTTGACCCAGACGTCGTAGGTCAGCGTGCTCCAGTTGGCGGTGGTGCCAAAGGCCCACTCGGTGTCCGCGGGTCCCCCAAGGGAATAGCTCGCCTGTACCACTGCGTTGTAGATGCCTGCGGTCGACCCGCGCGTGATCGCAACGCCGGCGGTGATGGCGTCTTGGTTGGCCGGCAGGGAAGGATTGGCGAACCCGGCTTTGGTGAACGCCACGTCATACCCGGAGTAAACGGTTTGCGCGTTGGACCCCGCTGCGAGGAAAGCGATGCCACCCGCAGCCAAACACAGTCTTCGTGACACCATTGCCCTTCCTCCTCGCTCGGGGCCAGCCGGACCCAGGTGTCAGTCTAGCGGCGCGTTCTTGCGGAGAGAAGGGAATTCGGGCCGGTTGGCGTCGGCCGGCGGATCATCGGGCCGTACACTTGCCCAGAGTGACACCTGAGCCCGCCATCACGGTCCACCAGCCCCTTTGTGCGGTCTTTCGGCGTCATCTGAAATCGCTGGGCCAGAAGTACACCCCCGAGCGAGCACGCGTGCTTGATGTGCTGCTTGGCATGGATGGCTTGTTTCAGGCGGACGACCTGCTGGCCCAGATGCGGGGCAAGGGGCATCGCGTTTCGAAGGCGACGGTGTACCGCACGATCCGCCTGCTGCAAGATGCGGGCATCATTTCGCAGGTGTTGATCGATGATGCAGACCAGCGGCATTATCAGCTGGCGTATGGCAAGACGCCTCAGGACTTTCTTGTGAATGTTGACACGGGCAAGATCGAGGCGATCGAAGCGCCGGAACTGATTGCCTTGCGTGATCGATTGTGTGCGGAGCGCGGGCTTTCGCCGCAGGGGCATCGGTTCATGGTGTATGCGGCGGGCCCGAAAGCACGGTAAGTGTGCGCCCCGCGGGGCAGGCGATCGAAAGGCGCCGCGCGTGTGCGCCGATGTGCTCAATTTCGACACGAAACGCACCTTCGGGCAGCATGTTTGCAATGCGTGCAGGCCACTCGATGGCGACGATGGCATCGCCTTGCAGCACTTGATCCCAGCCAATGCCAAGCGCAGCGTCGTCATCGCCATCCAAGCGATATGCATCGACATGGATGAGAGTGATTGCGCCTGGTGCTTCGTATTCGTGCATCACAACGTAGGTTGGGCTATTCACCCTTGCGGGGTCATGGCCAAGGCCTTGGGCGAGCCCTTGCACAAAGCGTGTTTTGCCTGCGCCAAGGTCACCTTCCAGTGCAATGACATCGCCTGCGCGAAGCTGCTGGGCAATCGCCGCGGCCAGCGCGATCGTCTCAGTCTCGCTTTGCGTGGTAACGGTCGTCATGCTCCGTGGTTCCAGCCCAGGGTGGTCACGTCATGCCGAGCACCGGCGCGATTGATGAGCCAACAGCCTTCGCCGGGGACACAGCACCCGATGGGCGTGGCCTTCACACTTGCGACTTGTACGCTCGGTGCTGTTGTGAAGAGCAGTTCGTAGTCCTCGCCATCGCCTAGTGCGCAGCGCCAATCGGTAACGCCGGCATGCATTGGGAGTGCCGTTTCGTCGAGCTCGATGGCGCAGCCCGACGCAGAGGCGATCCGCCCGCTATCGCGCCCGGCGCCGTCGGACAGGTCGATCATGGCATGCAAGTCTTCACCCAATTGATCGCACAGACGCTGCGCCTCGGTCACGCGTGGTGTGAATGCCGCATGCCGACCACTTGCGAGTGACCCGCCCAACTTGCCCGTCACCCAGACCTGATCGCCGGGGCGTGCGCCGGTGCGCAAGACGGGCCCGCGGGTTGGATGTGGCGTGCCAATCGCGGTGACCGTGAGCACGATGGGGCCGTCGTGGATCGCGATATCGCCGCCAACGAGCGGGCACTGCATGGCCGCGGCGGCGCGATGCATTGCATCGAACAGTGCATCGGCGTGTAGGTAGCCGTTGGGCAAACAGGCTGTCGCAAGTGCACAGCTCGGTGCTCCGCCCATTGCAGCGATGTCGCTCACGCTGCGCGCAACGGCCTTGTGGGCGATACGATCGATCGGCAAGTCCGCTGCAAAGTGCCGATGCTCAACGAGTTGATCCGTTGTCAGCAGCACTTGCGCAGAGCCGATGCGAACAACGGAACAATCGTCGCCAGGCCCGACGAGCACATCTCCCGCGATGTCCTTGGAGCGCGCATAGATGTGTTGAAGCAATGCCTCTTCATGCATGGGCAAACCCCATCACGTTGAGAATGAGCGTTGCATGCCGATCGGCGGCCCCGCGTTGTTGTTCGACGCACACCAATGCACACTGCCCAAGCGCTTTGCGTTTCGTTGGGTCGCTCATGAGTTCGCCAATTGTGCCGGCCAGTTCCGAGGCCTCGACTTGCACAATCGCATCATGCCGGCGCAGCGCCTCGACCGCGCTTGTGAAATCCTCAAACCGCGGCCCCATGACGATCGCCTTCCCCAAGGCGGCGGGTTCCATTGGGTCAGAGCCGTGCAAGTCAATGAATGATCGCCCGATGATGACGAGGTCAGCGAGGGCGTAGGCGGACCGCAGCTCACCGATCGTGTCAAGCAGGAAAAAGTCAGTCCCTGCAGGCGGAACCGCGCTGGTCGATCGGCGCACGCATCCGGGCATCGCGGCGGCGGCGACATCGAAGTGCTCCGGCTTCCGCGGTGCAATGAGCAACTGGCCGCGATACCCCGCGTCCTTGCACGCCTGCACGATCAGTTCCGCCTCGCCCGGCCCGGTGCTGCCGGCAACGATCAAGGGCCGATTGCGGTCGATGCCAAAGCCCTTTGCGAGCTGGTCCACCGCGTTGCCCAGGGGCGGCGCATCGAAGGCGCTGTCCCACTTCATCGTGCCCGCAACGTGGCACCGATCTTGCGCCACACCCATCTCAATGAACCGCTCTGCGTAGGTCTCATCCTGCACCGCTGCGAACACAAGCTGGCGGAACATCCACCCAAGCATCCAGCGCACCTTGCGATAGTTTTTGAACGACCGCGCGCTCAGTCGCCCATTCACCACGCATACCGGCACCTTGTGCTTCTCGCACTTGAGCAACATGTTGGGCCACAGCTCAAGCTCTACCAGCGCCACTGCATCCGGCTTCACGCGCTTCCAGAACGCGCTGACCATCCAACTCGCATCCATCGGCGTGCGCACCACATGCACCATGCCCGCATACATCTGCCGCGCGCGCGCAATCCCGGTATCCGTCGTCGCCCCGACCACGATGTCGACCTGATCGCGCAACCGCTCGACCAATGGCCGCGTCAGATTCACCTCCCCTACCGACACCGCATGAATGAACAGCCGCTTCTTGCCCGCAGGTGGCGGCGGCAACACGGCCCCCTTGCCCATCCGCTCGTCCCACCCGCTGCGTTTCTTGAACATCCATCTGGGCGCAGTGATCGCACCGATCTTCAGATACGCCACGTCAATCAGAAAGCCCAAGAACTCGTGCATCAGCGCTCAGCCTCCCTGGGCAGCACCTGGCACGCAAGCCCGGCCATTCCCCGCCAAGAGTGGGCGCGCTCGGGCTCGAACCGAGGACCTTTCGGGTGTAAGCCGAATGCTCTAGCCAACTGAGCTACGCGCCCCCAATGCCGCCAAACCCCGCCCTGAAGCCGAGGCTGGTGTCCGCTAGCATACGCGGCCTTTCACAGGAGGCATACAGGTGACCCGCAATAGCTATGTTTCGGAAGTTCTGGACAAAGTCCGCGCCCGCGATCCCCATCAGCCCGAGTTTCTCCAGGCCGTCGAGGAAGTCCTCGATTCGCTTGGCTCGATGCTCGACAAGCACCCTGAATATCAGAAGCACCGCGTCCTTGAGCGCGTGTGCGAGCCGGAGCGCGCCTTCCAGTTCCGCGTGCCCTGGCTTGACGACAAGAACAATGTGCAGGTCAACCGTGGGTTCCGGATCCAGTTCAACTCGGCGATCGGTCCCTACAAGGGCGGCCTGCGATTCCACCCCTCGGTGAACCTGTCGATCCTCAAGTTCCTCGCCTTCGAGCAGATCTTCAAGAACTCGCTCACCGGCCAAATGATCGGCGGCGGCAAGGGCGGCTCCGACTTCGATCCCAAGGGCAAGTCGGACGCCGAAGTCATGCGCTTCTGCCAGAGCTTCATGAGCGAACTCTTCCGCCACATCAATGCCGACTGCGACGTCCCCGCGGGTGACATCGGCGTGGGCGGCCGCGAAATCGGCTTCCTCTTCGGTCAATACAAGCGCCTCAAGAACGAGTTTGTCGGTGTACTGACCGGCAAGAGCCTGGAATGGGGCGGCTCGCTTGTACGCCCGGAGGCGACGGGATACGGCTCGGTGTACTTCGCGTGTGAGATGCTTGGCGCGAAGGGGCAGAACATTTCGGGCAAGAAGTGCCTGGTTTCCGGCTCTGGCAACGTCTCGCAGTTCACCTGCCAGAAGCTGCTTCAACTTGGCGCGACACCCATCACGGCGTCTGACTCGTCGGGCTGGGTGCATTTCAAGGACGGCATGACCAACGAAATGCTCAACGAAATGATGGCGCTGAAGAACGTTCGCCGCGGGCGTATCAGTGAGCTTGCCGACAAGTTCAAGAATGTCGAGTATCACGAGACGAAGAAGGGCGCTGACCACAATCCGCTTTGGGCGGTGAAAGCCGATTGCGCCTTTCCCAGCGCCACGCAGAACGAGATCAATGGCGCCGACGCCAAGAACCTGCTTGCGGGCGGCGTCAAGGTCGTCTCGGAAGGCGCGAACATGCCTTCGACCCCTGAGGCGATCAACGCCTATCTCGATGCCAAGATCATGTACGGGCCTGGCAAGGCGGCGAACGCCGGCGGCGTGGCGACTAGCGCGCTCGAAATGGCGCAGAACTCGTCTCGCATTGCTTGGCCGTTCGATGAGGTCGACAACCGCCTCAAGAACATCATGAAGAACATCCACAAGAATGCCTTCGAAGCCTCGAAGGTGTATTCGTGGGAAGGCAACTACGTCGACGGGGCGAACATCGCCGGCTTCAAGAAGGTTGCCGATTCGATGATCGCCCAGGGCGTGGTGTGATCGAGAGGGTAATCAATCGGCGGTAGTCCGTGGGAGGCCCGACTTGCTTGCCAGGTCGGGCCTTTTCTTTGTGCTGATTACACTTTCCCCAATGCAATTCCTCCGTCGCTCCATCGCCCCCGCTGTTGCCCTCGAAACCACGCTGCTCGTGCATGGCGTGCCGCGCGACCAATCCCTCGCCCTCGCGCATCGCCTCGATGAAACCGTGCGCTCAGCTGGCGCTCACCCCGCGCTCATCGGGCTGATCCAAGGCGTCGCCACCGTCGGCATGACAGCCCAGGAACTCCAACTCCTGCTCGACGCGCCCGAGGTCCCCAAAGCCAACACCGCCAACCTCGGCGCGCTCGCGCACCGCAAGTCCCACGCTGCAACCACCGTCAGCACCACCATGGAACTCGCAGGCCTCGCTGGCATCCGCGTCTTTGCCACCGGCGGCATTGGCGGGGTCCACAAGGGATACGGCGAGCACCTCGACATCAGTGCCGACCTCAGCGCCCTCGCCCGCTATCCGGTCGCGGTCGTCGCCTCGGGGTGCAAGTCGATCCTCGATGTCGCCGCCACGCGCGAAGCGCTCGAAACACTCGGCGTGCCGGTCATTGGGTACCAGACAGATACGTTCCCCCAGTTCTACTGCCGCCAGTCGGACCTTCATGTTGATGCGCGATTCGATGACGCCGCCGACATGGCGCGCTTTGTTTCACACGAGCTTGCTCGAACCGGGCGCGGCATCCTGGTCGCCAATCCGATCCCATCAGCTGATGAATTGGAAGTAAGACAGCTGGCCAAGTGGACGGACAAGGCGTTTGGTGAAGCGGGGAAGGCGGGCGCGTCGGGGCGCGATGTCACGCCGTTTGTCTTGGGACGACTGCACGAGCTGTCAGAAGGCGCAACCCTCCGCGCGAACATTGCGCTCGTCGAGAGCAATGCGCGACTTGCGGGTCAACTCGCCGCCGCGATGCACGCGCCGCGCGGCTCCTGAGAAACGAAAAGCCCCCGGGACCGACCCGGGGGCGCTGGTGAGATTCGTTGTTGTCGTCGTGGCTCAGCGACGGCGACGACGCAGCGCAGCCGCGCCCGCGGCACCGATGAGCAGCACTGCCGAGCCCGGTGCGGGAACCGCAGACACCGTGCCGCCAGTGGCGGGCGTGGAGAATGCGGTCACGCGGACGCCAGCACCCGGCCGATCGCGATTGGTGCGATCGAGCCCGACGGGCGCCGTGTCACCCAGGGGCGGCAACGGGATCGGGGGTGTCACGAGGTCGAACAGCATGGGCGGCTCAAGGCCATCACTATGCGGCTCAACGCTGACCATCCCGCCATTGAATCCTTCGTGCGTGAACTGCTGGGTATCCCAGCCGGGGAAGGCCCAACCGTGCAGGTTGGAGGGCGGCAACTCGCCTGGCGTGATTGGCGTGGCGCGGCTGCCCCCTGCCAATGCAGGTGCCGCGATCGCACACGTTGCGATTGAACAGACGACCGCCTGATTCAGTTTGGTGAACGTGTTCATCGAGCCACCTCCTCTGCGGTCTCTACGAACTGCGCGGTTTCGAGGATCTGCCAACCTTGCTCTCGGAAGCGAGGAATCCGTCCGATCGTCCCGAAAACGCTACGCCGCTGCGATCCCGGCAGGACGAACGGAATCTCGAATCCCGTGGATCCCACCAAGGTCTCATGCAGTGCGAGTTGCAAGGTGAAGATTCGCTCACGCATCGCCCAGTGGTCCAGTTGCTCTGCGACCACCAGCCCGTGGTTGAGGAATCGCTTGGTCACCTGCTGGGCTTCTGCCCCCTTGAGGTGACGCAGGGCCATGTTGCTGCCGAAAATGCTCCACCATCCCCAGCTCTCAAGCCAGTCGCCCACCGGGGGCTGCTCCGCCCCAAGCGCGGCCGTGGTTGATTCGAGCATCTCGTGGATCGTGTTGGCTGCGTTGCGCTTGCCAAGCTCGGCCTCGGCTTCCATGACACCACCCAAGCAGGTGTTGACGATGCCGAGCAGCGATGAGTCTTCGAGCTCGTTGGCCAAATCCTCATACACCGTCGAAGCGAAATTGAGGTCTTCGATGGCGCGCGCGTAGTGCTCGTCAGCCATGTCGGGCTCGATGACCGCCAGGCGACGGCGCACGTTGCCACGCACGTACCGGACGAATGCGCGCCGCTTCCAGTCTACTCGTTTGTCGGGCGGGTTCTTCTCGTAGTAGGCGATGACCACCTCGCACTCGCCAAGCGCGGGCGCCAGTTCCCACATCGAATACCACGCGTTGGCCAGACCTGCGCGCAGGGCGTTTCGGGTACGCGGGGACACGGCGGCGTATTCCAAGCCGCGCCGAGCAACCTCGGCCGACTTCGCGTACTGCCCCATACCTTCCAACGCTGCGGCCTCAAGATGAGACGCGTAGGCCTTGTACTCGTCGGTGTGGGCGGCTTTGAAGAGTCCTCTCGCGGTGGCGAGCGCATCACGGTGCGAGCCTGCAACGTGGTGCTTGTTCCACTGCTGCCAATGTTGCGCCGCGGAGGCCCGGTCCTGCTCGACCAACTCCGCGTGTGACTGACCCTTCTTGTTGGCGTTCAACCGGGCGCGTGGGTCGTCTTCGCCCCACACCGCCTCGATGACATCGCCCACGGGCCACTCTAGGGCTTTGGCCAATGAAATGAGATAATCCGCCTTCGGATTGGCGGACTCCGGGTATACCTTTGTTGGATCGCGACCAAGCGCCTCCGCGAGCTGTGCCCGCGTCCACTTCCTGGTGGTCCGCGCAAGATCAACGAGGTTGTGCAATCGCCTCCGGCGAACATCAGCCTCTAGCACAGTGTCACCTCCCGCCCGCGCATGCCATATGCGCGGCCTAGACCGCCCCGGTTCCCGCAGCCATGCGGGGTTATCCCGAACCTGGGCTATGGGATTATGGCCCCTTCGCGCAGTTCTTACAAGCAAGGAATGCCCAAATCGCCATAGGTGCTTTTACCCAGACGCCGATAACTTCCGTAGATTCCCCAGTTTACCACTGAGGACCGGGAGCCGATTTCAGGCCTCTGCATGGGCCATTTGGGCGGCCTCGACCGTCAGCGCCCCATCACGGACCCCGACCAGGATGGTCGCCCCTGCGCCGATCGACCCCCCGATGAGCTGTCGGGCGACGGCCGTCTCCACCTCATGTTGGATGTAGCGCTTGAGGGGACGCGCTCCATATGCAGGGTCGTAGGCATGGTCTGCAATGAACGCTGCGGCGTCATCGGTCAACTCAAGTCCGATGCCCTGGGCGGCCAGGCGGTCCGCCAGGTGCTGCACTTGCAGGCGCACGATCCGCTTGATCTGTTCCAGTTGCAACGGCGTGAACAGCACAATGTCGTCGACGCGATTGAGGAACTCGGGACGGAACGATGCCCGCAACTCGCTGAGCACTGCGGTGCGCGCATCGTTGGTCAGGTGGCCACTCGGGGTCACACCTTCGAGCAAGTGCATCGAGCCAATGTTGCTCGTCATGATGATGACTGTGTTCTTGAAGCTCACGGTGCGGCCATGTGAATCGGTCACCCGGCCATCGTCCAGGATTTGCAGGAGCACGTTGAAAACATCGGGATGGGCCTTTTCGATCTCGTCGAACAGCACGACGGCGTATGGGCGACGGCGCACGGCCTCGGTGAGTTGGCCGCCTTCGTCATAGCCGATGTAGCCGGGGGGCGCGCCGATCAAGCGCGAGACTGCGTGCTTTTCCATGTACTCCGACATGTCGATGCGCACGATGTTGTCTTCGCTGTCGAACAGTGATTCAGCCAAGGCACGGGCAAGTTCGGTCTTGCCGACGCCCGTGGGCCCGAGGAAAATGAATGACCCGATGGGCCGCTTCGGATCTTTGATTCCAGCACGAGCGCGCAGCACGGCATCGGACACCAGCGTCACGGCTTCGTCCTGTCCAACCACGCGCTCGTGCAAGTGGTCCGTCAGCGTGAGCAGTTTCTCACGTTCGCCTTCGACAAGTCTGGTCAATGGAATGCCGGTCCACTTCGAGACAATTTCCCCTATTTCGTCTTCTGTGACCTCTTCGCGCAGGAGTGCGTGCTCACTCTGACGCCCGGAGGCCATCTTGGCCTCGGCCTGGTCGAGCTCGTGCTGCAGCTTGGGGAGGGTCCCGTGCTGCAATTCGGCGGCCTTGTTGAGGTCGTAGTTGCGCTGGGCCTGCTCGATGTCGTGGCGCGTCTGCTCGATCTTCGACCGCAGCTCCTGCACCGCATGGATCTGCTTCTTCTCCGCCTCCCACTGCCCGCGCATGACATCGGCCTTGCTTTTGAGATCGGCAAGTTCCTTGCGCAGTGCGTCCAGGCGATCCCTGCTCGCCTTGTCCTTTTCCTTCTTGAGAGCCGCCTCTTCGATCTCGAGCTGCATCACGCGCCGCGTCACTTCATCAAGTTCTGCGGGCATGGAGTCAATCTCGGTGCGAATCATGGCGCATGCTTC
>JAGQOH010000039.1 GCA_020427635.1 Phycisphaerales bacterium
GGTGCAGCACGATACGCTGGTGCATCATGGCTGAGGCGGACATGCAACACGAGGGCGATGCGCCGCAGGGCGGGCTGGACATCATTGCGCTGGATGATGACGCGGATTTCCGTGAGTATGTCTCGGCGGTGCTCGAGGAACAAGGGCACACGATCCGTGCGGTTGCGACGCCTAATGAGCTGTATGAGAGTGCCGAGCGCCGTCTGCCTGATGTCGTGCTGCTCGACATGAACATGGGTCGGCATCGGGGCGAAGATGTGCTGGATGAGATTCGCAAGCGGTGGAGCCGATTGTGCGTGATTGTGCTGACGGGCTATCCGTCGATGGAATCAATGCGCGAGACGTTCAAGCAGGATGTGTTTGATTACATCGCCAAGCCGTTTTCGATTGATGAGTTGCGCGCGTCGCTCGAGCAGGCGGCGACGCGGCTCAATCTAGGTGGGCGGCCGCAGGATCGACTTCGCACGGAGCTTGGCCGGCGCATTCGTGTTGCGCGCACGGGCAAGGGGTGGACGCTCAAGGATCTTTCGGAGGCGTCGGGCATTTCGGTGAGCCAGTTGTCGAGCATCGAGCGTGGCGCGCACCTGCCCAGCCTGGAGTCGCTGCTTGCGGTGGCGATGGCCTTGGATGAAGCGCCGAGCGTGTGGCTTGCAGAGGCGGGGTTCTAACGAAGCGGCGCGCGTATGATGCGGCCATGGCGGACGACACCAAAACAGGCGCATTGCGAGCTTGGGGGCGAGCGGCGGTGCTGCTTGTCGCGGCGGTTGTGATTGTCGGCGCGGCGTGGTGGGCGATGGGCGATGCGGAAGAGCCGACGCTCGCGCCGGAGTTTGATGAAGACTGGGTGACGTGGATCACGCGGAAGCAGACGGAGGATGGCAGGGCGCCGAATGCGGATGCGTGGAGGTATTTGGAGGTGGCGGCGGGGAAGTGGGAGTCGGTAGAGAGCGACTTCTGGAGTCGGGGCAGCCCGGATCGCAACGCCTTCCTCTTCAACACAGTGTCTCGTCCTTCTTGGCCAACTGGAGCCCCTGTCGATGCTTTTGCGGCGGAGTGTCTCGAATTCGCCCGGGAACTTGGAGTGTTCGATGACATTGGGAGTTGGTACGAGGCGGGGGCGCAGATGCCGCCTTGGGAGGACCCCGAATCTCGGGTGAGCGTTGGGAGCCCGCTTCGTTCGTTGTGCCGAGCGCTCTTGGCGATGGCTCACTATGACATGGCTGCGAATGACCTGACGGCATTCGAACGCCACCTGGCCAACGCTATGGAATTGGCTCGAGCTGCAGCAAGCGATCGGACGCTTCACGGATGGCTCATTGCAGTCTCGTTGGATGGGCTCACCATGGATGAGCTCGGTGACTTCGCCAATAGAGGTTTGATTCCATCCGAAGTGCTGCAACGGCTGCTTGGCATGCTGAACCCGGATCGCTTCCCGGCGTGGCAGGAGGTAGTCGAGGGGGACCGACGATTGAGCGAGTATGCGAAATGGGAAGAGCGCACGTTCGCGCGCCCATCGGAGTACCGCGCCTATGCAAGAGAGATGCGCCTGTACTGGCCGGAATACCTCGCGACAGTTCCGCAAACGCTTGTCGCACTCGATCTCCCAGTTGCATCAGTTATGCCAAAAACCAAGAACATGACTGCGGTAGAAGGATTGGATCAATGGAAGTACACCATCACGTTATGCCGTAGCACCGGTCTGAGTCGCGTTCTCAAGCGCCGTGGCACCGCATGTTTGCTCGCCATCGAGCTCTATCGTGCGGAGCACGGGCGCTTGCCGCAGACGCTTGATGAGGCTGCTGATGCCGCGGGGCTCAGTCAAGACATGCGCATTGACACGTCGGCGGGGCAACAGTTTGTCTACCGCGTTGAGCCAGATGCGCCGCACGGCTATTTGCTCTATGCACTGGGCGCGGATGGCGTCGACAATGGAGGCAAGTTCGATGGGCTTCGCCATCCAGCGCAGGCCCTGAACAAGCGCGGTATCGGCTTTGACTACAACCTGCTGGCCCCGCGGCAAGACATCAAGCAGAACTCGGACAACTAACAGCACCTGCGCTATCGGACACGCGTGGCGCCGTGCGTATGCGGGCACGCCGACATAACCCTCCGGCCCGCGCATGGGCGGGGTCTGCGGGTGCGACCTTGGCCAAGGCGTCGGACTCGGCTCGTCGATGACCTGACGTTCCAGACCCATATCCAGGGGGGCCCACGTCATGTCGGAATATCAAGCGGACAGTTTTGGGCGGCAGCGCGCGGTGAGCATTCAGGTCACCCAGCAGCAGAGCCCTCTTGCGAAGTGGGCGCCGTTCCTGGCGTTGCCGTTCTTCGTGCCCGTGCTGCCGTTGCTTGGCATGGCGACGGGCTGGCTCGCGATGAAGGACATCAAGACGAACGCGGCGCACACGGGGGTGGGGCGTGCGAAGTTTGCGATGCGCTGCGGGCTTGCGTTCACGATTGCGCAGCTTGTGATTGGTTTCGCGGCGTGGCAGTACAGTTCTGCGGCGCGCAGTGCGCCGCAGATTGCGTTGCAGGCGGGGCAGGGCGGCGATGTGGCGGCGTTCGTGGGGCAGTTTGATTCGCCCGGCGAAGTCCATGACATGGAGCAGGCGTTTGCGTTCCTGACGCTGCTGCGCGATCGGTATGGCGAATACAAGGGCGCGGACCTGCAGCTGCCTGCGAAGTGGTACACGTCGTGGCGGCCCTTCGAGCCGTTTGATTATGACCTGCGGTTTTCGAGCGGGAGCGTGCGTGCAACGGCACAGATCGTGATGCAGCCTGATCTGGAGTCGATGGGCATGCCGCGGATGAAGTACTTCGTGTTGCACGATGCACAGCTTGGTGATCTGCGCTTCCCGCCTGATGCGAAGACGGCGGCGGCATTGCGCATGGTGGCGGACGCGGACGACCAATAAGGCACAGGACGGCGCAGAGTGCGCTGCAGAGGGGAACCAGCGATGGGCAAGGTCATCGGCATCGACTTGGGCACGACAAACTCGGTCGTGGCGGCGTTCACGGGGCGGCGCCCGAGCGTTGTGGAATCTTTCGCGGGCGAGCGCACGATGCCATCGATGGTGTCGTTCCTGGAGGATGGCAAGCGCGCGATTGGGCACGCGGCGATGAAGTGCCAGGTGACCAATCCGGAGCACACGATCTATTCGATCAAGCGTTTCATGGGGCGTCGGCATAGCGAAGTCGATCGCGAAGAGAAGCTTGTGCCGTATGAGGTGGTTGGCAAGCCGCAGGAGTTTGTGCAGGTGCGGATTGGCAAGAAGCTGTATACGCCGCAACAGGTTTCTGCGCTGATTCTGCAGGAGTTGAAGGCGCAGGCTGAGGGATTTCTTGGCGAGCCGGTGGATGGCGCGGTGATTACCGTGCCCGCGTATTTCAATGATGCGCAGCGGCAAGCGACCAAGGATGCGGGCGAGATCGCCGGGCTGCAGGTGAAGCGGATCATCAACGAGCCGACGGCGGCGGCGCTTGCGTATGGCCTGGATGGGCAAGAGAGCCGGCGCATCGTGATCTTTGACTTTGGTGGCGGTACGTTCGACCTTTCGGCGCTCGAGATCCGGGGCGGCGATTTCAAGGTCATCGGCGTGCATGGCAACACGCACCTGGGTGGCGATGACTTCGACCAGCGCATCATCGACATCGTGGCGGATGACTATGCGCGGAACCATCGCTTTGACATTCGCGAGCATCCGATGGCGCTGCAGCGCCTGAAGCAGGCGGCGCAGCACGCGAAGGTGGAGTTGTCGCAGCGCGAGGTGGCGAATATCTCGCTGCCCTTCATTACGGTGGACGGCAATGGTCCGAAGCACCTGGACTACAACCTGACCAAGGAGCGGTTCGAAGCGGTGTGTTCGGATCTGTTCGACGACACGCGCAAGGCCTGTCAGGAACTGATCTGGGAAGCGGGCGGGCTGAAGGATGTTGAGGTCGTGCTCGTTGGTGGGTCGACGCGCATGCCCAAGATTCAGGAGATTGCGTGCGAGGTCTTCAAGACGGATCGCCTGAACAAGTCGCTCAATCCGGATGAGGTTGTTGCGCTGGGGGCCGCGAAGCTGGGCGGCGTGATCCAGGGCGATTTGCACAACGTGAACCTGATGGATGTGGTTTCGCATTCGATGGGTGTGGAGACGGCGGGCGGCGGGATGTCGAAGATCGTTGCGAAGAACACGCCCATTCCGACGAGCGTGCGCCGTGTGTATTCGACGCCTTCGAACAATCAGACGTCGGTGCCGATCAATGTGCTCGAAGGCGAATCCAAGGAAGCCAAGGAGAATCGCACACTTGGCCTGTTTCAGTTGAAGGGCATTCGGCGTGCGCCGGCGGGTGTGCCGCAGATCGAGGTGGAGTTTGCGATCGACGCGGATGGCATTCTGCAGGTGAAGGCGACGGACAAGGACACGGGCAAGAGCCAGGAGATCGTGATTCAGGGTGGTTCTGGGCTTGAGCGCGGCGCGAAGGAGCGCATGAGGCGCGACACGCAGGAGCAAGCGCCGAAGCAGCCTGAGCGTGCGGCGGGGGACCTGCGCCAGCATGCGGAGAAAGTGCTTGACGACATGAAGGATTGGCTCGAGCACAATGGCGAGATGATGGCGCAGCGCAAGCGGATCGAGCTTGGCACGGTGCTGACGAAGCTGCAGAAGGCGGTCGCGAAGAACAATGAGAGCGCGATCCGCACGAATCTGAAGAAGCTCGACGAGCTGGCGAAGGTGCACAAGAAGGCGGGGTGAGGGAGCTTGACCACCCAGAACTCGAATCGCGATCGAATCTAAACATCGCGCTTGACGCGGTTCTTGGTTGTCGGGCATCATAAGCCCGGCGCCGGCCGGGTCTCACTTGGCCCCGGGCGAGCGCCCGCGAGGGCTCACATCATGAAGGCACTTGGCGGCTTGATCGGTGCAGTGATCGGTGGCGCGATTGGCGCGGCGATCTGGGCGGCGATTGCGTACTACACGGACTATGAGATTGGCTGGATTGCATGGGGTGTTGGCGTGCTCACCGGTGTTGGCACACTGGTCGGTACGCGTCTCGCGGGCGGCGTGCCCAACGCATCTGTGCCGTTCATGGCGGGCGGTGTCGCGTTGCTTGCGGTGCTTGCAGGCAAGTATGTGGTCATCGAGGCCTACGCACGCCAGTTCGAGTCGGCGATGTCGGCGATGGGGCAGTTTGATCCGGTGAACGAGCCGGACGCGTTGATTGCTCAATTGGCCGAGGAGATTGCGAGTGCGCGTGAGGATGCGGGCACGCCTGTCGATTGGCCTGATGTGGGTGAGGATGAGGACCTGCCAGCCGAGGCGTATTACCCCAAGGACATCTGGGCGGAGGCCGCCAAGCGCTGGAGCAGCTTTGCGCCGAGCGAGCAAGAGGACTACGCAAGAGTGCAGCAGGAGATGATGGACCTGGGCGCGCAGCAGTTCATGCAGTCGTTCCGGACTGAAGGTTTTCTGGCCAGCTTTGGCCTGTTCGACGTGCTGTGGCTCGTGCTCGCGGTGGGCAGCGCGTGGAAGATCGCGGCGGAGGGTGATGAGGCGTGAAGTCGTTTGGCGGCGTGATCGGCTCGGTGGTTGCTGGCGTGATCGGCGCAGTCGTCTGGGCGGCGATCGCGTACTTCACCGGATTTCAGATTGGCTGGGTCGCCTGGGGCATCGGTGGGCTCGTGGGCGCGGGGTGCCTCATTGGGCTGCACTTGTCAGGCGGTCAGCCAAGCGAGCAGACAGCCATCCTCGCGGGCGTCGTTGCGCTGCTTTCGATCCTTCTAGGGAAGTCAGCGCTCGTGGAGATTGCCTATCGAAGTGCGGTGGTGCCTCCCGAAGCAGTGGTCTCGTATGTCGCGGATGAAGTCGTGGTCGAACGAGAGCAAGCGGGGCAGCGCGTCGTGTGGCCAGCGGGAGTTGATCCGACGCAAGCGTTCAAGCGGTCGGACTATCCGCGCGGCATTTGGGAGGAAGCATCGCGTCGCCTGGGCGAGATGTCACACGATGAGCGGCTCGCGTTCGAACGCGATGTGCGACGGCGGTACTTTGGCAATCGTGTGCAGCGACTCACGGCAGCCGCGACGCCTTACGATGCGATATGGGTCATGCTTGCGCTCTTTACGGCCTACAAGCTTGCGGCGGCTGGCGAGCGCTGAGCGTTACTGCTGTTTCGGCTTCCGCTCACAACACCATGTGAGCGCCTTTGCCAGATCATCGGGTGTTGGGAATTCGTGCCCGTGTTCGGGCATGAGCACGCGTGTGGCTTCCATGCCGGCGGCGGTGAAGGCTTGTTCGGCCTCGGCGTAGGTCGGCGCGGGGCCATCATTGGCGCCGATGAGCAGGTACCACTTGGGGCGCTTGCCCTCTTTGGGCAGCGGCGCCAGGTCGGCTTCGTAGTGGCCATTGATCGGGAGCACGGCGTCAAACAGTTCGGCGTGTGACTGGCCAATGTCGAAGCAGATGTTTGCGCCCTGCGAATAGCCCACGAGTATGACGCGGTCGATGTTCCACTGGTCCTTGGCCCACTGCAGGCAGTGCAGGATGTACCACTCGGCTTCGTCGCGATAGACCCAGCTGAAGCCGCGGCCATCGGGGCGCAGCGCGTCGGGCGTCATGAGGATGGCGCTGTGCTTGCGGGCGTGGCGGTAGAAGGCGGCGCGCATGCTTGCGCCGGTGCCGCCCGAGCCGTGCAGCACGATGATGAGCGTGTGGGGGTCCTGGGCCTTGAAGGCGGGGGGGAGCATGAAGAGTGGCTCGGTGGTTTCGGCGACCGCTTTGAACTTGTCGAAGCGCGCCTGGGCGTTGGCGCGGACTTTTTGCTCGGCCTCGGTGAAGCGCGGGTGCGTGCGGATGGGGTCGAGGTCGCTGTCAGTTTCGATGGAGCGCACGCCCGCGAAGCCGGCGTCGGCGGACTTGACGAGCCAGTCGGCAGCGTCGTCGAGTTTTCCCAATTTGCCGAGGGCGCAGGCGGCGTTGTACATCCAGACGGGGCTGCCGGTCGCTTCGGCTTGTTCGATGGCCATCTTGGCGGCGGCCTCGTAGTCGAGCCCGGCCATGGTGTTCTCAAAGTCGTAGGAGTTCTGGGCGTGGGCCCACCGCGCTGGGGCCAGCACGACGAGCACGGCGACGATGGGCAACCAGATCCGAGCCATTTGCAATCTCCGAACGCCAATGGATTGCGAATCCTCGGCGTTTGTGCTGGGGCGTGTTGGGCAGCTTACACTTCTGTGGTACCGGTAGACCCCGCAATGGAGGCCAAGCGATGACCACCCTTTCCTCGCGCCAGGGCACGCCCAATCCCGACCAGGTCGACCCCCAGGCCGTCACGATTTCGGGGCTGGTGCTCGATCCAAGCTACGGCCCGGACAAGCCGGCGGATTCGTTGAAGCACATCGAACGGGACATTCCTGAGCCGGGGCAGTTCCCATATACGCGAGGGCTGTTTCCGCAGGGGTATCGCACGCGGCTTTGGACCATGCGGCAGTTTGCGGGGTTTGGGTCGGCGGATGACACGAACCGGCGCTTCAAGTATCTGCTCGAGCAGGCGAAGACGAGTAAGACCAAAGCGAACACAGGGCTGTCGACGGCGTTCGATTTGCCGACATTGATGGGTCGTGATTCGGATGATGCGTTGTCGGCGGGCGAAGTGGGGCGGTGCGGCGTTGCGATCGACACGATTGAGGACATGCATCGGCTGTATGCCGACATCCCGATCGATCAGGTGACGGTGTCGCAGACGATCAACGGGCCGGCGTGCGTGATCTGGGCGATGTACATCGCGATGGCGCAGCAGCGGGGGATCGGGGCGGATCAGCTTGGCGGCACGCTGCAGAATGACATTCTCAAAGAGTTCCACTCGCAGAACGAATACATCTACCCGCCCGAGCCATCGGTGAAGCTGGTCATTGACACGATTGAGTATCAGTCGAAGTTCATGCCCAAGTGGAACAGTGTGTCGATCTCGGGGTATCACATTCGTGAGGCCGGCTCTAGCGCGACGCAGGAGTTGGCGTTCACGCTGCGCGACGGCATGGAGTATGTCGAAGAGGCGATTCTGCGTGGCTTGGATGTGAATGATTTCGGGCCGCGGTTGAGCTTCTTCTTCAACGCGCACAATGAGTTCTTCGAGGAGATTTGCAAGCTGCGCGCCGCTCGAAGGATCTGGGCGCGGATGATGAAGGATCGTTACGGCGCGACGAATCCCAAGGCGTGGTACATGAAGACGCATGTGCAGACGGCGGGGTGTTCGCTGACGGAGCAGCAGCCTCTCAACAACATCGTGCGCGTGGCGTATCAGGCGATGGCGGGCGTGCTTGGCGGGTGCCAGAGTTTGCATACCGATTCGATGGACGAGACGCTTGGGCTGCCCACGGAGCAGGCGGTGACTGTTGCCTTGCGCACGCAGCAGATTCTTGCGCACGAAACGGGTGTGACACGCGTGACCGATCCTTTGGGCGGGTCGTGGTTCATCGAGCAGCTCACTGACACGATGGAGCGCGAGGCGCTGGGCTTGATTGCGGAGATCGATGCCATGGGCGGCGGGCCCTTCAAGCTTGCGTCGAACACGAAGGACGACAACGTTGGCGGGCGCGCGGGCGCGGTGTCGGGCATTCACAAGGGGTACTTCCGGCGGGCGATTGCAGAGGCGGCGTATCGCTTCAGCGAGGAATGTGAGGCGCACGATCGGATCATCGTGGGCGTGAATGAGTATGTCGACAACGAGGAAAGCCGTCCGATCGACATCCTGGAGATTCCGCATCAGGTCGAGGTCGATCAGTGCACGCGGCTCGAGGCGTTCAAGAAGAACCGCAGCGCGGATGCTGTGCGCAAGGCGCTCGATGAGATTCGTGCCGCGGCGAAGGGCGATTCGAAGCTTGCACGCGATGCTGGCGTGGCGCCCGAGAATGTGATGCCTGCGCTCGTCGAGGGCGCGCTGGCCGGTTGCACGTTGGGCGAGATGGTGCAGGCAATGGCGGATGTGTACGGCCGTTACGCCGGCGGACCGGAGTGGTAAGGATGAGCAACCGCACAAACTCAAATCGTCCCAACGGCTTTGCCGGTGCAGCACTGCTTGCTTTGCTGCTGGGTGTTGGGATTCTGCTCTTCATCATGTTTGCGATGCCATCGGGCAGTGCGACGCCGCCTGGAGGTGGCGCTGGGGGTGGCGGTGCGGCGCCTGGTTCGGGCGCCCCAAATTGGCAGCCTGTCAATCCGAACGTGCCCAAGCAGCAGGGTGTGCAGGGCGGGGGATATCTCGGGGCGGTGTCGCGCGGCAACGCCAAGGCACGTGAGACGATCTCTGCGATCAGCGCGCTTGAGATGGCGCGGCTCGCTGCAATCTATGAGGTTGAGACCGGGCGGTATCCCAAGTCGGTTGAAGACCTGGGGTATGACGCGACGGTGCTGAAGGATCAGTGGGGGACGCCGCTCTTCTTCACGATGGGTACGGACGAGACCACGCGGCGGGCGATTATGATCGTGCAGAGCGCGGGGCCCGATGGCGTGGCGAATAATGAAGATGATTTGACGCTCGAACAGCCCATGCCGTTCTAGGTCTGTTCTTGGCGGCGTTGCTGGGCGCAACTGGCGAAAAAAAGAGAACCCCCCGGTCTTTCCCGCCGGGGGGTCTTATTAACGATTGTGGTTTCGCCTCCAAGCGAGCGTGAACACCACGGCTCGCGGTTTGCAATCATTCGGGTCGATCGCCGACGTGTGTGCCATCTCGGCATGTGAGCTGGAAGTCGGTGTGCGCGCCGTCGTGTGTTTCACAGGCCGGGCGAGCAGGGGCCGTCCGATGCTCGTTGCTTCAGCGTTCAGGCCCGCGGACGCAGCCGTCATTGGCTGCACGCGTCTGATGCGTCATGCATGCGCCATTGCAGGCGGCGCTCACCTTCTTGCGTAGTCCGGTGGCGTGTCGTCCATCGCAGTTGCCCCTTGAACGTTTCGCTTGCATCTCAGCAAGCCCATTCATGCGACTGACCGGTCAACATGTGAATCGTACGATTGGTGGAAACCGATTCAAGACAATTCTCTCGAGTTACACGCACATCGCAAAGATCACCCCTTTCGGGTGAGCCATCGGTTGTTATTCGAGCAGATAATGCGCGGATGGACCAAGCCCAGGCGCCGGGCGCAAACCAGTAGGACCTAAACCTGCGCAAGAAGCAGCGCGTTGTACACGATGTTGCCGTGCAGGATCATGATGAACAGCGTCACCATCATGAACCACCTCTTGCGCCGCTTGTGGCGGAAGACCTGTTGTGCAATCAACGCGCCGGGCCAGCCGCCCAGGAGCGCCAGGATGTGCAGCGAGCGCTCCGACCACCGTTGTTCGCCGCGCTGTGCGGCGAGCTTGTCGGCGCGATAGACAAAGAACGTTACTACGCTCACGCCGCCATAGATCCCGAGGATTGCGATCGGTACCAGCCACGCCATCTGCACGATCCTAGCCTGGAGATCTGCTGTGGAGCGGACCCGGCCTTTCTCCTACCATGGTTCCTCCCATGCCTGAGCACGACCCCCATCACGCCCATCAGACCGCGACCCTGCACGTCGCAACCACGGAGTTCGAGAAGCTCGACCGTTGTGCCGAGTTGCCGCACCGGCCGCGCGTGCTGTTGGGGAAGATGGGCCTCGACGGGCACGACCGGGGGGTGAAGGTCATCGCCCGGGCGTTGCGCGACTCGGGCGTGCATGTGATCTATTCGGGCCTGTGGCAGACGCCGAGGTCGCTGGCGATTTCGGCGCGCGATGAAGATGTGGATGTGGTCGCGGCGTCGATGATGAGCAATTCGCACCTCGTGCTCGGGCCGAGGCTTGTTGATTCGATGCGCGAGATTGGTCGTCCGGACATTCCGGTGCAGATGGGCGGCATCCTGCCGCAGGACGACATTCCGAAGCTGCTCGAGGGCGGTGTGGCGTCGTGCTTCACGACGGGTGTCGGGCTGCTTGAGATCGTTGAGGCGGTGAAGAGCACGGTGAAGCACCGCGAGGCGAAGGTCTCTGATCATCCAACGGCTCAGCTTGCGCGCGACATTTCGTTGCTGCACGAAGCCGGCAAGCTGCGCACGGATGCGCCCAAGCGCCGCCCGAAGCGCGTCATTGGCGTGACGGGATCGCCTGGCGCGGGCAAGAGCACGTTGGTCGCATCGCTTGCTGCGGAACACGCTCGGCGGGCGCAGGAGGATCAATCGCTTGGGCGCGTTGCGGTGGTGGCGTTCGATCCGCAATCGCCCATCACCAAGGGCGCCCTGTTGGGCGATCGTTTGCGCGTCGATTTCAACTCGCTTGGGCAGGCAGTGTTCTACCGCTCACTTGCCATCGCGGGTGAAGACTATCGGGGCCTTGATGACATCATTCAGCTGATTGGTGGGTGTGCGGCCCCTGATGGCATGGCGCAGATTGACACGCTGTTCATTGAGACCGTCGGCGCCGGGCAGAATGAGGTTCGGATCCGTGAGCATGTCGATACGACGGCGGTCGTGCTCGTGCCGGGCATGGGCGATGCGGTGCAAATGGACAAGGCGGGTATTCTTGAGATTGCGGACACCTTCGTGTGCAACAAGGCGGACCATCAGGGCCAGAACGAGCTAATGCGCGACTTGCGTGAAATCGCCGGGCGAAGGAAGGTCATCGAGACGGTCGCAACCAAGGGTACGGGCATCAACGAGCTGTACGAGGCGCTCATTGGCTGAGACGTCAACCATGGCGCTGCCCACGGATCTGCGCGAAGAGGCGGAGGCGACGGGGTTGCGCCTCGCCGCGTGCGTGCGTCATGCGATCGAAACGGTCGTCGGTGCCGAGCCGACTTCGCACGACCTGTCGTTCGCCCTCAACCTCGATGGCGTGATCGCCAAGCGCATCGTCAAGATGATTCGCCCGAATATGACCGGCGCCGAGGCGCTGACGAAGGCGCCGAGTGCGAGCAATCTGCGATTGTTTGCCGACCGTTGTGCGCAGGCCGGCGCGCTGTCGCCGCTTGATCTCGGGGCGTTGCGCGATGCGATTCGGCGGTTCGAAGGGTTGATTCGGCGTGCGGGGCCGAGCAAGGGCGCCTTGACGACGATGTTGCGCGAGGGAGCGGCGACATCGCAGGCAAGCGTGGCTGTTCGTCCGATCATGCAGATTCGCGCGGATGGCGCGATCCGGTCATTGGACGATGCGTATGCCGAGCCGTGGGGGGTGTGGCGCGAGTTGAACCTGCTCGCGTCAGATGCCGATTTCGATGTGCTGCTTGCGGCGGAAGCGTCGCGTATCGCTTGTTGGTCGGGGCATCCAGGCAAAGGCATGTTCGAGCGTTCGCCCGAGTCCTGGTCGGCTGGCGCAATGGAGCGCTTGTGCGACATGTGTACGGAGCTTGCCCCACGATTGCGCGATGCGGGCAAGACATTGCTTCTTCGCCCGCATGCACGTCACGTGCTGTGTGATGCCGCTCGGTGTGCATCGTTCATCCGCGATCGCGCTCGGCCCAACAACTGGCCCATCGGACTTGCGCTCGACCCGGCGGCGTTGATCGAGCAAGACATGCAGGGCGATATCGAAGATCACATCACGCGGATTCTGGAGTCGCTTGGCGGCCTGTGTGCCTGCGTCATGCTGCCGGCGAGCCTCGATGACGCGGAGCGAGCCCAGGTTGAGGCGCTCATGCCCGCGCCGATCCCCTTCATCACGACCGGGTAAACTGTGACCATGACGACCACGACCAAGTTGGATCACCCGACCTTCAAGATGGTGAAGGACGCGTTCCCGAACAAGCGCTTCAAGGCGACTGAGTACCGTGGTGAGCCTTCGCTCATCGTCGAGCCCGCCGACCTGCACGCCGTGCTGCAATTCCTCCGCGACGATCCGCGCTGTGCATATGACATGCTCGCGGACTGCTACGGGGTTGACTACAAGGACTATCCGCAAGCGATGCCAGCGCGCTTCTGCGTGGGCTACAACCTTGCAAGCACATCCCGCCAGGATCGCTTCTTCGTCAAGACTTTCATCGATCCGTCGATCGACACATCGGGCATCGAAGAGGACCCCGCCCTCTACGTCGACTCCGCCTGCGACATCTGGGTCGGCGCCGAATGGATGGAGCGCGAAGTCTTCGACATGTACGGCATCCGCTTCCGCAACCACCCCGACCTGCGCCGCATCTTGACCTGGGAGCAATACCCAGGGCACCCGTTGCGCAAGGACTATCCCTTGCGCGGCCGGGGCGAGCGAGAACACTTCCGTGTGGTCGATCGCGACGACGCCTAGGTCCTAGCTTCGCAGTTTCGCTACACACCGTGCGACGATGTCAATCGCATTGTCGATCTCTTGTGCCGTCGTCTCGCGCGACAGGCTGAAGCGCACTGCGCCGTGTGCGACTGGTTCGGGCACGCCCATTGCGAGGAGCACGGGTGACGGATCGAGGCTGCCACTGGAGCACGCTGCGCCTGCTGAGGCTGCGACGCCCGACTCGGAGAGCAGCATCAGCAGCGCCTCCGCTTCGAGATGGGGGAAGGCGATGTTGGTGGTGTTCCAGAGGCGGTCGGCGCCCGTACCGATGACAACCGAGCCTTCCACCCGTTGTAACACCCCGCGCTCAAACTGATCGCGCAACGTGGCAACTGCTTCGCGATTGCGTTCATCTGCAAGCCATGCGATTGCCTCGCGTGCTGCGGCCCCCATGCCGACGATGCCCGGGACGTTTTCGGTGCCGCCGCGACGCCCGAGTTCCTGCACACCCCAGACCTGCGGGCGAATGCCAAGGCCTTCGCGGACATGCAGCACGCCGACGCCCTTGGGGCCGTGGAATTTGTGTGCGGAGCAAGAGAGCAGATCGCACTGCAATTCGCTTGGCATGAGCAGCTTGCCGATGACTTGCGTCGCATCGCTGTGAAACAGCACCTTGCGCACCTTGCAGATGCGCGCGACTTCATCGACGGGTTGGATGGCCCCTGTCTCGTTGTTGGCCCATTGGACCGACACAAGGCCCGTTGATTCGTCGATCAGCGATTCCAGCGCCGATGCATCGACCACACCCTCGCGCGAAACGGGCATGTGTTTGACCGCGAACGCATCAAGCTCGCCCTGCAATGCCACGCACAAGTCGCGGATCGCTTCGTGCTCGATGGGGCTTGTAATGATGGTGCGCTTTGTTGGGGGCATTGCGACGAGGACGCCGCGGATCGCAAGGTTGATCGATTCCGTTGCGCCGCTCGTGAACGTGATGGTGCGGGCAGACACGCCGCCCAACAGCTGCGCGATTTGCGCGCGCGCGAGGTCGATCTCCCGCCGCGCCGCCTGCCCCGCGCGATGCACGCTCGACGGATTCGCCCACGCTTCCTTGAGCGCCCGCTCCATCGCCTGCACGACGGCATCGCTCGGCTTGGTGGTCGCGTTGTTGTCGAGGTAGATCACGGGGGGAAGTGTAGGAAGAAGTACCCCCGCGCTTGCGCTTGGGGCTTGTATCCCAGTGCCCAATGCCTAGTGCCCAGTGCCTTCTTCTTTGGCCCACTGATCCTGCAGTTGCTTCGCGCGTTCGCCCAGCATGAGGTTGAGCACGACATCGCGCACGCGCTTGCCGCGTTCGTCGGTGGCGTGGCCATCGATGCCGAGCGGCGCCATGAGGCCATAGCCAAGGCCCAGGTGCAGCAGCATCCACGCCGTGATCGACGGGCTCATGCCCTTGCTCACCTGGCCCTGCTCCTGCGCGTATTCGACTTCCTTTTGGACGAAGTCATGTAGCGTGACGATGTGCTGGCGCAGGGCTTCGAGGATGTCGGCATCCTCCACGGCAGTCATCGCCTGCACGATCACGCGGTACACCCCCGCGCCCTTGTGCGTGATCATCGGGTTGGCGGTGACGAGGCGCTTGAGTCGCGTTGCGGGGTCGTCGGTGTCGCGGAGCTGGTGTTCCCAGAGATCGAGTGTGAGCCGCCCGGCCCGCTGAATCACTGCGATAAAGAGGTCCTTCTTGCTGCGGAAGTGGCGATAGATGATGGGCTCGGTGACGCCCGCGGCCTTGGCGAGCTCCGCAGTGGTCGCGCCGCCAAAGCCGCGCTCGGCGAAGAGCGAGACGGCGGTGTCCAAGAGCTGCTCGCGGCGTGCTGCCGCCGGCATCCGTGTCATTGGCCCCTCCCGCAACACACCCCGTGGGCCCATCCCGACCCCATACCAGGGGATCGGCTCCTGAGGCTAATGTACGCTAACTTCGGCCCGAGGGATGCCTGGCTTTGGCAGAATCACCCCTGGAAGGCTCTGGAAGGTCATGAAGCGGGTCGTGAAGACCATCCTGTCGCCCGATGGCCTGCGGAAGGTCGAAATCTACCAGCGGGGGAACGGGAGCTTTGGATTCGTCGCGATGCGGTTCAGCAACGAGCCGACCGAGATGTGCTGGCTTGAGGATGGTCGGTATTCGGCGTGCCACACGCCGACGATTGAGATCGCGGAGCGCGAGGCGCGGGGGCGGGTGAAGTGGCTCGCCGAAGGCTAGTTGGCAGGCGCCGGTGCGACTGTTGGGTCCTCGGGCGGTGCTTCCTCTTCATCCGGCGCCGAGAACTTCAAGAACGGGATCGTCGAGTCGATGTTCTCGATGGTCTTGCGCAAGGATGCCAGGTGCTTGTCGAGGTTGTTCAGCGAGCCATCGATTGACTCGAGTGTCTTGAGGTCTTGGCGCAGCCCGGCAAGCAGCTCATTCGTCTCGCGCAGCGCTTCGAGTTGTTGGTCGACACTCGCAAGGAGCTCGTTGGCCTGAGTGATGCCGGCATTGCTTTGCTCCACCGCTTGGTTTGCGCGTTCGATGGATTCATTGGCAAGCACAACTTGGTCGTGGATCTTCTGCACGATGCAGCCGGATTGGCAGGTGAGGAGCAGGCAGCCGGCGAGGCCGCTGAGCAGTCGAATGATCATCGTGTTCTCCCAGTGCGTGTTGCACCAGCGTATCGCATTCGCAACGTATTCGCGGCTTGGCAAGGCAGGGCGCTGCGCGGAAAACGCAGCGCCCCACGAAGAGTTCGTGTGTTATTGCTTCTTGGGGCCGTGGTCGACCCAGTGGGCCGCCATCCAGCGCCATGTGCCGTCGGTGTTCTGATGCCACGCCGGTTCAACGCGCTCGATGTTGCGGTACTTGCCATGTGCGCGGTCCCAGTAGCCCGGCACCCAGATCCAGTTGCCGCCCGCCCACTCCCAGTAGCCCGGGAGCCAGCGCGCGTCCTGCGTGAGTCGTGCGGGCTTGGTTTCGTACACGGGCGGGGGGATCTCGATGTAGTCGTTGACGATGTAGCCCTCGCCTTCTTCAACGGCCCAGTGTCCCTTGTGCCACTGCCACTTGCCGTCCTCCCACTTCCAGTGGCCCTTGTGCCAGATGGCGCTCTTGTGTGGCGGCTTCTCCCAGCGTCCCTTCACCCAGTCCCACTTGCCGTCCCCGCGTTCCCAGTATCCCGGGATCCAGACATGTTCTTCTGACGGTTCGACCGTGATGATGTCGAGTTCGCCCGGTTCGGTTGGGATCGGAATGAACTGGCCCGCTTGCGGATCGCTTTGGGCATGTTCATCCGCTTTGGTGTTTGTGCGTGCGGGCAACGTCGGATTGCCTTGCTGGGCAAATGCGACGTTTGCCAGTGGGAAGGCGGTCAGTGCGATCGCCAACGACGTGGCTTGCAACGTGAGGTGTGCTCTGCACTGTGTGTTGCACATGGGCGTGCTCCTTTTGTTGTGTGTCAGTGTCAGGTCTTGCTTGGCCGCGCGCAATGATCGCGCCGGCGTGTGCGAAGTGGGTGCAAGTTCTCTGGTGGAACCCCATCAGCGCCGGCGACTGCTTCGGACCTCCCGCGTGCAATCCCTGATGCGCTGAGCCGTCCGGTGCGCTCGTCCCTCCAAAGGCGGCGTCCGAGGCGGTTTGTCCAATTCGGAAGAGACCAACAGGGGCGGTTGGGCGGCTATTCCGCGAGAGGCTGAGCTTTTTCGCGAGTTGTGGTTGTGTGGGCTTGCTGAGCCCGGCGGGGTGGCACAGGGTCATACCCCGTCCTGGGCCACAGGGGATGACACCGCAGCAGGCGGCCGACGATCAGCGCGATTGCGCGCGGCGGGTGATGCACGCGGCACGCTTCGAGGGCGTAGTTCGAACAGCTTGGCCAGAAGCGGCACTGCCCGCCCATGATAGGTGATAGGACAATCTGGTACGCACGGATCACAAGAATGAATGGATAGTTCAGAACCGCCAGCGGGTGCGGCGTGTCCGAGCGGTTCCGATCAACATGTTCGTGATGTGTACACATCATCCGTCGTTCTTGTGTGCGCGTTTGCGCCAGACGTGGTCGAGCCCCGCCGCGGCGTTGCGCAGCGCGTCGGCGTATTGCTCCAATGTCATTGCTTCATGCGGGCGCACTGCGATGAGCCAATCATAGCCCCCGCCATCAGGCGCACTGGGGAGGTCGTGTTGATTGTGCCGCAGCGCCTCGCGCAGGAGGCGCTTGATTCTGTTGCGCGTCACGGCATTGCCCACGCGCCTGGGCACGCTCAATCCATAGCGCAGGTGGGGAAGACCATTGGGCATGGCGAAGATTGTGAGCGGGCCAACATGCTTCCGGGCCTTGGCCTTGAAGACGCGATCAAACTCGAGTTTGTTCGAGATGCGATGGCGGGCGCGCAGTGTCAACGCCGAGGCGCTCATTTGGAGAGGGCGTCCTGATAGCGCTGCATGAGTCGCCCGCGCGTGATGAGCCCCTTGGGCGCAACGCCAAGTCCATCGACGCCGCGCTCGACAAGCGCCAGGCTTGTGACATCGGTCTCGGAGAATTTCTTGAGCACGGAATCGAGCGTTTCGTCGGCATCGATCGTGGGGAGATCCTGCCGAACGAGTTCGGCGACAAGCAGATATGGAATGGCCTCGCGCTCGATGAGTGCCGTGCGGAGGTCTTGTCCGGTGACGAGGCCCACGTACTTGTCATCGCTATCTACGACGACGAAGTCGACGATTTTGTAAACGTCGCTCAGTGTGAAGAGCTTGTCGAGTGGGTCGCTTGGGCGCACGGCGACGTGTGGGACGGGCGTAATTTGTCGCGCAGTCATCTTGCGCAGGATGGTGAGGTCGGCGGCGGTGCCAAGGAGGAGTCCGGTGCGCCGGAGCTTGAGCGAGTAGATGGAGTCGCGCAGCAGGAACTGTGCTCCGAGTGTCGAGAGCACGGCCGCGATCATGATCGGCAGGATGACCTTGTAGTCGGTGGTGAGTTCAAAGAGGATGAGGATTGCGGTGATCGGGGCGTGTGTGGTGCCCGCGACGACCGCCGCCATGCCGACGAGCGCATAGGACGCGGGCGAGCCGCCCTCGGGGAGCAGACCGACAATGCCCAAGGCTTTGCCAAATGCCGCTCCAGCGGTGGCGCCAAGAAAGAGCGAGGGCGCAAAGACGCCGCCGGATCCGCCCGATCCGAGCGTAAGCGACGTCCCGACCATCTTGCAGGCCATGAGCAGGAGCAGCATGAGCATGCCCGTCTCCAGGACTTCACCTTCCATGAGGGGATTGGCTTGGGCGGGTCCACCCGGGTTGACTTCGAGATCGCCCGGTTGCGGCTCGACATAGGCGGGTTCATGCGGCGTGCGTTCGACGACGTCTTTGTCATAGGTGAGCGGTTCGAGCAGAGTTTCAATGGTGGAGTAGCCGTTGTAGAAGAAGTTGGGGACATGGGCTTCGGTGCGGCCTTGTGCGTGGGCGACGCCCAAGTAGCCGATGCCCACGATGCCGAGCAAGAACGCACCGAGCACGGGTTTGAGGAGCATGGGCATGCGCGCCTTGGCGAACACATCTTCCGCGGCGTACAGCATCCGGATGAAGGCCACCGCCACGACAGCGCACAGGAGCCCCAGCACCACGTAGCTCGGCAACTCCGAGAATGTGAATTGATACCGCGCGAGTTCCTTGCTCACTGCAAACAGTGCTTCGTTACGGCCAAGGATTGCTTGTGTTGTGGCAGCCGACATCACGCTTGCGATCATGATGGGCGTGAAGGTCTTGAGCGAGAAGTCACGGAGGATGATCTCCATAACGAACAGCACGCCGGCGAGGGGCGCGTTGAAGACAGAGGCGATGCCTGCTGCCGCGCCACAGCCAAGAAGGGTGGTGACATGCTCGCGTGAGATCTTGAGGGTCTGTGCTGCTCCCGAACCGACGGCGGCGCCGATTTGCACGATGGGGCCCTCGGCGCCGGCGGACCCACCGGATCCGATGGTCAGGATCGAAGTGACCGCTTTGATGGCGGCGACGCGTCTGCGAATCTTCCCGCCGCGTCGATGCACCGCCTGGATCACTTCGGGCACGCCATGCCCGCGCGCTTCGGAGGCGAATCGTCCGACCAGGTATCCCGAGACCAAGGCACCCGCCATGGGTAGCAGAGGCAAGAACCACATTGGCATTTGGGCGTCTACCGCGGAGGTGTATTCGGTCACATGGTCCAGCACGCGTTTGAACGCGACAGCGCCAAGCGCGGTCACCAGGCCGATCACCGACCCCAGCACGATGAGGAACCAATCGGGCGGGAGGCTCAGGCGTCTGCCGCTCGGCGCTGCGGGTGTTGAATCGCTTGTGGCGGGCATGTGATCGCGAAGCCTACCGCGCAGCACCTTCGGCTACACTGTGCCCATGGTTTCACACGAGCACCCGGCCAAGCCAGACAAGCCCGTTCTCCTGGACGTGCGCGACCTTAAGACCTACTTCCCGGTCAAGACGGGCGTGCTTCAACGCACGACGGACCACGTCAAAGCTGTTGACGGCGTCAGCTTTCAGCTGCGGCGCGGGGAGACCCTCGGGCTGGTCGGCGAATCCGGATGCGGCAAGACGACCGTTGGGCGGACCCTGCTTCGCCTGATTCCCGCCACGGGTGGTTCGGTGACATTCGACGGGATCGATGTGTTCGCGGCCTCGGGCTCGGAACTGCGGCGGCTGCGCCAGCGCATGCAGATCATCTTTCAGGATCCCGCGGGCTCGTTGAACCCGCGCATGCGCATCGCGTCGATCGTGGGTGAGCCGCTCATCGTGCATGGCATCATCAAGGATCGCGATCAGTTGCGGACCAAAGTTGAAGATTTGCTTGAGCGTGTTGGCATGCCTCGATTGGCAGCCGATCGCTATCCGCACGAGTTCTCAGGTGGGCAGCGTCAGCGCATCGGCATTGCTCGTGCCTTGGCGCTCAACCCGAGTTTCATTGTGTGCGATGAGCCGACGAGCGCCCTGGATGTCTCGATTCAGAGTTCGGTGCTCAACTTGCTGGCGGACCTGCGTGACGAGTTTGGACTGAGCTACCTGTTCATCTCGCACGACATGGCGGTGATTCAGCACATTTGCGATCACGTCGCGGTGATGTACAAGGGCAAGATCGTCGAAGAGGGTACGCGCGAGCGTGTGATTGAGCACGCGGAACATCCGTATACACGAGCCCTGCTCAGCGCCGTGCCCGAGGCCGACCCGAATCGCCCGGTGAAGCGTGTGATCTTCGAAGGCATGGCGACCTGAGGAGCCTGGCATGAGTGTGTCCGACGGTGCTGTCTTTCACCACACCTGTTTCGTCGTGCGCGACATCGAGCAGACTGCGTCATCCCTGGCCAAGTCGTTGGGCGTCGCCTTCGCGCTTTGGACCATCGAGACGACTTCGGGCCAAGTCAAAGGCAAGGACGCGCGTGTCGCATTCCGTGTTGCAATTGCTCAAGTGGGTGACGCCAGTTTCGAACTGCTTTCACCCGTTTCGGATGACAATGTGTACACAGAGCACCTTGCAGCGCATGGTGATGGGTTCCATCACACATGTCTGGGCTATCCAACGCTTGCAGCGCTGCGCGCAGCTCGCGACGAGTTGCTGAAGCAAGGGCGAACGGTTGTGCAGAGTGGCGCGGTAGGCGACGCTGCGGAGTTTTACTATTTCGACATGCCGGAGTTGCGCAGCGTGCTGGAACTGCTCTATCTGGGCGAGTTGCCGCCGCCCGAGAAGACGATTGGATGAAGCGATGACACAGCGAAGTATGCCCGTGGTGTGCGCCTTGAGCGCAATAACGCTTGGTGGCTGCGCATCAATCCCCGCGCAGCAGCAGGACCCTCTTGTTCCATTCCGCCCGGTCTCGACCTATTCGATCGTTGCTCGCGACGCTGAGACGGGTCAGCTTGGCGTTGCGGTGCAGAGTCACTGGTTTTCAGTGGGCAGCGTCGTGCCCTGGGCGGAGTCCGGCGTCGGCGCCGTCGCGACACAGTCGCTGGCGAACCCGGCGTATGGCTACGACGGGCTCGACCTCATGCGCTCGGGCAAGACCGCCCCGCAGGCGCTCAAGGCGCTGCTTGCGATCGATGACAACGCCGCGGTGCGCCAGGTCGGCATGATCGATGCGCAGGGCAATGTCGCATCGCACACGGGCGATCGGTGCATCGCACATGCGAACCACCTTTCGGGCAAAGCGGACGACGAATCGGTGTATACGTGCCAGGCGAACATCATGGCGGACGAAGGTGTGCCCGAAGCCATGGCGAAGGCATTCAATGCATCAAAGGGCGATCTTGCCGAGCGCTTGCTTGATGCGCTCGATGCAGCGCAGCACGCTGGCGGCGATCTGCGCGGCATGCAATCGGCGGCGATCCTGGTTGTTGCGGGCGAGCCTTCGGGCGTGCCGTACAAGGACAAGCTGGTCGATCTCCGTGTTGAAGATCATGAGCGCCCACTGGCGGAGATCCGTCGCTTGCTCAAGCTGCATAGTGCCTATGAGGCGTCGGATCTTGCGGACGCGGCGATGAGCGAGGGCGATTTCGAGGGGGCGTTGCGTCATCAGCGCGAGGCGCAGCGCTTGTCGGACAACAAGCCCGAGCTCGCGTTTTGGACTGCGGTGTCCATGGTGAATGTTGGACAAGTTGACAAGGCGCTGCCCATCTTTGAGCAGGCGTTCAAGGGCGATCCGAACCTGCGCGAGCTTGCGCGGCGTCTGCCCGACGCGAAGCTGCTGACAGACGATCCGGATATTCTCGCGCGTATCCTTGCCCAATGAGCGAGTCACACGTGCGAGAACCGAGCGGACGGTTTGCTGAGTTGCCTCGGGCGTTGCAGGCGACCGTGCGTGTCGAGCGCCTCGCTGCGAATCGGACGCCATACAAGGATGGCGGTATCCCGGCGCTGCTTGCGCATCCTGATGACGGTTGGCTTGAGCCCGGTGCAACGCCGAGACCGGCGCCGACGGTGCTGTGGATGCATGGACGAACGGTTCGCAAGGAAATCGATCCCGGGCGTTACTTGCGTTGGAAGAAGCTTGGCATTGCCACGTGCGCCATCGACATGCCAGCGCATGGCGAGCGTGCGAACAATCAGCAGAATACGAGTGTCTACTCGTTGCCAATGGCGGAGCAAGCGGCGCATGAGGTTGACTTGGTTGTCGACGCCCTTGCCGACCCCCATTTCAAGGGCGCATTCGATTTGAATCGCCTCGCGATTGGGGGCATGTCACTCGGCGGCATGGCGACGCTCATTCGCCTGTGCAACATCGTGGGAGGCGGACACAACTTTCGCTGCGCCATTCTTGAGGCAACAACCGGTGACCTCGATTCCGTCGGCGCCCGCGCCAAGTATTCCGATGAGATGGTTGAACGGCTCAGTCCGATCAATCATCTCGACATGTGGACGCTGCCCATCCCCATCCTCGCGGTGCACTCCAAGCTCGATGAGTGGGTGCCCATCGCGGGCCAGCGCCGGTTCTTCGAGGCGCTGCGCACGCGCTACGCTGAGCTCAGCGCGGATCCCGGCATGCTGCAACTCCATGAATGGCCATCGACCGGCGCCGAAGCGGAGCACATGGGCTTCGGTCGACGAACAAATGACACGAAGAACATGGAGAACGAGTTTCTTCAGCGATGGCTATTCGCCTGACGAGGCCGCGCGCAGTGTCGGATCGATGCGTACCGCATGGCTGCACCCAGCAACCACGAGCACGCGCTCGCCTTTCGCACATTGATCGAGTACGCATCGCACAAGATGTGTGGTGCGCAGGTCGCGGTTGAAGTCAGCGAGGGACGCCAGCGGGGCGGGCCACCCGAATTCATCGCTCGTTTCTCGCCAATCCGGAAGCCCTGGACACAGGCGCTGCCACGCCGCATCAATCTCTGCGACGCTGTCGAATGAGTCTTCGAGCCCGGGCCATGTCGTGCGCTCACGGCGCGTGCGCTCGACGAATGCATCAGGGTCGTCAGGCTTTCCAAACCGATAGTTGCTGAAGTACTTTCGCAGGATGTACATGAGCGCAACCTGCTCTTGCGGGAATCGCTCCAACATCATCGCGACGTCAGTTGCTCGATCTGGTTCCCAGGTGTACAGCCTTGCGCCATAGGTGCTCGCCAGGGTGCGGGCTGCGGCGGTCTCTCCCAGCTTCCTGATTGCGCCGTTCACTGTACCAACATGAAAGCCCAGCCTTCCTTCGATCAGCACGACTGTCGGTTTGAAGGCCCTTGTGCGTTCTCGCAGCGTTTGGAGCGATGCGTCTTTGGGGTCCTTGATGTGCTCCGCGCCGAACACGAGGACCGCACCGGGATCCATGGTGAGTTCATAGACATATGGCCGCCCGTGCGTGTCGACGACGGCACCATAGCGCTCCATTGCCATGATGGGTGCAGGGAGGTCACGGACCTTCGGGTGGAGTTCCGGGGGCGAGCGCCAATACAGAGCGCTCGCGCCAATACCGCCCACACATCCCAAAACGACAACACCGGTCGCGAAGACCGCGGCCCACTTTGTGTGCTTGCCCATACCCGGTCATTCGGGATTGGTCCTGGCGCGTTTCGCTACGCCGCACCGCTCTTCTTGTCGATCTCTGCCGGATCGTCGATGAGCAACTGTTCGATCGTCGGGGCATCAGGCAAGGGCTTGCCCTTCGCGTCGGTCAGGGCACGCCCATCGAGCGTGTAGATCACCTGCACCGGATGTTTCTTCATGTGCGCGTCGAGTTCCTTCTCGAGACGCGCGCGCGTTGCATCATCAAGCTCGGCCCACTTGCCTCGCCCGCGACACTTCGGGAATCCTGAACAGCCAAGCCATGGCCCGCGCACACCATCGCGCAGCGCGAGTGGCTTGGAACACTTTGAACAAGGCAATTCCGTTAGCAGCGGGGGCGGCGACGGGGCTTTGACATGGCCCTTCTTGTCGAGATTCAGGATGATGCCGCTCGTCGGGTCTTCGCCTTCTTTGAGCAGCGTCGTGATGAACGGCCCGAAGCGCCCGGTCTTGCGCACCATGGGGCGGCCGGTCGTCGGGCAGCGCACGTTCACGTATTCCGCGACGCGCGGCTTGCCATCGCGATCCACTGGGCACGCGTACTTGCACTTCGGATAGCGCGAGCACGACAGGAACACGCCGTTCTTGCCAAAGCGATAGACCGTCGCTGCGCCACAGTCGCCGCACTCATAGGGCGCGGGCTTCGTCTCGGCCTTGGCGTGGGTCATGCTCTCGTGCGCTTCTTCGAGCCGCATCTTGAACGGGCCGTAGAACTCACCAAGCACCTTGCGCCAATCGTGATGGTCGCTTTCGATGCGATCGAGCTCCGCTTCCATCTCGCGCGTGTAGCCGAGCTCCATAATGTCTGGAAAGGCCTCGATCAATTTGTCGGTCACGACTTCGCCAAGATCAGTCGCGAAAAAGCGCCGCTCAATCGACTCGACATACTTGCGATCCTGAATCACCTGCACGATTGAGGCATAGGTTGACGGGCGGCCGATGCCTTCTTCTTCGAGCTTCTTGATCAGGCTTGCTTCTGAATAGCGCGGTGGCGGTGGCGAGAACTTCTGCTCCGTTTCGATACTGAAGGGGGCCATCGCCTGCTTTTCTTTCAGTTCGGGCAGGTGCTGCTCACCATCGGCGCTCGGCACGCCCGCCACGCGATAGAACCCGTCGAACACGAGCACGCGCCCGGTCGCCTTGAATGTGAGCGGCGACTTTGCGTCTGTGCCACCCTCGATGAGCGCGGCGGTCGAATCCCATTGCGCAGGCGTCATCTGGCAGGAGACAAAGCGGCGCCAGATGAGGTCGTACAGGCGATACTCATCGCTCTTCAGCGCCTTCTTGACTTTCTCAGGCGGGTAGTCGAGCGAGGTCGGGCGGATGCACTCGTGTGCTTCCTGCGCTGCTTTGTTGGACGAGCTATAGAAGTTGGGCTTGTCAGGGAGATAGGCGTCGCCAAAGGTGCGCTTGATGTACTCGCGTGCGGAGTTCAACGCTGCGGGCGCGATGAAGGTCGCGTCGGTACGCATGTAGGTAATCAGGCCGACCGAGCCTTCGCCCGGGATTTCGACGCCTTCGTACAAGCGCTGCGCTGCCTGCATGGTCCTGCGAGCGCCGAAGCCCAGGAAGCTGGATGCTGCTTGCTGCAAAGTTGAGGTGATAAAGGGTGCGCGTGGGCGCGAGCTTGTGCGTTTTGTTTCGATTGACTTGATGGCGTATGGCGTGTTCGGATCGACCGTGCCGGTGACGGTGCGCAGTACCTTGGCCGGCCCCTTGGCCTCGTCATCGCGCTGCGACGATGCTTTCGGATTGGCGATGCCCGCGAGCTTGGCGAGATTGATCACCTCGCCTGACAGGTCCTTGGGCTCAGCGTCCGCGCTTGTGCCCTTTTGCTCGATGTCAAAAGCTTTGCCGCCGACTTCGACCAACTCGGCTTCGACGCCATGGTGATCGCTCAGCCACTTGAGGCGGTCCTTGACTGTTGGCCCCTTGCCGCGCGCATCCTTTTGATCCTGGAACGCTTCGAACGATTTGACCAGCGCAGATGCGGTCTTGGTGTCGGGCGTGAAGCGCGCCTTGACCGCCCAGCTTTCGTCGGGCACATGGGCTCGAATCTCGCGCTCGCGCTCGACAATCAGCCGCACCGCGACTGACTGCACGCGCCCGGCGCTTAAGCCGCGCGCGACCTTTTTCCACAGCAGTGGCGAGACCTGATAGCCCACGATGCGATCGAGCACGCGGCGCGCCTGTTGGGCATCGACCTTGTGCATGTCGATCGTGTGGGGTTGCTGGAATGCTCGCGCGATCTCTTCTTTCGTGATCGCGTTGAACACCACGCGTTGCGCTTCACCCGGCGCGATCTTCAGCAATTCTGCGAGGTGCCACGCGATGGCCTCGCCCTCGCGGTCCATATCGGTCGCGAACCAAATGTCTGAAGCTTCCTTGGCGAGTTTGCGCAGCTCGGTGACGGTCTTGTTCTTGCCCTCGAGCACTTCGTAGGTTGGGTCAAAGTTCTTCTCGAGATTGACACCAGGCACTGGCGCCTTCACGCCCTTGGGGTTCTTGCTCGGGAGGTCGCGGATGTGGCCCACCGATGCCCGCACCACATAGTCGGGTCCCAGGTACCGGTTGATCGTCTTCGCCTTTGCGGGCGATTCGACAATCACGAGGTGTTTGCCTTGGGCCGAGGCCGGGGCACCGGCGCTCCCGCTTCGCGGGCTGACGGATCGCCCAGCTTTCTTGCGGGTCGTTGTCTTCTTCTTGGTCGTTTTCTTGGCCGCCATCTTTGCCTCTGGGGTTCCTCTGCCATCGGGCGTCGGAGGGGGGGCCCCATAGCCTTTGGCGCGGGGACTTCATGCCTTCTTGGGCGGATTGTCAAGCCCCAACATCTCCCCAACCCCCCAGGAAGGCGGCCTCCGCGGGCCAGTGTTGCCGTCCGTCATGGTGCTATAAGCAATGATTTGACAAGATGTTGCGTTGTTTGTTCTGCAGTGGCTTGTGGGCCTGCGATTCTTTCTGTGCAACCGGCGGCACCGAGCCGCCTGAGCCAGGTCCGCTGGGCCTTGGCGAACCGGCGGGTCTCGATTTTGATCGATTCCACTGCATCATCTAGGGGAACAACCCCTGCGAGGTGAGCGAGCAGCTGCTTGTACCCCAAGGCCTCGCGGGCCTGTGGGCCCATGGCGGGCACCAGGCGTCGTACTTCCTCCAATAGGCCGGCCGCCATCATCTCACGCACGCGGGCATTGATCCGTGGGTTGATGGCTTCTGCGGGCCAGTCCAGGATCACCAGCAGCGCGTCGTTCCGGCGTTGGCCTTGGTCCCATTGGCTCTGCAGTTGTGAGATCGGCTTGCCCGTCTGGCGATGGACCTCGATTGCGCGCACCGTTCGGCGTCGATCATTCGGGTGAATCCGGGCGGCGGCGGCGGGGTCGATCCGGTCGAGTTCCGCACGGAGTTGTGCGATCGACCAGCCTTCCAGTTCAGCCCGCAGCGCCGGGTCGGGCCCGGGTCCCTCGAAGAGTCCTTCCAGGAGCGCTTTGGCGTAGAGATGCGTGCCGCCGACGACGATGGGCGTGCCGCTGCGCATTCGGATGTCCGTGATCGTGCGCTCTGCGAGGCCCAGCCAGTGTTCGACGGTGAAGGCCTGGTTGGGCTCGACAATGTCAATGAGGTGATGGACGACCTGCGCGCGTTCGGCAGGGGTTGGTTTCGCGGTGCCGATGTCCATGCCACGGTAGACCTGCATGGAGTCCATCGAGACGATCTCTGCCGGCCCGTGGCCCGTCGCCTCGAGGCGCGCCGCGAGCGCCATCGCCAGTTGCGACTTGCCGCCTGCCGTTGGCCCCACGATGACAGGGAAACGCTGTAGCATCGGACTCGTTTCTTGCGGTGTGCATCCGCCGCTCGCACGGGCCTGCTGGCCCACTGGGAGAGGAGTCTACGGTGGCAAAGCTCGGCATTGATCGCGTGGATGTCAAAGGGCGGCGCGTGCTCATGCGCGTGGACTTCAATGTCCCCCTCGACAACGGGCAGATTACCGATGACCGTCGAATCACGGCGGCGCTGCCCTCGATCGAAAGTGTGCTCAAGCGTGGCGGGCGTTTGATCCTCATGTCGCACATGGGCCGACCCGAGGGCACGGGGTTTGAGGCCGATTTCTCACTTCGGCCCTGCGCTGAGCGCCTGGCGGCGTTGTTGGGCGACATTTCGCGCAACGGCGTGGCCTTTCCGTCGGAGGATTGCGTCGATGCGGGCGCGGCTGCTGCGGTCAATCGGTTGGCGGATGGCGAGTGCCTGATGCTCGAGAACCTGCGCTTCCACAAGGCGGAGAAGAAGGGGGACGAGGCGTTCGCCAAGAAGCTGGCGGCGTATGGGGATGTGTATTGCAACAACGCCTTTGGCACATGCCATCGCCCCGACGCTTCGATGGTGGCGGTGCCGCGTGCGATGACTGGCAAGCCCCGCGTGTGCGGCTCGCTCGTGGCGCGCGAGATCCAATACTTGTCCGATGCGCTGACGAACCCGCGCCGTCCCTTTGTGGTGATCCTGGGCGGTGCGAAGGTTTCGGACAAGCTGCCGACGATCGAGCACCTGGTCACGCGCGCGGACACGATTCTCATCGGTGGCGCCATGGCGTATACGTTCCTGAAGGCGCAAGGAGCCTCGATCGGCGCATCGCGCTGTGAGGAGGACAAGCTTGCAGATGCGACGCGCATGCTCGCGCTGGCTGCGGATCAAGGCTGCAACCTCATGCTGCCCACTGATCACATGTGCTCGACCAAGTTCTCGGAGACGGATGGTGAGCACAAGACGTTTGCGGGCGACATCGCGGACGGCTTCATGGGGCTCGATATTGGGCCGGACACGATCGGGCGATATACGAAAGCGATCCTGGAGGCGGGCACGGTGGTGTGGAACGGGCCAATGGGGGTGTTTGAGTGGCCCCTGTTTGCGACGGGGACACGGCAACTGGCGGAAGCGGTGGCCCGGGTGACGCAGGAGCGCAGCGCGATTTCCATCGTCGGCGGAGGCGACTCGGCGGCGGCGGCGGAGAAGTTTGGTGTCGCCGACCAGCTTTCCCATGTCTCCACGGGCGGCGGGGCGAGCCTTGAAATGCTCTCCGGCGCCGAGTTTGAAAGCGTCAACTTGCTGGATGATGCGTAAAGGACCTTGGGCGGGCGTGCTACCCTTCCTGAGCCCGACCTTGCGGAGGATTCTGTCTTGGCAAAGCCGCTGACCATGCACGACCTGTTGCGCAACATGCGCGTGACGAGCGCGTCCGACCTGCATCTGAAGGTCGGGATGCCGCCAATCTTCCGGATCAAGGGCGAGTTGCGCATGCCGCAGGGCATGAGCGCGCTTTCTGCCGATGACACGAAGCGTTTGCTTCGCGAGATCATTCCCGATGGAATGGAGCAGCGCGTCGAAGAGTCGGGCGACCTCGACTTCTCGACGTTTCACAAGACTGAAGATGGCAATCCGGATGCGCGCCCGGACCGATTCCGTTGCAACGTCTTTCGCGCGGGCGGCAACTGGCACAGCGCGATTCGTCGTGTGCAGCCCACGATCCCGGACTTTGAAGACCTCGGTTTGCCTGCGGTGTATCGCAAAGTGGCTGATGAGACGAACGAAGGCCTCGTGCTCGTCATTGGCGTCACTGGGTGTGGCAAGTCGACGACGCTTGCGTGTTTGCTCGAGCGCGTGAACCAAACGCGCGGCGTCCACATCATTACGGTCGAGGACCCCATCGAGTATCAGATCTACCCGAAGATGAGCGTGATTTCGCAGCGCGAGATCGGGATCGACGTGCCGAACTACGGCAGTGCACTGAAGTTCATTGTGCGCCAGGATCCTGATGTGATCTTCATTGGCGAGCTGCGCGACCACGACACGGTGCTTGCCGCGGTGCAGGCCGCCGAGACAGGACACTTGGTCTTTGGGTCACTGCACGCGCCTGATACGGCCCAGTGCTTTGGGCGCATCGTCGAGTTCTTCCCGCAGAACGAGCACGCCTTTATCCGCTCGGCGCTGGCGAACTCGATGAAGGCGATTCTCGCCCAGCGCCTCCTGCCGGCGAACGTCGAGAAGGTGCCTGCGGGCGTCGCACCCGCGACGGAAGTGCTGCTGACCAACGGCTCGGTCCGCGAGAAGATTCGTGAGGCGGAGGACAATGACCTTCCTGCGATCATCAACTCCTCGCGCCAGAGCGGGATGCGGTCCTTTACCCATTCTTTGGCGGAACTGGTCGAGGCGGAGATCGTGAACATGCAGACCGCTCTGGAGTTCGCGCCCAACCGCGAGGCCCTGCAATCGCTGCTGAAGGGGGTGGAGGTGCGGACGTCGATGCTGGTAGGCAAGATTCGGGGCGGTTGACCCCCTGGTCCCGGGCAGCCGCTCGTGCGGGTAATGTTCGGGTCGCTGGGTGTTGCCCAGTTTGAGGCCAGGTGCGGTCTGGGCCGATAGTCTTTACGATGGTTGGTCGCTCAGCGCCCTGGTGGGGGCTGGGTCTTTGGGCGTTCGCGGCATGGGGCGCGGCGCATTTGAACGCCGGTTGTTTGTTCGCGCACCTGGTTGGGGTTGCCCACTGCACCCAGGCTCACGGCAAGCAGCTCGAGGATGCTGTTCGACATGAATACCGCCTCCGCGTTGCGCGCGGCTCAATCCATCAATTCCCCGCTTGCTGGCGAACCGGCGATTGCCCGTCGGGAACCGATCGGCTCGTATGACATCGTTCGGGTTTTGCCCGCTGGCGTGTCGTCACAGCGCGTGCTGACGCGGTCCCGCACCGACGGCTCTGCGGTCGTGGCGCATGCGATTCGGCGGTCGCTCACGAATGCCCAGGGCTGGCGTGCCGCGACGGGACGCCCCTCCCGTGATGGCAAGCGACTCTTGGGCCTGCTGGCACCCTTGCGCACAATCGAAAACGCGCACATCTTGCCGATTTCCGATGTTGTGCTGGACGGGGCGGGCTGGCATTGGGTGGTGACGCCATATTGCGGCGCGGCCGATGGCCTGGTCACGCTCGCGAACGTTGTGAGTGCGCAGCCGGAAGGACGCTTGAGTGCGGTCGAGGCGCTGCATGCGACTCGACAGTTGCTACTCGCGTCGGAAGCCGCCCACGTCCGTGGCGTGGTGCATGGGGCCTTGGATCCTGAGGAAGTCTTGGTGGACCGCCATGGTTCGATCGCGATCGAGTTGTATGGGCTGCGTCGACGGATGAGCGGGGCGGGTCTGTGGGACGCGAACGCGGCGGCGCACGAGGTGCGCTCGATTGCCGCCCTGTCTTATCGCATGGTGACGGGCTTTGCAGCACCGGACCACTTCGTCCGGGCGTCGCGCGTTGTGCGCGGGCTTGGTGAGCGATTCGACGACTGGCTTGCCCTGGCGCTCGACGGGCCTGGCTTTGCAAGTGTCGGAGACGCTCTGTCGTCGCTCCCTGGTGTGGGTGGCGCTGCTCGGCGCTGACCGTCGGTCACTTCTCAACTGTCGTTGGGCGCGGGGTTGTCCTCAAGGGGCGTTGCCTGCGCCTTTGGGAGCTCGGTGCGCATCACGTCAAAGCGGACGCGCTGGGCGTTGGTCATGGTCGGCGCGAAGAGCGCTTCGATGCGCGCCGCGATCTGCGGGCCTTGCTCGAACTCTTGACAGTGGGCAAGGGCGTCGAGCCAGGCGTCACACAGGCGCGGCGTGAGTTCCGTGTGCCGGGCCGCCGCTTCATCGAGCCGATTGAGCATGACCAAAGCGGTGATCCGCTGATACTCGAACAGCGACGCGGCCTCCGGGTCTGGAATGGCCTCGATGACATCGAGCACGGCCCGGGGTTCGCCCACAGCCAGACGCAAGCGAATGAGTTCGCTGACAACTTCTCGTCGCCCAAAGACGGTTGGATCGGAGCCGAGCAGGTCTGCCAGGCGCGTGGGGGTGACGCCCGCGCTGAGCAGGTCGATGCGTGCGGTCGTGTCCGACTCCATCTGTGCGGCGCGCAGGAGTTCGGGAGCGGTCAGGCCGGCGGCCCACTCCGCGAGTGCGGTGGTTCGGCGTTCAGGCGATGGCGCGGGCAAGGCCTTGGCGCGCTGGTAGCCGTCCGCGGTGCGCAGGTGGGCCTTGAGCGCACTGAGCGCGATGTCGAACAGGGCGGGCTGCGCCTGGGCAGCGTCGAGCAAATCCTCAAGGGCGCCGGCTTGGGGCGCGAGGCGTTCGGCGGCCGCGCGGGCCACATCAACGCGCGGGGAACGAAGAAATGGATTGGCCTCGCGCGTATCGCCCAACTCGCACAGCAGGGCAACGCCATCAGGTGAGATGCGCGTTGGG
>JAGQOH010000003.1 GCA_020427635.1 Phycisphaerales bacterium
TAGTCGCCCGTGTCTTTGAGCAATATCGCCAGATTGTTGAGGCTCTGAGCGGTTTCGGGATGCTCTGGGCCAAGAGCCTTCTCGCGGATTGCTAAGGCTCGCTCGTAGAGCGCCTGAGCGTCATTGTATTCGTTCTCCCGATACAACTGCACCGCCAGAGTGTTGAGGCTCGTCGCTGTGCGCGGATCCTCGGGACCGTATGCCTGCTCCGCTGCTTCCGCCCGTGCCTCCAGGTCGGCGCGATCGGCAGCACGGCGTTGTTCTGGAGTTAACTCTGGCGCGGGGCCGGGTGTGCAGGTGAGGGAGTAGTCGCCGCGCACGCCGTGAAGCGCGCACGCATCGACGGTGTAGGTGACGTTCGGGTCGAGCGTGATCTGCACGCGGCTGTCTGTGGCGATGAGCCCATCGTCGTCTTCGGTGATGACTTCGCCGTTCGCGCCGCGCAGGATGAGATAGCTATCGAAGAGCGGAGCGTGTAAGTCGATGTGGTAGATGCCTTGCTCGGTGACGCGCAAAATGAAGGACTTGCCGACGGTGGGCTCGGTCAGGCCGTATCCATCGAGCGTGGGCGCGTGGACCGCGGCATCGGCGTCTGTGATGAAGCCTTCGATCACTTCGCCGACGGCGAGAGTGGGGAACCTATCCTGGTCCTTTGCCCACGTGGGGCCGCTCAGCACCAGCAGGCAAGTGGCAATCACGCGGCATTTCATGTGAGGAGTCATATCCCCATTATGCGGAATCGATGCGGGATTCCGCATCCTTCAAGCCCGAGGCGTGCTTTTCCCGCCCTATCGGCGCATTGCGCCCATCGGGGCGGCGGCAGTGTGGGAGCAATTGACTTCCGCAGTGCTATAAAGGCTTCGCAGCGTGTGCGGGAACGCGTGCAGATTGAAGGTGTCTAATCGAGTGCAGTAAGTGGAGCCGATCGGGATCGAACCGACGACCTCTTGATACCCATCTAGGTCATCGACCTATCTCTACGCCGAACGCTTCGTGCCACCGCTCGATCATCCATACGTCGAACCCCGTAGCCGCCGCTGCGCCTCCGCCCACGCCCACGGTGATGAAGCGCTCGCCGTCCGGCGCCATCCTGATCCCCGCTTGCTCTCGCACATCCGGATCCGTCGGGAACACTCGCATCGGGACGCCGAACCGGATCTCGGGGTCCCGCGTGACCGCGACTCGGACAAGCACGCTCTCGAGGTCTTTGAAGTACACCGCCGATCCATCTGGCGACCAGAAAGCCCATTCCGCGCCGTCTTCGGACACCTGCCACTTTCCTTCTCCGCTCGGGAACCGGGTGCAGAACACGTTGGGCTTGCCCGCATCCGTCGACGAGTAGAGCAACAAGTCACCTTTCGGCGACAACGCCTGCCAGAGAAAGCCACCGCGCGCCGCAGTCACTTGCCCAATCTCCGACATGTCCGAGAGGTTCAACGCCGAGAATGTACGGTCCGGATCACGTGGATCGGAGGCGAGCACCGCGGTATTCCAGGCCGCATCGAACGATGTCAGCAGGCCTTGAAACGGCTCGCGCGTCGCACCGGACCCATCGGCCGCGAGAAAGACGGTTCGTTGGCCCGTTTCAGCGGACGGGTCATAGTTCAGAACGGCCACTTCACGTCCATCGGGAGACCACGCGACCGGGATGACGAAGCCCGCAAGCGACGAGATTCGCAAGGTGATCCCCCGCTCCAGATCTCGCACCCACACCTGCAAGTCTGATGGCTGGCTCCCGCCGAGGAACATGATTCGCGTTCCGTCCGGGGAGACAATCGGGCCGGCCACGTTCTCACCCACGTTGCCGATCGATTGGACCGACCCGTCGGCGTTCACCCACGTCAGCTCACCGCTCGTACCCGGCGAACCACGGACAAATGTCAGCGTCCCATCCGTAGACACCGAGGGCGAGCCCGCGTCCAACTCGACGAGAAACGGTTCTCCAATGACCTCCATCCGTTTCGGGTTGAACTCTACTGCCCACAGGTCGGTCCGCATCTGTCCGCGAGAGAACAGAACGTGCCCCGTTGGGCTCCACGCAAGCACGGAGTAGTACTGGTCGTCAAAGTCAGCCAATTCCACCGACCGCTCACCGTCCCACGCCATGATTGGCGTGCGGTGATTGTTCAGGTGCTTCACAAACAGCAGCACATCGGTCCCGGGGATCGTTGTCACAGCGTGATAATCAACGACTTGCCCGAGGTCAGCCTCCAGGAGCATCGACGTACGACCCCCGCTCAGCTGTGCAACTGCCAGACCGATCGTCTCCGTTGTTGTGCCCAGGACCGTGGAAAACACAAACCGGTCATCTTCCGTCCAAGCAAACGGGTGCTGGGTTCCTGTTTGACACACCTGCACCACACCGCCACCGGTCGATGGCACGCGGTACAGGCCATCGAAAGTTGCCAGTGCCAGCGCACGCCCGTCGGGCGACCAGGCCAACTGTCGTACACCGCTCAGCTCAGCCACCGTCTCAGCGTTGAACGTTGAAAAATCGCGTATGCGCACCTCGTTCCCCTGGATGAACGCGAGCTTCATCCCGTCGGGCGAAACCTGCGGTGACCGGTGCGCAAAGTCATCGTCTGGCCCCGCGCTGTACACCTCAAACTTCCGCGCAGCAAGCGTGGGTTCTTCCGTGCCCGAACCCAACGCCAGCCAGACCGACAAACCACCAACTCCGAGCGCCGCCAACAGCCCAACTACAGCCACCCACACCGGCACGCCACGACGGTCCCCGGCGTCCGCTCGATTCGTCTCCGCCGCGACATCGCCTCGCAACAGGTCGATGCGCACGTCACCGATGTCTCGGTAACGTTCGTGCTTGTCTCGCTCAAGACAGCGGTCCAGCACTCGGCGGACGTTGCGGGGCGTGCCAGGTGGGAGCTTCTCAAAGTCAAGCGTTTTGTGTAGCACTGCGCCGATCGAGTCGGAGACGGTTTCGCCTGCGAATGGCGCGTTACGCGTCAGCATCTCGTAGAGCGTCACACCGAACGACCAGATGTCGGTGCGTTTGTCGACGCGTTTGCCGCGGGCCTGTTCCGGGCTCATGTATGCGGCAGTTCCAAGAATCACACCAGGCATCGTTGGACTTTCGCCCGCTGGCGAAGTCATCGTCGGTGAGTCCGCCGAGCTCGAACGAGACTCGAGCTCATCACTGCGGGCCAAGCCAAAGTCGAGCACCTTGGCTTGCCCGTCCTCATTGATGATGACATTGCCCGGTTTCAAGTCACGGTGTACGACGCCAGCATCGTGCGCGGCTTCCAGCCCTGCGGCAATCTGAACCGCGAGCTCAATTGCGTCGTCAACAGTGAGCGGACCACGGTTCAGCCGCGCGGCCAAGGTCTCTCCTGGAACATACTCCAGCACGAGATACTTCGCGCCATCGATCTCTTCCAGTCCGTAGATGCCCGCAATGTTGGGGTGGTTCAACTGGGCCAGGACCTTTGCCTCGCGCTCAAATCGTGCGAGCCGATCAGCGCTGTGGCTCAGATGCACCGGCAGAGCTTTGATCGCCACGTCGCGATCAAGTCGACCATCCCGCGCGAGATACACGACGCCCATGCCGCCGCGGCCAAGCTCTCGCGTGATCAAATATGGTCCAACTTGGCTCATTTCCATTCGCGGGAGAGTAGCGAGCTTGGGAGGCACTGACCCTTTTTCCGGTAGCGGTCAATAGTCTGCGCGGCTCCCTTGGCGTGGGAGCGTCGCATTCACCTGGCCGTCAGCGATGCGCGTATGGTCTTGCGGGTCCAGTGCCTGACATTGGACAACATGGTGCTTGTATGCCTCGCAACTCTGAGGAGCGATTGCGTGCCGAGGCAATAGCCCTGTCCTGCCGACAGACGAAAGCCCCCAAGCTCACTTAGCAATACTCGAAGTCCAGTGGAGCCGATCGGGATCGAACCGACGACCTCTTGCATGCCATGCAAGCGCTCTCCCAGCTGAGCTACGGCCCCAGGCTTCGGGCGGCGGCCCGAGCGAAACAGCGTAGCCCGGGGCGGGCGATCCCTCAAGCCGGGCCTTCCCCCCAAGTGACAGGTTCCCCAGGGCCCGTCCCGAGGGCCTTGCGCTTTCGGCATATTGCGCTACACTCACGTCGAAGATGCCTGCTACCGCGTCCGCAATCACGCCCGCGCATGCGCTGAAGTCGCCCGAGACGTGCGTCTACGTTGGTGACTGCCGAGAGGTGTTGGCCGCGCTGCCCGCGTGCAAGCAGGGCAAGGTCGACCTGATCTTTGCGGACCCGCCATTCAACTGGAATCGCGCGTATGACGAGTGGCACGATGCAATGCCCGAAGATGACTACTTGCAGTTCACATACGACTGGTTGGACCTGTGCGTCGATGCGCTGGGGCCCACCGGGAGCATGTGGGTGAATATCCCCGATGATTGGGCGGCGGAGATCGTTGTGCATCTTAAGCAGCGCAAGCTCAAGATGGTCAACTGGTGCATCTGGCACTACCGCTTTGGCCAGAACACGATGGGGCGCTTTATCAATTCGAAGGTTCATGCACTCTATTTTGCGCGCGACTCGGACAAGCGAACCTGGAATGCGGATCCGATTCTCGAGCCTTCGGATCGTGCGACGACCTATTTCGATCCGCGCACGCATGCCAAGAAGGAAGGGCGCAATGGCATGCGCGTGCCCATGGATGTGTGGTATGGCAAGTTCTGGGGGCGCATTCAGGGCAACAACGCTGAGCGGCGTGCGAACCATGACAACCAGATTCCTGAGGTGTATTTGGAGCGCGTGATCCGGGCGTGTTCGAATGAGAACGATCTGGTGCTTGATCCCTTCTTGGGCTCGGGCACGACCTGCACCGTTGCGCGCGAGTTGCAGCGCCGGTCGATCGGGATCGAGTTTTCCGCGGCGAATGCCAAGAGCGCTTTTGAGCGCATCAAGGCGGGCCCCAAGCGGGTCAAACATGCCCATCCGACCCAGCATGTGAGCGCGATTTTTGCCCCCAGGAATGTGCGGAACGGGGGCTCCCAAGTAGCTCAGAAAAAGTGCTAGGCTGGGCGGCCTGTGCAGGTTATGCTAAGCCCAGCAAACCCCCGATCCCGCTCGGACCAACGACCCATGCATAACCCGCCGACGCCATTCGTATGAAGCACGTCACCCCCCTGCGCATTCTTGTTGCGGGTCTGGTTATCGGTGCAGTTCCATGCGCTGTGGCCCAGACGTTTACCGGTCTTGGCACCGGTGCTGAGGCGTTTGGCGTCGCGGGCGATGGCTCCGTGGTGGTGGGTGAAACGCCGGGGTTCCGCTGGACTCCGAGTGCGGGGCTGCAGCAGTTGGGGCCGTTGCCGGGCTCGGCGGATCCGGTGGTGCATGCGTACAGCGTGTCGGCCGATGGCACTTTTGTCGTCGGGGCTGGGACGATTGGTCATGTGCTGCAGGCGTATCTCTGGAGCGATACCGAAGTGCGGGGCTTGGGCTTCCTCGACAAGACCATCCCCTGGAGCCAAGCTCGGGGTGTTTCCGCGGACGGCAGTGTCGTCGTGGGCTACAGCACCATCGAACCCGCGACTTTTGCGTTTCGGTGGACCGAAGCGACAGGCATGGTCAATCTGGGCTCATTGCCAAGCAGTGCGCCATTCAGTGCTGCGTGGGCGGTGTCGCGTGACGGAACGGTGATCGTCGGCACGAGCAAGTCTGAGTCAGGGCCCGAGGTGTTCCGCTGGACCGAGGCGACGGGCATGGTTGGGCTTGGTGATTTGCCCGGCGGCACCTATGACAGCTTTGCGCTTGCGCTCTCGGCGGATGCGAATGTGATCGTGGGCGCTAGCTATGGGCCAAACGGGCAAGAAGCGATTCGGTGGACACAGGCAACGGGTATGGTTGGCCTTGGTGATTTGCCGGGCGGGACCTTCAACAGCGGCGCGTTTGCGGTTTCGGGCGATGGCTCGGTTGTCGTCGGGACGGGCAACGGCGCAAACGGCGCCGAGGCGTTCATCTGGGATGCGACGAACGGCATGCGCGCGCTGCGCGACGTGCTCATCAATGACTATGGGCTTGACCTCACGGGTTGGACGCTCAATGGGGCTGCGGGCGTGTCGGATGATGGCCTGGTGATCGCGGGCACGGGGACGCACAACGGGACATCTGAGGGGTGGGTGGCGAACCTGCGGCCGCCCTGCGCGGGCGATGTGACGGGCGACAACCTGGTCGACCTGGATGATCTGTCGACGGTGCTGTTTAACTTTGGACAGACGACGCCCACGGGCGATGCGGATGGCGACGGCGTGGTCGATCTGGATGACCTGGCGACGGTGCTGTTCAACTTCGGCAACGGCTGCTGAAGACGAAGAATTCACCACAGAGCACACAGAGTTTCTTGGTGGTGGAAGGCGCTCCCGCCTGAAGCCCAGTCCTTGGTGCCCTCGCCTACTGCAGATTCACCGGCATCACGACGTAGACAAAGTCATTGCCCGACTTCATGAGGCCCGGCTTGTTGGGCGCTTTCATTTCGAAGATGACCTGGTCGCCTTGGACGACCTTGAGCGCGTCGGTGATGAACGCGGGGTTGAAGCCGATCTCGATGTCGTCGCCGTCGTAGCCCTTGAGGTCGACCTGGACTTCGGCTTCGCCCATTTCGGGTGCGCGGCTTGTGAGGCGGGCGGTCTTGTCGCCTTTGCCGAACGCCATGCGCACGCCGCGGGATTCTTCGTTGGTGAGGAGGGCGGCGCGCTTGACGGCGCTGCCCAGTGCGCCGACATCGAAGGTGGCCTTCTTGTCCTGATCCTTGGGGATGACGTCTTCGTAGGGCGGGAAGGTGCCTTCGACGAGGCTTGTCGCGAGGATGGTGCTCTCGCCCGGGGCGTCGCCATCATCGAAGGCGAAAATCGCTTGGTTTTCGGTGACCGCGACCTTCACATCGCCATCGTCAGAGGCGAGGAGTTTGCCCACGATATTGAGGGCTTTGGTGGGGACGATGCAGGTGGTCTTGCCCGCGGCGTCGCCCGAGGCGTTGGCTTTGGCGAGCGCGAGGCGACGGCCATCGGTGGCGACCATTTCGAGCTTCTTGCCATCGCGCTTGATGAGCACACCATTGATTGCGTAGCGGGAGTTTTCGCGCGCGGTGGAGAAGGTTGTGCGCGCGATGAGTTGTTCGAGCGTGTCGCCACCAATGGTGAAGGCGTTGGTTGCGTCCTTGGGCAGGCCTGGGAGTGGCGGGAAGTCGGCGGGGGGGTAGCCATAGACGTGGTACTTCGCGTCTTTGCCCGTGATGTGTGTGATCTCGCCTTCGGTTTCGAGGGTGAGTGTGGGCTCGGAGTCTTGTGCGCTGACGATGGCGCGCAGGCGATCGGCGGGGACGAGGGCTTCACCTTCTGTTTGCACTTCGACCATGGCGGTCATCATGCGGATGGAGACTTCGCCATCGGTTGCGGAGAGCGAGAGCGTGCCTGCGCCGGAGCCGCCTTTGCTGGTGGCGCTGAGTTTGATGCACGTCAGTTGGGGCCTGGGCGTGCGTGACGCGACGACGCCCGAGACGAGGTTGACGGCGTCGAGAAGTGCTGAGCGATCGCAGATGACCTTCATCGTGATGGTCCTCTCTCTACTCGAGATAGGTAATGCGCTGTCGGCGCCAGCGGTGTGCTCCCTTGCGCAGCCGCGACGCCCGCACGCAGCAAGCGGGGAGTGTACCCGGTCTTGCTACGAGACCGTGTGTGGCTGGGCGGGCGGCCCACGACCGCTTGCATATGTATAAGGCGAGGTGTCTGTGGCCGGTCGACGTGCGGCGCTTGTGGAACGTCAAGGATTTCCCGATACTAGCTCGGTACCTTCAAGGCTCGGCCCCCGGACCTCGTCCGTCCGGCGATGTTGCCGTGTCCATTGCCCACCCCCCAGGGGCGAGCCCCCGCCCCTGCCCGACAGCAAGGAACGCGCATGTCTTTCGAAGCCGCCGTCCACGCCCAAGCCACTGAGCTCGACCGACTCGCCATCGAGATGACCGCCGCCGCGGGATCGGGACACCCGACCACGGCGATGTCCCTCGGGCACATCGTCACGGTGCTGATGTTTGGGACGATGCGTCATTCACCCGAGGTGCCGGACTATCCGACCGCCGATCGCCTGGTCCTGTCTGAAGGGCACGGGGTACCGATCGTGTATGCCGCTGCTGCGAAGCTTGGCATTTATGTCGGACGGGACCCCGAGGCGCGGCGGCCCCTGACCGTCGATGACTTGAAGACCCTCCGCGAAGATGGGTCGGTGCTGGATGGGCACCCGAATCCGATGGAGGGATTCCCGTTCTTTGATACGGCGACGGGTTCGTTGGGGCAGGGGCTGTCGCACGCGGCGGGCCTTGCTGAGGCAGCGCGGGTGGATGGCCTGGACCGGCGGATCTACTGCATCATTGGTGATGGGGAGTCGCGTGAGGGGCAAATCGCGGAGGCTCTTGATTACATCGTCGATCACAAGCTGACGAACGTGTGCACCATTTTCAATTGCAATGCCTATGGGCAGACGGACAAGGTGTCGCATCAGCAGGATGCCGAGACGCTCGCGGGCAAGCTCCAGGCGTATGGATACAACGTCCTGACGATCGATGGGCACGCGCCGAAGGCGATCAAGGACGCATTCGACCAGTTCATCAAGATCTCGACCGATGCCAGCACCAAGCCGATCGCGATCATCGCGAAGACAGTGAAGGGGTGGGGGTCTGCGACCATGCAGGGTGGTGGTTGGCACGGCAAGCCGGCGACGGGCCATGCGATGGAGCAGGCGATCCAGGAGCTTGCTGAGAAGCGCAATGAGTTGACTAGTGCGTTGTCGAGCGCTGATGCGTTCACGATCGAGCCGCCGCCGGCGTACAGCCCGAAGGACTATGCGGTGGGCGACATGCCTTCGCTGGCGGATGCGATGAAGGCGCGTGACATGACGTCGGTGTATCAGACCGGTCGACTCTCGACGCGCCGCGCGTATGGCATTGCGTTGCAGCAACTGGGCAAGATCAATCCGCATGTCGTGGCGCTCGACGCGGATGTGTCGAACAGCACTTTTGCCTGCGATTTTGCGTTGGACAGTTCGCTCAAGGAGCGGTTCTTCGAGTGCAAGATTGCGGAGCAGAACATGTTCTCGGTGGCGGCGGGGTTGTCGGCGGCGGGGAAAATCCCGTTTGTTTCGACGTTCGCCAAGTTCATTACGCGGGCGTATGACCAGATCGAGATGGCAATCAACTCCGGTGCGAACCTGAAGATCGTGGGGTCGCATGCGGGTGTGTCTTTGGCCGCCGACGGGCCTTCGCAGATGTCGTTGCCAGATATCGCTTGGTTCCGATCGTTTGCGACGATGCGCGACCATCGCGGCAATCCGGGGTGCTACGTGCTGCAGCCGGCGGATGCATTCGCGGCGTATGCCCTGACGGGTGTGATGGCGGAGTATGAAGGCGCCTGCTATCTCCGCACGCTGCGCCCGGACGTCGAGTTCCTGTATTCAGAGGAAGACGTTTTCAATCTGGGGGGTTTCCAGACCTTGTCCGAGGGTCGGGACATCCTGCTGGTTGCGTCGGGCTACATGGTCCACGAGGCGAACAAGGCCTTGGATCTGCTGGACAAGAACGGGATTAGTGCTTCGTTGGTGGATCTGTATTCACTGCCGTTCGACACGGACAAGCTGCTTGATGTCGCCAATGCTTCAGGCGGGCGGATCGTGTCGATCGAGGACAACTACGGCGGCGGGTTTGGGTCTGCGGTTGCGGACGCGCTGACTGAGTCGGGCGATGGCTTTGAGCTGGTACAGATGCATGTGAAGCGGATTCCGCGTTCGGCGCGGACGCCCAACGAGGTGCTCGAGCAGGTCGGCTTGTCGTCCCAGCACATCCTCGAGACCTGTCTGAAGGTGCTGGAAGTCGGGGTTGGGGCGGTCTGATCTGGCCCGACGACCGCCCTCTGGGAAGCAAATGGGCCAAAACCAAAGCGGGGAAGTCCCATAAAAGCAGTGTGGGGAAGGTCCAAAGTGCCATTTCGGGCGCTGTTTGTGCCTTTCCCTTTGATTTCTGGATGTTCCCGGTCCCCCAGGTCGAAAACAGAACCCGGTAACCGGTTTGCGTTCGCTATCCGGCGTGGCTAGGATAGTGACCACTCACTTTGGCAAGGATTCACAAGTCTCGTAGCGGTCGGTTCGCTGCAACACCCCGATGGCATCGACTCAGGGCATGGTGCCTTGAGAGAGAACATTCGCCCGGCGGTGCCGCTCAGAGTCGAGAACCCCGCTCATTTCAAGGAGCGTCAGACCATGAGTCAGACCAAGTGCCTCTCTCTGTTCGCGGGCGTCGCGGCGTCACTCTCGGCCGCTAGCGTCACGTTGGCAGATTCTCAGTCGTGGACCGAGTCCGGCATGAACGCCGACGAAGTTCGCGCCATCGTCTCCGAGATGCTCGCTGATGCGGACAACCGCTCGAGCCTTCTCCAGTCGGGAAGTGCGGGCCATGATGGCAATCACTTCTACCTCGCGGGCTCGGGCTTCAAGCTCACCGTTGGGGGTCAGATCCAGTTCCGCTACATCGCCAACTTTGGCGACGATGGCGGCATCCGTGGCGACAGCTTCGAGTCCGGCTTCCAGACCCGTCGCACCCGCCTCGAGTTCGGCGGCGAAGCCTGGGGTGACTGGGGCTACTTCGTGCAGGGTGACTTCGGCACGGGCGGCGGCTTCATGCTGCTCGACGGCTGGGTCTCCCGTTCGCTGGACAACGGCTGGGGCCTCCGCTGGGGTCAGTTCAAGCTGCCCTTCCTGCGTGAAGAGCTCGTGAGCGACAAGCGTCAGCTCGCTGCTGACCGTTCGTTCACGAACGATGTGTTCACCATGGGCCGCGCCCAGGGCATCGAGCTGCAGTGGGAGGGTGACGATTGGCGCTTTGCCTTCGCGTTCTCCGATGGTGGCGGCTCGCTGAACACCGACATCACCGCGAACAAGGTGATCGGCGCCACGTATGACCCGGTTTCTTCCGCGCTCACGGGCTTTGCGCTCTCGGGCGGCGAAGCTGAGTACGCCCTCACGGGTCGCGCTGAGTGGAAGTGGGCCGGCAACTGGAGCGATTTCGACGACTTCACCGCCAATGCCAACGAGGAGTACTCGGGCATGGTCGGCGCTGCCCTCCACTGGGAAGGTGGCGAGGCCGGTTCGTTCGACTCCGTTGGCGCTCCGATCAACGTCGACTACACGCTGTTCGCGTGGACGGTTGACGCTTCGGTCGAGGGCAACGGTTGGAACCTCTTCGGCGCGTATGTCGGCACCCAGCTGGATACCGACGACTTCGCGGATGACGTCACCGACCACGGCTTTGTCGTGCAGGGTGGCGTCTTGATTCCCGACAGCGATTGGGAGCTCTTCGCCCGCTGGGATGCCGTCCTTCCGGACGGTGATCGCGCCGGCGACGATGCGTTCAATACGCTGACGCTCGGCACGAACTATTACCTGAATGGCCATGCTGCGAAGTTCACCTTCGACGTTCAGTGGTTCTTCGACGAGGGCGCGATGAACGACCTCGCCAGCACGAACACGAGCGTTGGCTACATCTTCGACGACCAGGACGGGCAGGTCGCCCTCCGCGGTCAGTTCCAGCTGCTCTTCTGAGTTCGCGGGACTTCGAACGAGTCGAACAAAACGCAAACACCGCCGCCCAGGTTCGCCTGGGCGGTTTTTTATGCGCCATGTGAGGGGAAATCCCTGGTCCGATTTCCCCTTCCAAACGCCCCAAACTTCCGATATCATGCAGCCTCGCCCTCTTCTGGGGGCGGAGGGAGAGGGATGTATGTGTGGACGCAATCTTGGGGTGATTGCCTGCGCGGTCGCAATGCTTATCGCGCCGGCGACTGCGCTGGGTCAGCAGTTCTCGATTGGCGGCATTGACGCCTCTGACGGTGGGGTCGCGGGCGGCGCCATTGGCACCGGCATCGACATTGTCGGCGGCACGGTCTATCAGAACGCATTCCAAACTCCAGGGGCGATCGGCGAGCCCAACCAGGTCTTCATCGGGGTCGTCCCCGACCTCGTGTACGACTCGTACCTCACTGTTGATAGTGGGCCCGTGGAGGCGGCGCCGGGCTACGACGGTTCGGGTATCGGGACGGCCTCTGAAGCTCCGGGCTCAATGGGGTTCACGGCGAACAGCTATCGAGGCCTGTGGTTCTTTGCGGGTCCATTCCAAAACGCTTTTGCAGTCGACAAGCCTGGTTTTGGGCCGGGCTATCAACTCTTCCTTGGGCGCATCACACACACGGGCTCGATGCAGGGCCGCATCCAGGTCGCGTTTGCCGAGCCGGGCGATACGAACTTCAGCTACATCGTTGGCGACATCATTGAGCCTGCGGAGTTTGGGATTAGTGCGGCCGGGACGATTACAGAGAACAACGATGGCGCCCCGTTGGGCATGACCGCCAACGGCTACGCCATGGCCTTCATCAAGAAGGAGTTCCAGGTCGACATTGAAGGCACGACATACACGGTGAGTGACATCTATCTGCAGTCACTCAATGTGGTGCCTTCGCCGGGCGCTGCAGCGCCATTGGCGCTCATGGGCTTGGCGGTCGGGCGTCGTCGGCGTCGGTGAGATCGAGTCTGGAGTTCGTTGGATGAGGCCGCCCGGGCAGACTCGGGCGGTTTTTCTCATGTATGGTGGCGCGATCACCCAGTTGCTCCTGGGCACCGGAATCCCCAACTTTCCGGTTGGCCGGGTGGAAGGCATGATGTAAGGTTCCATAAGGAGGTCGAAAGGCCTCGCACAGGGGAGCCCACATCATGAAGACGCGAGAGACCCGATTCGCATTGGCTGTTGTGGTGGCGGCGTGTGTAGTGGCATCGCCAACCTTGGCTCGTCCAAGTTTCTCGATCGGTGCGGTGGACGCTGCGGACGGCATGGTGGCCGGCAGTCGGCCCGGCACGGGGATCGACTTGGCTGGTGGTGTGTTTTTCCAGGTGGAGGATCCGGGCCCGCCGTGGGTGCCGCCGCCGCCCTTCCCGGTGCACGCGGAGTTTGACAGCTATGTGACGCTTGGCAGCGGGCCATGGGAGCCGGGGAGTTTCAATCCGCCGATCGATCCGGTCGAGACCGGCCCTGGGTTCTCCGATTCGAACTATCGGGGCGGCTGGTATGTCTCGGGGCCGTTCGTCGATGCGTTCGAGGCGATCGACAAGCCAGGTGTCAGTTGGCAGCTTTTCCTTGGGCGGTTCACGCACACGGGTAATTTGTCGGGGCGGGTGGCGCTGGCGCTCGCAGAGGAAGGCGCTGCCGGGTTCCGGACGGTCATGGGCGACATCGTCACGCCCAGTGAAGTGAACGGCGGGCAGGGTTGGATCACGGAGGATGTCAACGGCGCGGCGCTGATTGGGCCGCAGCTGACGGATGAGGTGTACGCATTCGTGATCAAGGAGTTCGAGCAGGAGATCGAGGGCGTGACATACACAGTGAGTGACTTGTACATCCAGTCGCTCGCGCCTGTGCCGAGCCCGGGGGGCGTTGGGGTGTGCGCGGTGTGCGGCGTGTGTGCGCTGCGGCGGCGCATCAGGAGCGCGCCATGAAACTCATTGCAAGCCTTTGTGTCATTGGCGCCAGCGCGCCTGTGTGTCTGGCTACGGCGTTTTCGATCGGCGCGATTGATGCGTCGGACGGCACTGTCGTCGGCGGGCGACCGGGGACGGGGATCGACATTGTCGGTGGGATGATTTACCAGAACGCATTTGCGTCGCCAAGTGCGGTGGCTGAGCCGAACGCAGCGTTTCTCGTCTTTGAACCCAACCTGGAGTTCGATTCCTATCTCACCGTTGACAGCGCTCCCGTTGGGACGTTCTATAGCGGCCAGGACGTTGCCGCGGCGAACGAGATCCCCGGGTCGCCGGGTTTTGGCGCGTCGAGCTATCGCGGCGGGTGGTTCGTGGCTGGCCCGTTTGTGAATGCATTTCATTCAGACGGAGAGCCCGGCACCGAATGGCAGTTGTTCATCGGGCGGATCACGCACACGGGCGCATTGTCAGGGCGATTGGCGGTCGCCATCGCCGAGGAGTTTTCGCCAGGGTTCACGACGATCGAGGGCGACATCGTTTCGTGGGCGGAACTGGCTCCAGGAAATGGCATCATTACGCACGATGTCAACGGCGTGCGGCTCATCAAGAACGCGCTCAATCCCTATGACGGCTACGCGTTCGTGAAGAAGGAGCAGCAGGTCGACATCGGCGGGACCACATACACCGTGACCGATCTGTATGTGCAAGAGGGGTTCTGGATCCCCGGGCCTGGGGCGGCGGGTGCGTTGGCACTGGCGGGGTTTGGGCTCGCCGCGAGGCGGCGGCGGCGCTGAGGGAGGGAGGGCACATGAAGATGATCGCTGCGATGGCCGTGCTGGGGCTGGCCGGGAGCGCAGGCGCGCAGCACTTTTCGATTAGCAGAGTCGACGGCTCAAATGGCTTGATCGATGGTGGAATGCCCGGCACCGGCTTCGATGTCATCAGCGGAGAGTTTTCGTTCGGAGGCACCTTCGGTAGCGAGCCAAGCCAAGCTCAACTCGATGCTCAGCCGAACCTCGCGTATCTCAGCTATGTAACGATCGATCATGGACCGGTCGAGGTGTCGCCTGGATACGACGGTTCGAACGTTGGTTCACCCACCGTGCTCGTCGCTTCGGGTGGCGCTGGAACAACAAACGATCGCTTTCGCGGTCTTTGGTCGCTGTCCGGGATGTTCGTTGATTCTGTTTCAGTGAACAAGCCCGGGTTTGGTGCAGGGGAGGAGTTGTTCCTGGGCAGGATTTGCTACACCGGGATTTTTTTTGATGGCCGGCTCGCCATCACAATTGCTGAGGGGTTGAGTCCAACCAACGGTATTAGGATTGTTGGCGATGTTGTCGCAGAACAGGACATTGTCGAAGGACTCGGTTGGATCGACAGTGACGAATTCGGCAATCCACTTCAAATCGCGTCAACCGAATATCGGTATGTCATTGTCCGAAAGAGCTTCCAGACAAACGTCAACGGTACAGATATCACCGTGAGCGATATCTATCTCCAATCACTTCGTGTCGTACCGACGCCCGCAACCTTCAGCCTGTTCGCATTTGGAGGCTTCGCGAGCACGCGCCGTCGTCGTTAGCCCTCCTCACTCTCCTTCAGCTTCGCCAGCACCGAATAGTCCTCGAGCGTCGTCGTGTCGCCCACCTGCGCCTTGCCTGAAGCGATATCGCGCAGGAGGCGGCGCATGATCTTGCCCGATCGCGTCTTGGGGAGCGCGTCGGTGAATCGCAGCACATCAGGCTTGGCAAAGGGCCCGATGTCCTTGGCCACGTGAGAGCGCAGCCTTTCGCGGAGTGCATCATCGACGTGCACGCCTGGCGCCAGCGTGCAGAATGCTGCGATGCCTGTGCCCTTGATTTCGTGCGGCATGCCCACGACCGCAGCCTCGACGACGGCTTCGTGGCCAACAAGGGCACTTTCGACTTCCATCGTGCCGATGCGGTGCCCCGAGACGTTGATGACATCGTCGATGCGGCCCATGACCCAGAAGTAGCTATCACTATCGCGCCGTGCGCCGTCGCCCGCCTTGTAATAGGGCGTGCCATCTTTGGTTTTGATGGTTGACCAATAGGTTTCGATGAAGCGCTCGCGATCGCCAAGGATGCCGCGCAGCATGCTTGGCCAGGGCTTGCGAATGGCGAGCAGCCCGCCCGTGTTTGCGGGCATTTCTTCACCCTTCTCGTTTACGATCGCGGCATCGACGCCAAAGAAAGGAACCGTGCAACTGCCGGGTTTGGTGGGGATGGCGCCGGGGAGCGGCGTGATCATGTGCCCGCCCGTTTCGGTTTGCCACCAGGTGTCGACGATCGGACACTTTTGGCCGCCGATCAAGTTGTGATACCACATCCAGGCTTCGGGATTGATGGGCTCGCCCACGGTGCCAAGCAACTGCAGCGAAGAGAGGTCGTGCTTCTTGGGCCACTGGTCGCCCCATTTCATGAACGCGCGGATTGCGGTGGGGGCGGTGTAGAAGTGTGTGACCCTGTGGCGCTGGACCATATCCCAGAAGCGTCCGGCGTCTGGGAAGTTTGGCGCACCTTCGAACATGAGCGTGGGCACGCCGTTTGGCATGATGCCGTAGATGATGTAGCTGTGTCCGGTGATCCAGCCGACGTCCGCGGTACACCAATAGACTTGCTTGCTTGGTGCGCCGGGCGACGGTGCGTGCAGGTCGAAGGTGAGTTTGCTGGTCAGGTAGGTATAGACCATGTAGCCGCCCGTGGTGTGCATGATGCCCTTGGGCTTGCCGGTCGTGCCTGAGGTGTAGAGCACGAAGGCGAGGTCTTCTGCGTCCATTTCTTCGCAGGGGCAATCGGCGGAGGCTTTGTCGACCGCATCATGCCACCACATGTCGCGCCCGTTGGTCCATGCGACATCCTGTGCGGTGCGCTTCAAGACGAGGACATGTTTGATGAGGTCGGTGCCTTTGCAAGCTTCGTCGACGTTGTCCTTGAGGGGGACGATGCCGCCGCGGCGCCAGCCACCATCGGCGGTGATGATGACTTTGCTCTTGGCGTCGACCACGCGATCAACGATCGCGCTTGATGAGAAACCACCAAAGATGACTGAGTGCGCGGCGCCGATGCGCACGCACGCCAGGCATGCGATTGCGAGCTCGGGGACCATGGGCATGTAGATGGTGACGATGTCGCCCTTTTTGACGCCCATGGCTTTGAGGGCGTTTGCGCAGCGGGAAGTCTCGGCGAGCGCGTCGGCGTAGGTGAGGCGGCGCACCTCGGGCTTGCCGTTGGGCAGGGGCTCGCCTTCCCAGATGATGGCGATGTCGTTGCCGCGCCCCGCTTTGACCTGGCGATCGATGCAGTTGTAGGCGAGATTGGTTTTCCCGCCGAGGAACCATTTGGCGTCCGGCGCCTTCCACTCGAGCACCTTGTTCCACGGCTTGAACCAGTGCAGTTGTTTGGCGACCTGGCCCCAAAAGGCTTCCGGGTCGCTGATCGAGCGTTCCCACTCGCGCGTGTACTGCTCCATCGAACCGATGTGCGCCTGCTTGGCGAACGCAGCGTTGGGCGCGAACACCCGCGTTTCAGAAAGTTGGCTTTCGATGCCAAAGACATCTTGCCCTGCAGACTGCAGCGTCATCGTACACCTCCTGCTTTTTTCTTAGCATATCGAGGCGCATCCGCACGAACAAAAAACGCCGATGGGCTCGCACAAGCCCATCGGCGCCTATTCTCCGGCCCTCAGCTGATACCCCCGATCAGCTTCGGGCCGCCCGCACAACACAGACCCCGTCTGTCGGGCGGGTCCTCTTTCGTAAGAACTCGTCAGCGATCAGCGACGACGACGGCGCACCGCCGCAACACCGCTCACGCCGAGCATTGCCATCGCACCGGGGGTGGGAACCACACCCTGCTGCAGATAGATGTCGCTCACCGTGTAGTCGGTGCCGCCAATGTTGACCGTCGACTCGCGCACGATCCAGGTGTAGCTCTCTTCGAGCGAGCTGGACATGGTGTCGCTGTCGAACGTCGCGCCGAGGGCCGAGCCCACGGTGCGCGTGGTCAGGTTGTCTTCGGAGATCGTCGTGCCGAGATACCCGGTCAACGTTCCGGTGTGGGTGATCCGGGCGACGAAGAGCTCATGGAGCGTCGTCGACGGATTCATCACCGAAGCGGTGAAGGGACCGGACACGAACCAGGCGCCGCTGACTGACGATGCGCCGAAGCCCACCGACCCAGGCACCCAGCCGGCGCCGGGCACGCCCGAGCCGTCATAGCCCGGTGCCGGGGTCACCGGCGCGGTGTCAACGGTCACATAGCTGTCGTATTGCAGTTCCGGCGCAACGCCCATGAACGCTTGGTTGGGCTCGAAGTCCGTACCAAAGGCGTTCTGGTAGATGGTTCCGCCAACCACCGCCAGGTTGGCAAGTGGATCGGAACCGGTCACACCGCCGGCGTCAATTGCGCCAAGCGTAAATCCATCCGCAGCGAGCGCTGAGCCCGCTGAGGCCAACACCATGATGGTGGCAAGTGGCACACGTGCCCTCATGTTTCTGACTCCCTGTGCAAGCTTTGGGCTTTCACCCAAAGAGTGGTACTCCAGTCCCTAGCTTGCGCCCATATGTACATGCTGTCCAACGGTTTGTGACGTTTTTTCCGCCTGCGTGAAGCTGGGGGAAGCTGCGGGCGGTGCGGGCCGTCGGTGTGCGCGCCGACAGTGCGCGCAAAAAACAAAAACCGGCGAGGCCTAGGCCCCGCCGGCTTTCTTGATCAATCTGTCTGCAATCGAGTCAGCCCCAAAGGCTGATCTGGATTAGCGGCGGCGACGAATCGCGCCCAGACCAGCGACGCCCAGCAGACCCAGCGCGCCCGGCGTCGGGACCAGCGTGACGTTCTGCAGGTAGAGGTCGGTGACGGTGTAGGTCGTGCTGCCGACCACCTGCTGGAACTCCTTGGCGACCCAGGCGTAGCCCGAGTTGGGGTCAAGGATGTTCTTCACGAGGCGGTTGCCGTTCACGTCATGCGTGATGAGGCCACCAGCCTGGGGATCCGTGACGATGTCGCCCTCGATGGTCTTGAAGCCGGCCGAGTTCTCCTCAGCGATGGCGACCGAGAGCTTGCCGGACAGCGTGCCGGTGTGCGTGATGCGGCCGACGAACAGCTCATAGCTGACATTGGGCTTGTCGGAGACGGCGAAGGCGGGCACGAAGTTGCCGCTCAAGAACCAGCCACCGCGGAAGTCGCTGGCCGAGAAGCCAATCGTGCCGGGGACCGGACCGACCGCAGCCACGTCGCCACCAGCATAGCTGGCGGTGACCGGACCCGAGTCGATGGTCAGGTAGCTGTCGAACTCAAGCGACGGGGCCAGCGGGATGAACGCCGCGTTGGGCTCGCCGGTGGCACCGGGGGTGCCGAAGCTGTCCTGGTAAATCGTGCCGCCGGTGATGTCGATGCCGGTGCCGGGACGGCTGCCGGCGAAGGTGCCGTTGCCAGCGTCAATGGCGCCGATCGAGAAATTACCTGCCGAAGCGGCCCCAGCAAGGGCGAGCATGGCAGCTGCGCAAACAAAGCTCTTCATCTTGTTCTCCATGGGGTCTGACTCCCTGTGCTAATCCCCGACACCCGTCGGTCTCGGGGAAGTACTCCTACTGAACAGCATGCCCCGGCTTTGCCCCCTGTCCAACCGATTCAGCAGCTATTTCTGCCCCTGAGAAGCTGGGAAAGCACTTTTCCGGGGGATAGCGCCTGGATAACTCCTGGTGGGACCTGTTTGGTCCCCATGTCGTCCACGACGCGGGGCTCCGCGAGGGTCTGCGGCCCCGTACACTCCCGCCCCATGGCGGAGCACACGCACCTGAAGACCGAGTGGCGCGACGGCGTCTTGATCGCGGAGATCACGGCCGCGTCCCTGGCGGACTATGAGGCCCAGGTGGTTGCGCAGGCGGTGCTTGCAGAGGCTCCCAAGGCCAATCACCGTGTGGTTGCGGACCTGAAGGCGGTGCAGTTCATGTCATCCGCGGGGCTTGGCATGCTGGTGAGCCTGCACAAGGCCTGCAAAGCGGAGGGCGGGAAGCTCATCGCGTGCAATATTGCCCAAGAGATCATGGGGGTGCTCAAGATGACGCACCTCGACAAGCTCATTCCTATTACGGATGAGCGCGGCAAGGCGATCGAGAAGGCGAAGTAGAGAAGCTAGGAACTAGGCACTGGCAGTAGGCACTAGGACTAGTAGCAGATGTTGCCAAAGTTGAAGAGCAGCAACTGCAGGTCGTCGAGGTTTGTGAAGCCATCGCCATTCACATCGCCATCGATGAGCTGAGCGCCCGGGCCCGTGCCGAAGCCAAAGAGCAAGAGTTGCAGGTCATCGAGATTGACCTGGCCATCGCTGTTGACGTCGGCTTCGCAGAAGATGGCGACATAGGCGTTGGCGTCATCGAGATTGATCCAGCCGACGTTCTCGCCCCAGGCGAAGCCTTTGAGTCGGCCGTTCTCGATGCGCGCGGGATTGGGCGGTGACGCCAATGCGCCGCCATCGAAGTTGACCCAGCCGGCGTTTTCCATCCATGCGTAGCCTTCGAGGAAGCCGCCAACGACGTTCACGCCATAGTTCGTGTTGTTGGTGTTGGCGTAGGGGCCGCTGCCGTTGCCGACGTTCAACCAGCCGATGTTCTCGCACCAGACATAGCCGGCGAGATGGTCACTCAAGACTTCGACGCCTTGGTTCCCTGCGGGCGTGCCGGCATCGCGCCAGTTCATAAAGCCGATGTTTTCGCCCCAGGACCATTTGTTGGTGGGGGAGATGTTGGTGGCGCCGAGCGCGGCGCTTGCGGCGACGAGGAGGGCGATCGTGATTGTTGTCTTGGCGTGCATGGTTGGTTCTCTCTCTGTTCTCTCTGTCAATAGCTGAAATTCGCGTTTGCGTCAGTGCTGCCCAGCGTCGATGCCACGGATCCGCTGCCGTTTACTGCAGCGGTTGCGGCACCGACGCGATTGATGATGGGACCATAGATGTTGTTGGCCGCGATGACCCAGTTGGTTGTGTTGGCGGCACAGGTGTTGCGATAGATGATGCCGCCCGAGGACGTCACTTCAATACCGCGGTCGTTGTCGTTGCAATGGTTGTCTTCGATGCGCGTGTCACTGCCGCCTGCGACGATGCCCGCGCCATCGCCAGCTCCTGCGCCATTGCCAAAGCACGAGTTTCCAATCACCCGTGCGTCCGCGCCGACGATCTCAATCCCGTTGCCCGCGTTCGCATTGGATGTGCAGTTGAGGACGGTGGATGAGAACGCGACGACGATGCCATCTCCGAAGTTGGTCGAGGTCACACAGTCAACGATGCGGCAGTTACTTTGCACATTGATGCCGGAGTCGGTGTTGAAGTTCGCAGTGCAGCCGCGAACGATCGTGCGCGCACTGCCAAGGATGCCTGCGAGATTGTTCGTTGAGCAGCAGGCCTCGACAACCGAATCGTTCGAGACAATGATGCCAACATTGGGGTGGTCGGTCGCGTTGCAGCCCGTGATCGTGCTGCGATTTCCAGAGACGATGCCCGCCTGATTGGCCTGCGCCGTGCAACCCGAGATCACAGCATCGCCCTCAGCCTGGATGCCGTTCATGCCGTTGCTGTTGGCGACACAATCCCGAATCCGTGCAGCTCGTCCGACGACGATTCCGCCGGCGCCATTTCGGGAGCTGTGCACATCTTCGATGAGGTAGCCGACTGTGAGGCCCCCGCTTGAGAAATCAATCCCGCTGTCACCCCACTTGGTCAGCGTGCCGTTGCGGACGGTGATGTTGTCATGCAAGCCATCGGTGCGCAGGCCCGAGAGTGAGCCAGCAACCCCGGTGAGATTGAACCCCATGAGGTCGATCACGACGTTGTTCGCTGCGACCTCAATGCCGGCCTTCCCAACAACGCCAAGGACGTTTGCCTCGAGGTAGTAGCTACCAGCCCGATCGATCCGAAAGATGCTGTCTGCATCGCCCGGGGTGTTGGTCGCATTGATTGCAATGCGCGGTTCGGGCCCGGGCGTTGGCGCAATGGGCCCGGCAGGCGGGTCAAGCGGCCCAGCGAGGGCGGCGGTTGCGATGGCGAGTGTGATCAGGTGCATGAATCAGGTGTCCTCAATACGTGAAGTTGGCCCATGGATCGGTTGTGCCCATACCCGTACCGCCGCTGTTGCCGAGGATCGCTCCACTGGGTGGAGCCACGACAATGACGCCGACTTTATTGGCGAGGAAGATGTCCCAGTTTGTCGTGTTGTCAGAGCACGTATTCTTGATGATGACGTTGCCTGCGGCGTCGACGTCGATCCCTCGATCCGCTTCGATGCAATTGTTGCCCTCGATGCGATTGCCCCCACCCGTCACGTGGATGTTGGCACCGTCAGCCGTCATAAACCCATTTGTGTTGCACTGGTTGTCGGTGATCACGCAATCCCTTACTGCCAGGATGCCGTCGCCGTCGTTGGAGCCCGCCTCGCAGTGCGTGACAGAACTCTGAATCACATCGAAACCATTGCCCTCGTTGAACGATGCCGCGCAATGAGACATTTGGGTACCGGCGCCATCAAATCCGTGTGCCGCGTTGCTCACCGAGGTGCAACCGGTCACGGTGCACAGGGTCGCCTGAAAGCCATTGCCCAAGTTCTCGAGAGCGGCACAATCACTGATCGAAACGCCCCCGAAGGCGAAAATGCCGTGCTGTCCGTTGCGCGTTGCGGTGCAGCGACTCACACTGCCAGCGCCACGAAGAAAGATCCCGTGTCCGCCATTGTCTGTCGAGGATACGCCCTCGACAATGATGCCGCGGGCAGAGTTCTCTGAGAGGTCGATCCCGTGAGAGCCCCAATTGCGCACCGAACCATTCCGTACGCAGATGTTTGACAGACTAGAGATACTGATCGTGATCCCGTTGAGCGAGCCAGCCTTGCCCAATACCTCGAAGCCATTGAGGTCAATCGTTACGCCGCTCGCGGCGATTTCAATACCGTGCCTCGCGTTCTCGCCAGCAACCTTTCCAGTGAGGTAGTAGCTGCCTGGCTGGGTGATTCGGTAGACCGTTGTTGCGGTGCCTGGCGTATTGGTCTGGTTGATTGGCACCCGCGGCTCGACCTGATCGAGCGTCTTCATCGTTGATGCAACTGGGCCGGGGGGCGGATTCAATGGACCCGCAACCGCAGTTGCTGCAGTGCCGAGGGCCATCGTCATCCATAGTGCCATGTACTTTCGCATAGTCCTTCTCTCTCAATACGTGAAGTTTGCAGTGTGATCGACGGTGCCCAGTGTGCTGACGGCGGAATCACCATTCACGGAGTTGGTTGTCGCCCCTGCTCGATTGACAATGTTGCTGTAGAAATTGTTCGCAACGAAGATCCAATTCGTTGTGTTCGCAGAGCATGTGTTCTTGATAATGAAATTGCCTTCGCCGTTGACGCGCACGCCGTAATCATTGCCGACACAGTTGTTATCTTCAATGCGGTTATCCGAGCTGTTGACGAGAATTCCGGCGCCGGTGGTTGCAAGAGCACCGTTGCCACTGCAGGTATTGCCCGTGACGGTGCAGCCGCCATTCACAGAAATGCCATGCGACGAATTGCCGATGGCCATGCAGTTGCGCACGATGGCTGCCGCGGCATCGATGCCGTTGCCGCCGTTGTATGACGCAACGCAATCGCGCACGATGCACGTCAGATTCGCTTTGATGCCCGTCCCGTTGTTGCGAATTGCCGTGCAACCTACCGCGCTGCCCTCGTAGAATTCGATCCCTGCCTGGTTGTTGTTGAAGGCCTGGCAATCCCTGAGGTCGGCGCCAAAGACGCGGAATCCATACAACGCGTTGTCGAACGACCGCACCTGATCCGCCAGCATACCAACGGTGTGCAGATCAACACCATCCTCGCCCCACGTCTTGATCACACCGTTGCGCAGGGTCAGGTTGAAGACATTGAGCTGCGTGGAGCCGATGCCATCGAGAGAGCCCGGCACACCCTCGAGCGAGAAGCCCATGAGGTCGATCGAGACCTCGTCCGCGTTGACGAGGATGCCGGTCTTGCCCGCTTCACCAAGGATGTTGCCTTCGAGGTAATAGCTCCCCGGTGCGCTGATGATAAACGACGCAGTCGCACTCCCGGGCGTATTCACCGCATTGATCGCAATCCGCGGCTCGGGTCCTGGTGTTGGCGCAATCGGACCCGCGGGCGGATCGAGCGGGCCCGCAAGGGCGGCTGCGGCAATGACAAGTGAAATCGTGCTCATGATACCCTTCTAGTACGTGAAATTCGCGTAGGGATCGGTCGTCGACATTGTTGAGTTCGCGTTTCCGTTTCCATTGATCGGGGTGTGCGCCGCGGTGATACGGTTGACGATTGGGCCAATTACGTTGTTTGCGGCGATTTGCCATGCAGCGGTGTGATCGGTGCAGGTATTGCGAATGATCACGTTGTCAGCGCCATCGACGCGGATGCCTCGGTCGGTCGATGAGCACTGGTTGCCCTCGATCCGGTTCCGTGTGCCGTGCATGTAGATTCCGGTCGCCGAATTGGCAAACCCGTTGCCATGACAGTTGTTGTTGAGAACGAGGTTGTAGTTGGTCCCCGAGATTTGCGCGCCGGTGTTGTCCGAGGCGGTGCATCCGATGATGGTGCTGGCATCACCGATAGCGATCCCATCGACGCCGTTTCCTGACGCAGTGCAATCTGTGATGTGGGCTTTCGTTACGACGATGCCAGTGCCGTCATTCCGATAGGCGGTGCAATCTTTGATGATCATCGCGCGCTCAGCCGAGGGCGTATTGATTCCGTCCCCATCACAGTCGGCCACGTGAACACCGCTGATCATGCCACTTGCAACACCAAGTGCGCTAAGGTCGATGCCGGTATCGCGCCAGTTGCGCACAGTGCCGTTCTTGACGACGATCCCGGTCTTTCCGCCACCGCCGGTCACAATGATCCCGCTGATCGGTCCGTTGATGCCGCCGCTCAGGACAAAGCCGTTGAGGTCGATCGTCACGCCATGCAACGCCGCGATCTCAATGCCGTTCTTCGCGCCGTTGACTGTGATGTTGGCTTCGAGGTAGTAGCTTCCTGGCTGCGTGATCTTGAACTGGCTGGGCGTTGCATCGTTGTCCCCAGGCGTATTGACTGCATTGATTGCAATCCGCGGCTCGGGGCCGGGCGTTGGCGTAATTGATCCGGCGGGCGGATCAAGCGGCCCAGCCAGCGCGGTCGCGGCAATGGCAATCGAAATCGCGTGCATCATGCTCTCGTTCCTCAATGACTGAAGTTCGCGTTTGGGTCAGTGGTGTTCAGCGTCGACGCCAGTGGCCCGTTTCCCGAAAAGATGGCCATGCTCCCGCTCGGGTTGACGATTTCGCCGACAAAGTTGCCGCCAAACAACTCAAAGTTCGACGTATTGCTGCCGCAGATGTTCTTGACGATGACGCACCTGTTGGTCCCGTCGACGTGGATGCCGCGGTCATTGTTCGTACACAGATTGCCCTCGATACGGCAGTCAGGCCCAGCGACACGAATCCCAGCACCGTCGCCCGCGCCGAAGCCGTTCAGGTCGCAGGTGTTGTTCATGATGGTCGAACTTCCCTGCACATAGATCCCGTCAAGCGTGTTGTGGAGTACCGTGCACCCGGTGATCACCATCTTCTGCGTTCCGGAGATCCCGAACTCGCCGCTGCGCTGCGCAATGCAATCAACAATTCTGCAGCCCTCTGTGCCAGCAATGCCTTGGACGTTGCTCTGGCTCGCCGTGCAATGGCTCACCGTGCTGTACGACTGAGCCTCGATGCCAATATCGTTGCCGTTCGCAGCGCAATCACTGATGGTCGATTCGCTGCCGGAGCGAATGCCGTAGAACGAGTTGTTGTTCGACGAGCAATTGGAAATCGACGCCCTCAGCGTTGCAAAGATCCCGCTTCGGTTCATGTGCGCCGAGCAATGTGCAATCGCAGCGCCCTCATCACAACGAAGCCCATCCTGCGTATTGTTCGACGCTGTGCAGTTCTGAACCACAGCCGACTTACCAAGGATCATGCCGTTCAAGGCATTTCCAGATACATGCACATCTTCAATTAGCACACCCGTGCCGATGCCGGCAGTGACCAAATCAATCCCGCTGCCATCCCAATCACTGATCACGCCGTTGCGGATGGTGATGTTGTCGATTGCGCCGCCGCTCGTGGCGATGCCCGACAACACGCCCGGCAATCCAAAGACGTTGTAGCCCATCAGATCAATCGTCACGTTGCTCGCGGCGATCTCGATACCAACCTTGCCGTTGTCACCCTTCAGGTTCTGCGTGAGGAAGTAGCTGCCCGGCTTTGAGATGTGATACACGCTGTCAGCATCGCCGGTTGTATTGAGTTGATTGATTGCGATTCGCGGCTCGGGCCCGGGCGTCGGCGCAATTGAACCTGCCGGCGGATTCAATGGCCCAGCGAGTGTCGCGGCGGCAAGCGCCAGAGATATTCCGTGCATCATCTCCTCCTCAATACGTGAAGTTGGCGTTCGGATGCGTACTGCCAACACTACCGACAAATGTGTCGCCCATCACTGCTGCACCGATTCCTGCCGCATCGCCTGCAAGCACAATGGGCCCGACTGCGTTGTTTGCGGCGAGATTCCAATTGGTCGTATTCCCCGAACAGCTGTTGCGAACGATGATGTTGCCGCCGAGATCCACCTTGATACCCGTTCCATTCGCAACACAGTTGTTGCCTTCAATGCGGGTGTCCAGGGCGCTGACGAGGATGCCGGGCCCGGTGTTCGCGTGGCACATGTTGTCCTGCAGATTGCTTTGGCCACCGACGCGGATGCCGCCAGCGGTATTGGCACGAGCGGCGCAATCACTTACCACGCCAGAGCCGCTGCAGTTGATGCCATAGCCACCGTTGAGAAACGCCGAGCACGCAGTCACGACGCCACCAACATTCACAGCGATGCCCGCATTGCCATTGCTGTACGCAGTCGTGTTGGTCACCGTGCAGTTTGTTGCACCAATAAAACCGCTGACATCGTTGTCATACGCAACGCAGTCAGTCACTGTGCAGGCGTCGGCCAGATTGAACCCGTTCGCCGTATTCTCGCGGGATGTGCAATGACTCAGTGCGCATCCGTCCCCCAAGTCGAATCCGTCCTCACTGTTGTTGAACGCTGTACACCGGGTCACAACAGCATTGTTCGAAATGCGGAAGCCGTCGCCATTGTTGTTGCTTGATTGCACGTCTTTAATGATGCAGTTTCGCGCAAAGGTGAGGCGAATGCCATCGCTGAAGCAGAACGCAACCGAGCCGTTCCTGATCGTGATATTCGAGTGAAAATTGGGGGAGGTGATCCCCTGCAATGAGCCGGACGCGGCGCCGCGCACTTCGAACCCGTTCAGGTCGAGGGTCACGCTGTCCGCTGCGATCTCAATGACCGACTTGCCGACGGCGCCCGTGAGGTTGCCTTCGAGGTAGTAGCTCCCGTGCTGCACGATGCGATAGACGCTGTCGGCATCGCCCGGGGTGTTGGTGGCGTTGATCGCAATCCGAGGCTCGGGTCCGGGCGTCGGCGCGATGGGGCCTGCGGGTGGATCGAGCGGGCCGGCGAGGGTGGTGGTTGCAAGTGCAAGACAGATCAGGTGCATTCGCTTCTACTCCTCAATAACTGAAATTCGCATTCGGATCGATTGAACCGGGCGGGGTGCCGCCGGCGGCACCGAAGATTGCAGGGGCGGTCGCGCCGACGACCACGAAGCACACGTTCCCCGCGGCTATGTCCCAATTCGTCGCATTTCCCGAGCAACTGTTGCGAACGATGAAGTTCGACGCTGCATCAACCTTGATGCCCAGGTCGCCCCCAGCGCAGTTGTTTGACTCGATGCGGTTGTCGGTGCCCGTGGCGTGGACGCCGGCACCGGTTCCGCCGAGGTATCCACTTTGCTGGCAGGCATTGCCCACGATGCGGCAGCTCGCTTCGAGCAGGATGCCGTCAAGGCGATTGGCAAAGAGGGAACAACTCTCCGCAGTGCAGCCAGTGCCGAGGGCCATGCCGTTGCCAAGATTGAGTGAGGCGGAGCAATGCGAAATGGTGGACCCGCCTGCGTTGCCAAGGGAGGTACCGAGATTGAAGCCGTCGCCGTCATTCTGATCGGCAGTGCAGTTGGTGACTGCACCGGAATGGCTCACTACGATGCCGTTACCGCTGTTGTGTTCGGCAGAGCAGTTAGCAACAGCGCCTGTGAAGGTGAAAAGGATCCCATTGCCCGTGTTGTCGTAGACGGCGCAGTCGGTGATCGTGCCTGAGAGGGCAGCAATGCCGTGCGAACCATTGTTGCTCGAACGGACGCGGTCAACGGCGCTGTTTCGACCGCCGAGCAAGACGCCAGCGCCGCCCCAGTCGCGCACCGACCCGTTCTGCACGCTTACGTTTGAATAGATGGACGAGCCAACGCGAATTCCCTGCAAGGACTCCGGCACGCCAATGAGATCGAAGCCGTTGAGATCAATCGTCACGCCACTTGCAACGATCTCGATGCCATGTTTGGCGGCTTCACCGGTGACGTTGCCTTCCAAGTAGTAACTCCCGGGCTGACCGATGTGAAACACACTGTCCGCATCGCCCGGCGTGTTGGTGGCGTTGATCGCAATCCGCGGTTCGGGGCCGGGGGTGGGCGCGATGAGGCCTGCGGGTGGATCGAGCGGCCCGGCGAAGAGCCACCCTGTGGCCACAATGACCAACGCGGCGCCTGCGGGCGCCCAACGGCTCCAGCGGCTTGTCATGACACACTCCTCCTCGGGGCGACGGCTGGTCGCAGTCCTAGTGTCCGGCAGTGGGCCGTGCGGTTCAAGGATCGTGTGGCGAATTGGCGCGGATTGAGCCGGCCAGGTGGTTACCTAACTTCGCATCATGCATGGGCTTAGGCGTTGGCTGGCCCCGCCGCGCCCTCCTAGGCACTTCCACCCGCGAGCTTGCTGGCAAGCCAGTAGCCCAGGGCTGCGAGGACCACGCATGTCACGGTGGTGACGAGCACATACGCCAGTGCCGCTGCGGATCGCCCGGAGGTGTGGAGCTTCACGGCCTCGAGGGCGAAGGTGGAGTAGGTGGTGAAGGCGCCGAGGGCGCCGATGGCGATGCCGCGGTGGGCCCAGTCGGGCATGGGGCGGCTCAGGGTCCAGCCTGCGATCGCCCCGAGGATCAAGGATCCGAGCGCGTTCACGGTGAGGGTCGCGAGATGCGCGTGCTTGGGCCAATGGGACTGGGCCCAGTGGGAGATCAGGAAGCGCAGCAGCGCCCCCAGAGCGCCCCCGGCCGCGACGGCAGCGAGGTCCACGAGGCTCAAAGACAGCAGGTCGGTCGGGTCTACGGGTGTCGGCGCGGCGTCCGGGCCGAGTTGGGTCGCCAGGCGATCGGGTGCATCCTCATTCACGCCCACCAGCGTACAAGGGGCGAGGCCGGCGGGGCGATCCGGGCGGAACCGGAGGGATTGCGGAGAACATGGCCCCCAACGTGCCGAACCTATAGTGAGTCGCATGAGCCTTCACTGGCACAACCCGATGGGTCGCGTGTCCGCGGTTGCCCGCCGACTCGTGATGGCCCTGGCGCTGCTTGGGGCGTGCGCGGTCTCGTGGGCCGCGGATGCCTCGGGGTCGGGCGCGAATCCGCTGACGCCGCCGACTTCTTCCGCCCCGGCGGCCCGGCCCGCGGTGCGCCAGGCGAACAACCTCGCGATCATCACGATCAAGGACATGATCACTGCGGTGACCTCAACGAGCGTGCAGCGCCGCATCAAGCTTGCAGAAGAGCAAGGCGCCGACGCGATCGTCATCGAACTGGATACACCCGGTGGCGAAGTTGGCGCCGTGATCGAGATCACGGCCGCGTTGCGTGCGACACCCCTGTACACCATCGCATGGATTCATGACGACGCGTACTCGGGCGGTGCGATCGTCGCGGTGGCCTGTGATGAGATCGTGACATCACCCGCTGCATCATTTGGGGACGCAGGCATTGTTCGTGGTGATTCCCAAGCGGGATTCCGCGAGGGGTTGAAGCCAACTGAACGTGCGAAGATCAGTTCTGTACTCATTGCGGACCTTGTGGAATCGGCGCGCGCGAACGGCTATGACGAGGTGCTCATTCAAGGGCTCTCGGCATTGCGGGTGGAGACCTGGCAAGTGCGCGACACGCGCACGGGCAAGAATTATTTTCTGACGCGCAAGGAGTATGCGGCGCTCTTTGGCGAGGAGCCGCGCGAGGGCGGGCAGGCGAAGGTGGGTTCGCCGGGCCTGAAAGACGACGAATCGGGTGGCCCGCTGTATGCCGATGCATCAAGCCCGCTGCCGAGTGAGGATGACAACAAGACGGTGCCGCGCGCGGTGGACCCGGGGCCTGCGCCGAACTTCACGCCGGGCACGGAGGATTTCACGCCGCTGATGCGGCGCACCATTTCCGATACGGTGCAGACGCGCTCGACGCGCCCCGATTTCTCGCACGAGGACCAAGCGAACTATCGCCTTATTGGCCCGGCGACGGACGGCACGGTGTTCCTGACGCTCAAGGGCGCGTCCATTGCGGATTTCGGTTTCTCGAAGCAGACGATCGCGAACGACGAGGAACTGAAGCAGTACACCGGCGCGCAGAGCGTTGCTCGCCTTGATCAGAGTTGGTCTGAAGCGACAGTCGCATTCATGACTTACACCATGTGGGGCCACCTCATCAGTGGCCTCCTGATCGTGATCTTCCTGCTCGGTTTGTTCATCGAACTGTCGATGCCTGGGGTTGGCGTTGCGGGGCTCGTTGCGCTGTGTGCGTTTGTGGGCCTGGTCATTCCACCGATGATGATCAACGCCTCGGCGTGGTGGACCATCGCTGCGATTCTTGGAGGCGTGCTCCTCTTGCTCGCGGAGGTGTTCGTGATACCGGGCTTTGGGGTCGCGGGTGTGAGCGGTTTGATCGCGCTTGTTGTTGGTCTGATTGGCACGTTTGCGCCGGCGGGGCAACTCTTCCCGGGCGTGGGCGGCGATGATTCATCACTTGCGTGGGCGGCCAGCATCGTTGTGCTTGCGATCTTCGCGGCGGGGGCGGGGGCCTATCTCGTGTCGCGCTATACCCAACATGTGCCATTGGCCAACAAGCTCATCCTCAACGATGCCCAACGCTCACACGCTTCGGCGCCAACGATGCTCGGCGCAATGGCGAGCGCTCCTGCGGCGCAATCAGGGGTCGTGCCGATCGGCGCGGTTGGCGTGGCGCTCACGCGTCTGATGCCCTCGGGGGCCGCCGATTTCGATGGCCAGTTGGTCGATGTCGTAAGCGAAGTGGGCTTCGTCGACGCGGGCGATGCTGTGCGCGTGATCTCATCGACGACGTATCGTGTGGCGGTCGAGCGCATCGAAGCGCCATCCGAAGCGCACAGCGGGAGCGACCAGGCGTGAGCGATCATTTGATCTGGGGCATTGGGCTCATGGCAGGGGCACTCATGTTGTTCCTGCTCGAGGTATTCATTCCCTCCGGTGGTGTGATTGGCTTCACTGCGTTCGCAGTCGCGGTGGCGGGCGTGGTCGCATTCTGGATGGAGGGTTCGGCGTGGGGCGTTGCCTCGACGATTGGCCTGATCGTGCTTGTGCCGCTCGCATTCAACTTCGCATTGCGCATCATGCCCAATACGCCCTTCGGTCGGCGACTGATTCTGGGCGATGACGAAGATGAAGCACTGCTTGCCCAGCGCGCGGCCGCCGAATCTGAACGGCGCGAGCGCGAGCGCGCACTGGTGGGCGCTGAAGGGGTGGTGCTGACGGATCTCCGCCCGGTGGGCTCGGCCAAGATCGAAGGCCAGCGTCTGGAAGTGCTCGCGGAGACGGGCGTCATCGAGGCGGGCGCTCGCATCCGCGTCACGAAAGTGGAAGGCACGCAGGTCAAGGTTCGCGCGATTTAACGCTGGTGCGATGTCCGCCAACTCCCGCTAGGATTGCTCTGGTTCCCGCGACCGATTGTCGTCGGGACATTGAGTCAGGAGGACCAGGCTATGTCGACCCCGGTCATTGTCGCCATTGCGATTGTCGTTGGCATCATTGCCCTCTTCATTTTCGTCTTCATCCTCCAGTTCCTGAATCTCTATATTCAGGCCTGGTTCTCGGGCGCGAAGGTATCGATGCTCGATCTGATCGGGATGAAGTTCCGGAAGGTCGATCCGAAGACCATCGTGTTCTCACGCATTAAGGCGGTGAAGGCTGGGCTGAGCATCCCGACGAATCAGCTTGAGACGCACTACCTCGCCGGTGGGCGTGTGCCGTCGGTTGTGAATGCCCTGGTGGCGGCGGACCGCGCGAAGATCACGCTGCCATTTGATACCGCGTGTGCGATCGATCTTGCAGGGCGCGACATCTTGCGGGCGGTGCAAATGTCGGTTGACCCTCAGGTGATCGATGTGCCGAACCCGAAGCTTGGCAGGCCAACAGTGGACGCGGTCGCGAAGGACGGTATTCAGTTGAAAGCGCGCGCGCGTGTGACGGTGCGTGCGAACATTGCTCGCCTTGTTGGTGGTGCTACAGAAGAGACGATTGTCGCGCGTGTGGGCGAAGGCATCGTGTCGACGATCGGCTCGTCCAATACGCATAAGGACGTGTTGGAGAATCCGGACCGCATTTCGAAGACTGTGTTGCAGCGCGGGCTTGATGCGGGCACGGCGTTCGAGATCCTCTCGATCGACATCGCGGATATCGACGTGGGCGACAACATCGGCGCGAAGCTGCAGGAAGACCAAGCCGAGGCGGACAAGAAGCGTGCACAGGCGGAGGCCGAGAGCCGGCGCGCGATGGCGGTCGCGGAAGAACAGGAGCACAAAGCCATGGCCCAGAAGAACAGGGCGCTTGTGGTGCTCGCGGAAGCCGATGTCCCCAAGGCGATGGCGGATGCGTTCCGCTCTGGCAACTTGGGCATCATGGACTATTACAAGATGAAGAATGTCGTTGCGGACACTGCGATGCGGTCTTCGATCGCGGGTGACGGCCCCGAGGGCAAGCCCCCGGTCCAGTCCTAGCGGGAGTGTCCTTCACTGCGGCGCGTGCGCGCATGCCGTGCGATTTCATCCAGACGACTGCGCCGTGTCGGCTCATGTGACATCGTGCCGACGTCGGAAACTTCGGGCGTATCAGGCACACCAGCGAGCGCGTCTTGGTCGGCACCAGCGCCGACGCGCTCATCGACGCGACTGCTGATCGGCAGACCCACGCGCGTCTGTGCGCTGGCGGAGCCTTGTGGCGGCGTGGCCGGTGCATGCGGGCGCAGGGCCGGCGGTGTGCCGATGTAGAACACGGTGCCGGGCGAAATCACGGGCGCCGCGCCCCAACCTGTTGATACATAGATCGACTGGTCGAATTGAGCATAGGTCGCGCCGGAGACGCGATAGAGCTTGCCATCGGGCCCGGCATAGACCTGCTCGAAGTCGGCGTCCTGCTGCAGGTCACCCGAAGGCGTGCGCAACGACGTCTGCAGTGGGCTGATGTCGCCCACGCCTTGTTCGACTGGCGTGAGCGCGGGCTCGACGTCGCTTGACTGCGCGTGCGATGCGGATGCGATCGCCAGCCCCGCTGCGTATTGGAGCCAACGCGCAGCGCCGCTCACCCGATTTGCAGATGTTGCTCGCCCCATGTCATTGAGTATCGGGGGACTTGAGCGCCAGGCCAGGAACTTGGCGGCTTGGACAAGCCGGTCAATGCCCTGCAGGCACCCGATCCGCTACCAACCCCATCAATTCCGCAAGCGTGAGAGACCCTACAGCCGTGCGAAACGCATCATCGATGCGATCGTTGACCAGGCCCAGGGCTTCCCGTCCAGGGGCGTCGTCGGCCCCAAGCGGGGAGAACTCGGGCTCGGCAGGCGGAGGGGCCTCCAGGGCCTGCACCACCTCGGCGATGGTCAGGTCTTGCGGGTCGCGGATGAGGCGATAGCCGCCGCCGGCCCCGACCTTGGACTCCAGGATCCCACCTGACTTGAGCCCCAGGAGGATTGACTCCAGGAACTTGCCGGGCAGGTGCTCATGTTCGGCGATCTCTCTGGACTGCAGGTAGCCACGACCCTTGCGGGCGCGCTGCGTCAGGTGGACGATCGCGACGATGCCGTATTCGACTTTCTTGCTGAGGCGCATAGGTGAGTGCATTCCCGTGCTGAGGATCATGTGAATTCCTTGGGCTTGGCAAAACCGTAGGCTCTAACCCTCTTTGGACACTGGACTTACAGGAGGATTCGGAGCGTGATGATGAGAACCTGGTCCGGCTTTTCCGCCTGAAGGGTCTGCAACGCCTCGCCCGTCGCCCGCCACCGATAGACCGCAGCCTTGATGGGCTCGTCGACAGCCTGATATCCAGATGACTCTGCAAGCTCGACCCACCGCACTCTCCCCCCACGGTCGAAGTGGATACGCACCAGGGGGTCCTTGGGGTCCGCAGTCAAGCGAATGTAGTGCGAAAACCGCGGTCTGACGGTCTCAATGACGATTCCCTGGGCCGCGATGGGGTGCCCGAGGTCATCGGCTTCGATGGCAGGCAGGGTCGTGGCGGGGGGTGACTCGCGATCGGCGAGCTCGCCTGGCTCCGGTGCCGCGGCTGTTGTCGTGGGAGGCGCTGGCGGAGCGACCGGTTGGGCAGCGGGCGGCTGCGGGTTCGCGGCGTCGGACTTCTGGTTTGGGGGGGTGCCGCCTATTGGCAGGGCGAGCGTTCCGGTGAGGGCGCGGGCCAGTTCGAGCACCTTGGCCGTGGTCTCGTCCATTGCTTGGGCGGCTTGTTCGACGCGCTGGGTTACTTGTTGGACTGCTCGGCGCGCTTGGGCCGGATCCGGCGCGGGTGGCGATGGTGGGGGAGACACGGACTCAAGCACCTCGACGATCGCCTGGGTCGGGGCTTGCTTGGTCTGGGCGGCCTGCTCAGTCTGCGACTTCGGCGCGTTCATCGCGCGGAAGGTGTCATAGCCAATCCAGGCGATTGCGGTCTTGGGGGCCGCGTGGTCGATGCCAAGCCGCCAGGGCGCTGGGGGTTCGTCTTCGGGCGCGGCGAGATGTTCAGCAGCGGGCGGCAGGTGGCGCATGGGTTCGCGCGCGATGACGAAAGCGGCGCTCGCATGAATGATCAGCGAGAGCAGGATCGCGAGGGAAAGGGGGATGGAGCGAGGGGCAGGGGACATGCCAAAAGCGTACGAGGCGCTCAGCAGGTTTGTCCAAAATGGAAGAGAAGAACTTGGAGATCGTCAAGGTCGACATTGCCGTCGGAGTTGCAATCACCGTGCTGGTAAGTTGCATCGCCGGTGCGTCCAAAGTTGAACAGGAGCGTTTGCAAGTCAAGAAGTTCGACTTCGCCATTGAGTTGGGTGTCACCCGGGCAGTGCTCGGGGAGATCGATGAGAATCCAAGCATTGCCCAAGGTTCCGCCGGACACACGGGTCCCGTCCGCCGAGATTCCTTCGACACTTGTGAAACGTGGCCACTCCACAGCTGAGAATCGTCCTTCGAGGAATTCGCGCAGCTCGACGAGCCCAAGATGTTGTGTCCAAATGAACGCGCCACCGTGGGAGCGCTGGAGATTGCCGCCGATCAGTGATGCATTACTGTTGCAAGCGAGTGCGTCGCCGCCCCTGAGCGAGGCGTCGAGAAACTGAAAACCATCGGTCTCCGTCCACAGCGCAGGCGTGCCGGCCACTTCGCCAACAAGCACAGCGCCATCGTCGGAAAGGCCGAACATCCGAACCTTGTAGTTCGATTCAAGTAGGTGAATGTCAGACGCAGTCCAGCAGAACGAATCGTGGTCCCAGTTGTGGCCCGTGATGACAGCCCCATCCGCGCTCACCGCCTGAGGCTGGTGGAAACTCCACTCATCACCAAGCAACTCGGCATCGCCGCCGGCAGTCCATCTTGCAGGCCGTATCCATCCCACTGGCGGTTCCACCTCCCCGACGACCACTGTTCCATCGTCACTGACATCGAGCGCCCGCGATTCTCTCGATCCGAGCGGAACTGGCAGTGCCTCTACCGTACCGTCAGCTAACCATCGGACGGCGCGTACGGTTTGGCTCGGCAAGGGACTCACGCTCACCCCCACCGCGACAGTTCCATCTGCACATACTGCGATCGCTGTTGAGTTCTGGTCTCCTGGCAAGGGTGCCAGCGGTGCGAGTCCACTCGCCTGTGTCCATCGAAACGCACGGCGAAAATGAACACCGTCGATGTCCGCCGTGCTGAATCCCACGACCGTCGAGCCGTCTGCGCTGAGCGCTGTAACCCCAGATTGCTGGAATCCAGGAAGCACTCCAAGGTCGATCAACTGCGGCTCCGCACCAACAGCACTTGCCCCGATGGCAACTGCGAGACTTGGAACGATCAACCGGTGTCGTGCATTTCTCATTTGCCCCGATTCTAAGCTCAATTGGGCATGTATGGAAGGGTGTTCGCGTCAAGTCCCCTCCCCAGTCCCATCCCAGAGAGAGGGGGAGTACACACCCCGTCGCTCGCACTCGGGGCTAGGGTGGTGCTGATTCGCCGCTGCCATCTTTCGGCAGCGCGACGATCTGCAGCTTGTCGATCCCGGCCTGTTCGACAAGCTCCGTTAGCTGCGCGGCTTTGCCGAACGGCGCGTCGGCGTCGATCGCGAGGATGATCGAGGCGTCGGGGCGCGCGTCGTGTGCGCTCGTGATTGCGTCGGCGATGTCATCCCACGCGGTTTCTTGGTTGTCGACATGCACGATGCCGTCGGCGGCGAGCTTGATGAGGATGACCGGCTGGGGCTCGGCGGCCTGGGCGCTTGCGAGGCGCGGCAATGCAATGTCGCGGACATCGAGGCGGACCGTGAGCAACAACGCAAAGACGAAGAAGGTGAGCAGGAGAAAGACGACGTCGATCAATGGCGCCATGTCGAGCTGGGGGTCGAATCGAGTTCGGCGTGCGCGGCGCATGGCAGTGGGGGCGTGCTAGGTCCAGAGCGTGCCTTTGGCGACATCTTCGGCGCGGGCGGCACCGTCGCGTGTGAGTTCGCGGCCGCGGCGTGTGCGCGCGACGAGGCCAATCTGCAGGAGGTAGGGTTCGACGACGTCTTCGAGCGTCCCGGCGTCTTCACCCATGGTCGCGGCAATGGCTTCCAAGCCAACGGGGCCACCTTCGTATGTGTTGCGAATCGTTGAGAGATAGCGGCGGTCGAGTTCGTCCAAGCCAAGCTCATCGACGCCTTCGAGGGCGAGGGCCTGGGCGACGGTGTCGGCGTCGATCGTTCCTTCGCCACGGACTTGCGCATAGTCGCGCACGCGGCGGAGCAGGCGGAGGGCGATGCGGGGTGTGCCGCGGGAACGCTTGGCGATGCGCGCGAGGGGTTCGGGCGAGGCAGTGATTTCGAGCAATTCTGCTGCGCGCTGCAGGATGATCGAGAGGTCGTCGGCGGGGTAGTAGCTCAGCGCGTGGGTCAAGCCAAAGCGCGAGCGGAGGGGCGAGGAGAGGAGACCTGCGCGCGTGGTCGCGCCGATGAGTGTGAAGGGCTTGAGGCTAATGCGCACGGTCTTGGCGTGCGGGCCGCTATCGATCGCAACATCGATGCGCCCGTCTTCCATCGCGGGATAGATGTACTCCTCGACCGCGACGGGCAGGCGATGGATCTCATCGATGAAGACGACATCGGCGTGGTTGAGCTGGGTGAGAAAACCGACGAGATCAGTCGGGCGCGCCAGGGCGGGGCCCGAGGTGACATGGACGTTGGAGCCCATCTCGTGCGCGACGACGTGCGCGAGCGTGGTTTTGCCAAGCCCGGGTGGGCCGTGGAGCAGGACGTGGTCGAGTGGCTCGTTGCGTGCCCGGGCTGCGTCGATGGCGATGCGCAGGCGTTGGCGCAGCTCGGCCTGGCCAATGTATTCAGCGAGCGTGCGCGGACGGAGCGAGCCGGCAGCCTCGGCGCCGGAAGCTTCTTCAGGCGTCCGTGCCGTCGGCGCAACCCAGCGCTGCGTGGCCATGTGGTCAGTGTACCCCGGGCGAACGTGCTGCGATGGCAAAACGGGTAGTCTTTCCGCCCCGCGGGGCTTCTTAGGCGGGCGGATGGAGATGAGACATGGCGTGGTCGCACACCCTCTTGCGCAATGGCACGTTCTGGCTCGATGCGGGCTGCATGTTTGGGCTCACTCCGCGCGTCGTCTGGACACGCTGGCTCGAGCCCGACGGCAAGAACCGGACGGAACTGCAACAGAACGCGTTGCTGCTCGAAGGCGAGGGCAAGCTTGTCGTTGTTGAATGTGGCATCGGCGATAAGACGGGCGAGAAGGAACGAAAGATCTACACGCAGCAGGAGCGAGCGATCCATGATTCGCTTCGGGAGGTCAATTGCGATCCGAAGGACATCGATGCGGTGATCGTGACGCATCTGCACTTCGATCACGCCGGCGGGCTGACAAGGAAGGGGCCGGACGACAAACCGGTGCTCACGTTCCCGAATGCCGAGATCATCGTGCAGCGTCAGGAGTGGGACGATGCGATCGCGAATCGCTCGACGATGAACAAGACATATCTGCGCGAGCACCTGACGCCGGAGGTCGCTGAGCGTGTGCGCTTGATCGAAGGTGAGGCGGCAGTGTTCGAGGACCATCCGGATCTGCGGGTGTTCCCGACGCCGGGCCATACGTGGGGGCAGCAATCGGTTCGCTTTGAAGACGCCAAGCGTCGCGTGCGCTGTTTCGTAGCGGATGTCATGCCGACGCACTACCACTGCAAGGCGACGACGAATCTGGCGTATGACGTCGAGCCGTACACCTCGATGCTGGAGCGGACGAAACTGCTGGACCGGGCGGCGGCGGAAGGCTGGGCGATCTTGCCCAACCACGAGCCCAACGAGAATCCCTGGTACGGCGTGGTCAGTTACGAGGACAAGGGTTCTCGGGCGTGGGCGCTCGAGCCGGCGTAGGAGCGCTGCGCCCGTGAGGTGCTAGAATCCGACCAGTGACGACCACCACCACGCCACATCCTGCGGAAGTGAAGGCCCCCGCGCCCGAGGCAACGCAAGGGGAGGTCGTGGTCCGGCCTGACAGTGCGCCAGTGATTGCTGAGCGCCCCAAGAAGCGCAGGCGCACATTCCTCGAGCGAGCCGAAGCGTTTATTTCCAAGCTGTCGACGCGCAACAACTTCTGGCATCGCGTGTGTTCGCTCATCTGGCTGCCTTATGCCTTCAAGAGCGGCATCAAAATGGCGAAGGGCGACCCCGGGCAGTTTTCATATGTCCTGCCCTTCCGGCGCTTCAACCGCAACTGGTACAACGCGATGGCTGGAGCGGCGCTGCTTGCCAACAGCGAGGTCGCGGGCGGCATGTACATCTTCAAGCGGGCGGGCAAGGACTACACGGTGGTGTGCAAGGAATTGAACTACCAGTTCTTGCGCCCGTGCTTTGGCCCGGCGGTGTACAAGGTTGTTCCGAGTTCGGAGCTTGATGGGCTCATCGAAGCGGGCGGCGAGTTCAATGCGGAGATCACGCTCAATATCTTCCAGCCGCCGGCCAAGCCCTCCGAGCGCGAGAAGCGCGTCGGGCGGTGCAAGGCAGTGTTCCATGTGACGCCCAAGGTGCATCACAAGGAGCGCAAGGCTGCGGGGCGGAAGACTGCGGTGCGGTGAGCGGGCGGCGGAGCGGCCAGCCACCCAACGCTACCATGGCTTCGTCATGAAGATCTGGTTCATTGTTGCCGTTGCGATTCCCGCGTTCTTGGTCGCTGCCATCGCAAGCGCCATCATTGCAGAGCGCAGGCGGAAACAAGAACTGCGCGCGGTCGCTGAGCGATTAGGGCTCAGCTACGCCGACAAGGATGATGCTGCGCTCGCCCCGCTGCGGAGCGCTACGAAGCTCTTCGATCGCGGCAGCGCCCGTCGGTTCACCAGCATCATGCACGGGCGCATCGAGGATCTTTCGGTCTATATCTTCGACTACGCCTACACCACGGGCACGGGTGAGGAGACGCAACGGCATCGCCAGACAATGGCCGCCATCTTTGCCGAGCAATCGCGGGCGCCGAAGTTCGAGCTTCGGCCGGAGCGCGTATTTCACAAAGTCGCTTCGTTCTTTGGCTATGAGGACATTGATGTCTCGGACCACCCAGCGTTTTCGCGGATGTTTCACCTGAAGGGTGACGATGCACAGAGCGTGCTCAATGCCTTTCCGACGGAGACGTGCGATCGGCTCATGCAGGCAGGGAAGATGTGCATTGAATCCACGGGGCAGTGGGTGATTGTCTATCGCCCGGACAAGCGCCTGAAACCGCACGAGATCGATGGCTTCCTGCGTGAGGCGTTCGAGCTGACGACGTTGTTTGTGTAGTCAGTTTGCACGTTTGCGTTGTTGAGCGCTGAGCCACCAGCTCATGCCCGTTGCACCGAGCGCCAGTGGCACAACGACTGCGGGCACGGCCCATACTGCGTTGAGCGCCTTGAGCTTGCCCTCGAGGAATGCAGAGCCCGTGTCGGTGCCGCGCGTGATGAAGGTGTCGATGAACGCTTTGGCCTTGTAGCGCTGAGCGGGCGGAACCACGGTGTAGAGGGTGGCGAGCGCTGGCTTCATGATGCCGCGTTCGGTGGCGCGGAAGCCGCCTTCGATCCACATTGCGGCGGTGAGTGTGGGCGAGACCGCGAGGCCGACCACACCGCCAATGGCGTAGATGGGCATCGTGGCGAGCGCGGCGCCGACGCCAAGGAAGCGGATGATGCCGCTCGTGAGGAACAACTGTGCGCACAGTGTGCCAATCTGCCCCCACAGATTGATCGTGGCCCACAGGTGGGTATTGACGCGATGCCTGAGCGCTGCGGCATCGAGGTCCGACATGCCGTTTGCGATGGCCTCGTGCATTTGTCGCGTGCTCTCGGCGCTGATGAGGCGATTGTCCGTGAAGTACAAGACGGTGGACACGATCGAGGTGAGAACAGGAAAGGCGGCGATGCCAAGTAAGTAGGGCGACTTCGCAACGTCGGTGACGCCTTGCCAGGCGCTGCCGCCAATGATGCGTTCGTTGGTCGACGTCAATCGAGTTGTCTGGTCGATCGGTTGCTTCGCAGCGGCGCGCGCGGTTGCAGCCGAGAGCCAGACGGCGATCTCGAGGAAGCCAATGGCGACCAAGAACAAGTGGCGCACATCAAAGCCTTCCATGCGCGTCAGTCGCTGCGTGATGAGCGTGCCGCAGATCGCGCCCAACGTGCCGCCGATCGCGATGGGGGGGAACAAGCGTTTGGACTGTGCATAGGTGAAGCAGTCTGCCGCGACTGACCAGAAGAGCGAGACCACAAGCAGATTCATGACAGAGTGGAAGACGTAGTACGCTGCGCCGGTTTGTTTGCTTGCTTGTTCGGGCGCCAGTTGCAGCATAAGCCACGCGGCGAATAGGCCAAGGCACATCGCGCGGTGCGCGATGCCAATGAAGACACTTCGCCGGAAGCGTGCGACGAGCCAGCCGATCACGAATGTGGCGAGCAGCATGGCACCAGCGGTGCCTGCGAACAGCCAGCGGATTTTGTCGATGTCCCCACTTGCGAGCCCCATGGCCTCGCGCAAGGGGCGCAGCACCATGATGCCGCTGAGTACGCAGAAGAAGTATCCCGCAGCAAAGAGCACTGGACGCACTTCGTCCGGGCTCAACCACCGATCCTTCTCACTCGCGTCGGGCGTGGTCATCTTGATCGTCTATCACCAAGCCTGTCGAGCGTTGCGTCAGTCGGTTGATGATTCTTCGCTTTCATCCTCGGAGTCGTCGTGGGGCGTGACCGCAGTGGCAATCAGCTTGTCGCCATCCTTCAGGTTGACGACACGCACGCCCTGCGTTGCACGCCCGATTCGCGAGATCTGATCAGCGCCCGTGCGCACGATCATGCCGTTGCGCGTGACGAACACGATGTCGTTGGCGTCCACCACGGAACGAACCGACACAACGTTGCCGTTTCGGCCTTCGGTGCGAATGTCGATGCGGCCCTTGCCGCCGCGCGATTGCGCGCGGTACTCGGTCGCGCCGCCATCCTTCTCTGACGCGACGAGGTACTCGGTGAGATCGGTGCGCTTGCCGTAGCCGTTCTCGGTCACCGTCAGCAGGTCGACGCCTTCATAGAGGTAGGAGGTTGGATTGTCGGCCTCGGTCAGTGGAATGCTCACCAAGCCCACAACACAGTCGTCACCTTGCAGATCGATGCCCTTGACGCCTGCGGCGTCGCGCCCCATCGCGCGCACATCGTCTTCCGAGAAACGAATCGCCATGCCCGACGCAGTGCCAAGCATGAGATGGTCCTGGCCTGATGTGACTGCGACTCCGATGAGTTCGTCGCCGTCATTGAGTGAGACGGCGATCAGGCCTGCGCGGTGGACGTTCTGATAGAGGCGCAGCGAGCTGCGCTTCACGCGACCTTTCGCAGTTGCAAAGACAAGGTAGTCTTCGCCCTTCTCGAAATCCTGGATTGGCAGGTATTTCACTGCCTTCTCGCCCGGGCGCAGATCGATGAGATTGACAATCGGACGCCCCTTCGCGGTCCGATTCATCTCGGGGATCTCGTACACGCGCATCTTAAAGACGCGACCGGTGTCCGTGAAGCACAAGAGATCATCGTGCGTTGATGCAACAAACACATGCTCGATGAAGTCATCTTCGCGTGAGGAGCCACCAATGATGCCGCGTCCGCCGCGCCCCTGCGAGCGGTAGGTATCCAGCGGCACGCGCTTCACATAGCCCTCGTGCGAGATCGTGACGGTAACGTTGTGCTCCTGAATGAGGGCGCCGATATCGATGCCTTCGTCGGCGTAGGCGTCATCGATCATCGTCAGGCGCGGACGGTGATAGCGCGAGCGCATCTCGGCGAGGTCGTCTTTGATAATCGCAAGCACGCGGCCGCGATCGGACAGGATCGCTTCGTAGCCTTCGATCTCACCTGCGACGTCGCGGTATTCGCCTGCGAGCTTTTCGATTTCGAGGCCGACCAATTGGATGAGTCGCATCGAGCCGATGGCCTCGGCTTGCACGCGCGTCAATGCGGCGCCGTCGCGCGTTGAAGCGACACCCTTGAGCAAGCGCTCGGGGATCATCGGCGCGTACTTGTGGTCCGACGGGATGCGGAAGCTGTGGGCCATGAGCTTGCCGATGGCTTCCTCGCGCGTTGCGCTCGATCGGATGAGTTTGATGACTTCGTCGATATCGCAGACGGCGTAGATCAGTCCTTCCAAGACGTGTGCGCGCTTGCGTGCTTCGTGCAGCAGGTGGCGCGTGCGTCGCTCGATGACATCGATGCGGTGATCGACATAGCCGACGATCAGCTCCTTTAGTCCGAGCGTTCGCGGCTGATTCTTCACCAGCGCGATGTTCATGATGCTCAATGTGCTCTGGAGCGGCGTGAACTGATAGAGCTGCTTTTCGACGACGCCCGGGTCGGCGCCGCGGCGGAGCTCGCAGACGATGCGCGTCTGGGCGTCGCGACCTGATTCGTTGCGGACATCGACGATGTCTTTGATCCGCTCGTCCTTCACTGCGTCAACAATGCGCTCAACGAGCGTTGATTGGATCAGCTGGTAGGGGATTGCGTTGATGACGATCTGCTGCTTGCCGTTCTTGAGGTCTTCGACGTCGACACCGCCGCGGACCGACATCTTTCCGCGACCCGTGGCGTAGCCGTTGATGATGCCGCCGCGTCCGAGGATCGTGCCGCCGGTCGGGAAGTCCGGGCCCTTGACGCCGAGGCGCTGGACGTTGCCCGAGTCGTCGACCTCGTCTTCCATGAGTTCGCCCAGCGTGATTGCCGGGTTGTCGATGACGCGCGTGATGGCGTCGAAGATCTCGCTTGGATTGTGTGGCAGGAGGCTTGTTGCCATGCCGACCGCGATGCCCACGCCGCCGTTGATGAGAAGGTTGGGGAACTTGCCGGGCAACACCAACGGCTCAAGCAAGCGATCGTCGTAGTTGGGTTGGAAGTCGACGGTGTCGAGCTTGATGTCGGCGAGCATGTCGACGGCGGCGTAGTGCATGCGCGCTTCGGTGTAACGCATGGCCGCAGGCGGGTCGCCATCGATCGAACCGAAGTTACCCTGCGGATCGATCAGGCGCACGGACATCTTCCAGGGCTGGGCCATGCCGACGAGCGTGGGATAGATGACCGATTCGCCGTGCGGGTGATAATTGCCCGAGGTGTCGCCGCAGATCTTCGCGCACTTGATGTGCTTGCGTCCCGGGCGCAGGTTGAGGTCATTCATTGCGACCAAGATGCGGCGCTGCGAAGGCTTGAGGCCATCGCGAATATCTGGCAGCGCGCGGTCCATGATCGTGGACATCGCATAGGTCAGATACGAGTCCTTGAGTTCATCTTCGATCATAAGGTCGACGACGCGCCCGGGCGCGATCGCGCTCATTGACGCGTCATCGTTTGCGCCGTCCATGGCGTTGTCGCCCCCGTTGTCGATCGTGTTGTCATCGTCGGCCATAGAAAGATCCCGCTCCTCGGTAGCGCCCGGCGAACGCCCGAGCGCGAGCAGGCATTTTAGGCGATCTGAGCTGCCTCGGCACGCTCAGTCGACGCGTGAGCGCCGCCCCGCGGCAGGAGCCAGGGTGTCACCAACACGGCCCCCACGCCGACGGGGATGGCCCAATCAAATGGCCCAATGACACCGAGTGCCAGACCTGGCAATGCGATCATGCATGCCACTCCGAATCCGGTCAGCCGCGCTCGCTTCGAGGAGCGCGCGGCGGGCGTTTTCGGCACCGTGCAGATCCACAAATACGCGGGAAACACGATTGCATAGAGGGCCATGAAGCTGTCATAGAGCATGCGCACTGAGGAGTAGCCAGGTCGCGTGAACGGCAGGCGCATGTCCCGTGCGGCGGTGCCAAGCGCGGGCATGAGTGCCAGTGCGAACAGTGCGAAGGCAATGCGGCGTCGGGCTGGGCCAAGGCGCTCCACGTGTTTGTTGAACTTGCGGAAGGCGCTGCCGGTCACCATGGCCCGCGCATGCACACCCATCGTGAACGATGCTTGCAGCAAGATGTGTCCGACGATGAATGGGCTCAGCGTGCCATCCTGCAACAGGCGACCCGCATAGCCAAGTGTCATCAGGATCATCAACAGGAAGAAGCCGAAGAAGCCCATGATGAAGGCGTACAGTCCGGTTGGGTCAGGCGCATCACGCCGAATGCGCAGGATGGTTGCATCGAGGTGGGGGCAGGCGAGAAACCCGAGCCAGATCGCGGGCGCGGTCAGCACAAGTGGCAAGAACGACGCTTGCGTTGCTTCGCCGCGCAGAGGCGGCAATGCAAAGGCGGGCAATTCGTCTGCTGTCAACACAGCGCCAACGGCGCACCCGATCGATGCGGCGATGACCAACGCAGCGGCAGCGAGCGCGATGCGGATTGGCATGCATGCAACGATGATGGCCAGCACGACGACGCCCGCCATCGACATGGAAACGCTGCCCATGGGCGCTCCCGGCAGTTCGGTCAGGTGCTCGCGCGCCAGCACGCCGCAGAAATACAACTGCAGGCAAATTGTTGCGAAGCTGAACCAGTGAATGGCACCACGGTGGCGTTCGAAGAACGCTTGGGCGGGAGCAGCGGCAAGCCCCCTGCGTGGTCGGAACGCAACGCCAACAGCCGTGGCCCCGATCACATTGGGCACGGCGAACACGACGAATCCAGGCCAGCCGAAATCACGCGTCAGGTACACGGGCAACCACATGCCGATGACCCAGGTCCATGACGCCGCCAGGTAACACGCCGGCAAGATCGCACGAAGCATCGGGAGGGGTGGCGGCATGGGGCTGCGAGTGTACGCATCGACCTGGATGAGCGCCGCAAAAAGCAACAACGCCCCGCGTGTTGCGGGGCGCTGTGGTTCACTCTGCGTTCGGTCAGGTCAATCAGCGACGGCGGCGGATGCCGACCAGGCCACCCATGGCCAGCAGGCCGGCGGCACCGGGCGTGGGCACATAGATCTTCGAGATGCCGAAGTCCACGGCTGACACAGCCTTGTCGTTGAAGTAGATGGTCAGGCTGTCAACGTTGCTGAGGTCGACGCCGCCACCGATGGTCGGGACAGCGGCGGCGAGCAGGAAGCTCTCGGTGTACGCAGCCTCAGCCTTGAGGACCGACTGCTCGATGACCGACTCGCCAATCACGTTCGTGCCGGCGCCGTAGGTGCAAAGCACGATGCGGACGTCGAAGCCGCGGTCGATGAACAGGAAGTCGATATCGATGGAGGGCGCGCCTGACCAATCGGCGTTCAAGCCGTTGCCAAGCACGAAGTCCGGATTGCCGTCGGCCTCGGCTTCGCCCGAGCCGTCATACTGCAGTGCGACGGTGCCCTTGACGCCCGGATCGTTGGCGCTGAAGGTCATGCCATTGCCGATCACGACATCCGAGGAAAGGCCAAACTGGTTGGCGACGATGGCGTAGCGGACATCGCGCTGCCCGCCGAACATGCTGCCGGCCTGTTGGGCGTAGTAGGTGTTGACCAGCGTCTTGGTGTCGTTGAACGCGCCTGTTTGGAAATCATCAATGCAAACGACGCCTGCCTGGGCAGCCGAGCCCAAAAGGCCTGCGGCGAGCATACCGATCGCGAGCTGTGCGCACTTCATGCTTGAACTCTCTCTCTTGAGTTGCTTGGGAACTGACCTGACTCTCCCCGCGTGGGCCTGTGCGCCCAAAGCGGACCTAGCGCCCCTGTGCTGAGCGCTCGGTGGAACCATGCCCCGAAAAGCACACGGGGCAAGTCCTTCGTGGGAAATATCCAAATTCCTGTCAGCCCAAGGGTTAGCCCGGTGCTTTGCCGGTCCGATTGTGGGTTATTCATCCACAATCCGGTCGCCCGCCAGACCCCTCCGCCGCCGGGGCGTCGATATCCTCCATTTGGGGTCCATCGGGCTCGGGCGGGGGGATGCGGCGGTGACAGCAAAGCTGAAGGGGATCATCCTGGCTGGGGGCAAGGGCACACGCCTCGACCCTGTGACGCGGGTGGTCAACAAGCACTTGCTGCCGATCTACGACGCCCCAATGGTGGCCTATCCCATCGCGGCGTTGGTCGAAGCGGGGGTGGATGACATCGTGGTGGTCACCAATCCCCAGGACATTGCCGATTTCCGGTCGGTTCTCGGAGATGGATCCGCCCTTGGGCTCAGTTCGCTGGCCTTTGCGGAGCAGCAGCAAGCAGGCGGCATCGCAGACGCGCTGCTCTGTGCTGAGGACCTTGTCGGGGATCAGCCCATCTGCGTGGTGCTGGGCGACAACATCCTGTCGTCCACAGTCGCACCGATGGTCAAGCGCTTTGCTGGCAATCCAGTGGGGGCTCGCCTCTTGCTGGCGGAGGTCCACGACCCCCATGGGCTCGGCGTCGTTCGGTTCGAGACCCCGCTGGTCGCGGGAGGGGGCTTGCCGAGAGTCATTGAGATTCTCGAGAAGCCGAGCACACCACCATCACGGCACGCAGTCATTGGTGTGTACTTGTATGGCCCGGACGTCTTTGCTGTCTGCAGATCTGTTCAGCCTTCGGCACGCGGCGAGCTCGAAATCACGGCGGTCAACAGCGCCTACCTGGCCAAAGGCGCCTGCTCATTCGATGTCATCGACGGATGGTGGACCGATGCGGGCACGTTCGAGGGGCTTCACGAAGCGGCGACCCTCGTTGCGTTCGAGCGCAAGCGGGGCTCGCGCATTGGTCTCAGCCGGGCGGCCGGCTGACCGATACTCTTGCGAGAGGCCATGACGCGACATGTGCTCATCACGGGAGGCTGCGGCTTCATTGGCTCGAACTTCGTGCGCTACGTCCGCGCGCAGCGCCCAGCGTGGCGCATCACCAATATTGACAAGCTCACGGAAGCGGGCAATCTGCAGAACCTTGCCGACGTTCCCGAGGACGAGCGCTACCGATTTGTCATGGGCGACATTTGCGACGCACCGCTGGTGGGTCGGCTCATCCACGACTGCACCGACATTGTGCACCTTGCTGCGGAAACGCATGTGGATCGCTCGATCATGGATGCGCGCCCATTTATCCATTCCAATGTGCTGGGCACGCAGACCATCCTCGATGCGGCGCTGCGCACATTCGAAGCGCGCTCTTCCGGGCGATTGGTTTTCGCATCCACAGATGAGGTGTATGGGTCGTTGCCCCTCGATCGACCGGACCTGAAGTTCACGGAGGACTCGCCTCTTCGGCCCAACAATCCGTATTCGGCAAGCAAAGCTGCGGCGGACATGATGGTGCGCGCCTATCACGAGACCTTTGGTCTCGATTGCGTTGTGACGAGGTGTTGCAACAACTTTGGGCCCAACCAGTTTCCAGAGAAGGTGATTCCGCTGTTCGTCACGAACCTGCTCGAAGGCAAGCATGTGCCGCTGTATGGCGACGGCAAGAACGTGCGCGACTGGATCCACGTGGAGGATTACTGCTCAGCCTTGCTCACGATGCTCGAGCGCGGCCAGAGCGGTGCGACGTACAACGTCGGTGCCAACAACGAACGGTCCAACCTTGAGCTGACGCGTGAACTGTTGCGGGTCTTGGGTCAGGGGCCGGACATGATCCGGCATGTGGCGGATCGACTCGGGCATGATCGGCGATATGCCATCGATGCGACGAAGCTTGAGACCGAGCTGAGTTGGCAAGCCACACGATCCGCCTGGCCCGAGGCGTTGGAGCGCACCGTGCGGTGGTATCAGGACAACGAGTCCTGGTGGCGCGCCGTCAAGAGCGGTGTGTACAAGGACTACTACCGCAGGCAGTACGGGCTGTTTGATGAGGCGGAGATGGATTCGCCGTCCGCGCGATAGGATCAGGTGCTTGGCCCGGTAGCTCAGCGGTAGAGCAGGCGACTCATAATCGTCCGTGCACAGGTTCGAATCCTGTCCGGGCCACTTCACAACAAGAACCTTGAAGGAGGGTTGATCTGATGGCTCGCAGGTTTGCAATGACGCTCGCGCTTGGCGCACTTGTTGTTGGCGGCGGCATCACGACGGCGCTCGCCCGACAAGGTGGCCGTCCGGACCCGCAAGCGCTCTTGGCTGCGCAGCGCGACGCCATGAAGCACTTCGAGAAGCTGCACGGGCAGTGGCGCGGTCCCGCGTGGACCATCCTGCCCAACGGCGAAAAGCATGAGCTCACGCAAACCGAGCGCGTTGGGCCGTTCCTCGATGGCGCGGTGCTCGTCATTGAAGGCAAGGGGTTTGAGCCCGACGGCGCTGTCGGATTCAACGCGTTTGGCATCATTTCGTTCAACGCCATGAAGCGCGCCTATTCGATGCGTTCTTATGCCATGGGGTTCGAAGGCGACTATGTCGTCACGCCCACGGACGATGGCTTCACGTGGGAGATCCCCGCTGGACCCATGACCATGCGGTACACGCAGACGATCAAGGATGGCAAGTGGCACGAAGTTGGCGATCGCTTCATGCCAGGCCGCGACGAGCCAGTGCGTTTTTTCGAGATGACCTTGCAACGTGTCGGTGATTGCGACTGGCCTGCCGCGGGCGGCATGACGGCCGAGTAACGCCGCCACGCTTCAATTCGGGCGGGTGAGCTAGCTTCTGGATTTGTGCTGGAACATGATGTGCTGCGCGGTAGCATGGTTGGGGCCTTTGTTGCGGGAAGGACTCCACCATGCGAATCCATGCGAACGTTGTGTTGCTCCTGGGATGCGTTCATGCTTGCACCACAGCTGCGACGGCTGCGCCACTGGTAACGCCTTGGGCCCTCGCTGCACGCGCCCACCAAGACTATGTGTGCCACATGTTTGATGGCATGTGCTACCCGCCAACGCTCTCGCCGGAAGCGTGGGAGCGCATTGGCGAGGCGAATGGGGCATGGCCGCCTACCGCGGCGCTCGATGCAGAACAAACGCGGTATTCAACCTCCGACGTGGTGTGGGAAGGTGATCTCGCCCAGGGCGCGAGTGGGCGCGCGATCCGCACGCGATTGACCTATTCCTTTGTTGCGGATGGCACGACCTGGGGGCTGCCCGTGGTCTCGGCCACCGGTCCAAGCGATCTCAGCGCGAAACTCATCAGCACCTTTGGCGATCTCGATCTCGGGCGCGAATACATGCGTCAGGGATTGGCTGCATGGCACATCATGTGTGGGCTTGACTATGACGAAGTCGCCGATGATGGGTCACCCGAAGATGAAAGCACCGCGCGCATCGCGACGCGCGGCGATGTTCGCCTGGGCGGGCTCGAGTTCGGCACGGACCAATTTGCGGCGTACAACGCCTTCCCCGCGGTGTCGGGCCTTGCAGTGGTTGCCGGCAGCGACATGTGCATCAATACGTCCTACTTTATTCCAAGCACGTTTGGGCTTGCGGATTTCGACTATCGCCTGCTGCGCAATGTCGTGTCGCATGAGCACGGGCATGGCCTTGGCTATTTCCATCTGTTGCCTTGCGATGACACGAAGCTGATGGAGCCGGTGGTGTCGCTCGCATTCGATGTGGTGCAGCTTGATGAGCGCCGCGGCGGGCAGCGCAACTATGGCGATCGTTTTTCCGGCAACAATGCCCCGACCACTGCACATGACGTTGGCAATCTGTCGCAGCCCGTTGAGCACTCGATCTTCGAGCGCTGGCTGTCCACCAACGGAGCGAGCGGTTTCAATGGATCCAACCAGGACTACTTCACGTTCACGATCGATGCGCCCAGCAACATTGCGATCGCCATCACGCCTGAGGGCAACATCTATTCCACGCAGGCGCAGCTGATCCAATGCTTTGGTTTCGGGTCGGAGACGATCGCCGCACAAACCGCGGGCAATCTCGCGGTGCAGGTGTTCGACTCATCAATGACGCTCGTCGCCAGCGCGAACAACAATGGCCCGGGGCTCATCGAGACACTGTTCCTCAATCCCTTGCCCGCGGACACCTACACCGTGCGCGTGTATGACGTGGGCCCGAATCCGACGGCGGATCAGGTCGTGCAGTTGTATTCGCTGACGATTCGCAACAACGGCGCCGATGCAGTTCCGATCGCATCGGCCGGCATCAACAAGCGCGTGCAGGCGAACACGCCGTGCTACTTCATGGGCGACATCAACTCGCGCGTTGCGGAGAGTGGGGCCACGCTTGTCACCTTCATCTGGGACATCGACGAGGATGGCATTTACGATCTTGCCGGGCCAATTGCGTCGACGCAGTTCGTTTCGAACGGCGTGTATCCGGTGACACTTCGCATCACCGATTCGAACGCGATGGAAGCCTTCGACACGATCGATGTCACGGTCCACGGCGCGACGACGACATTGAGCGATGTCACGCCGCCGCAGGGTGAGCAAGGGCAGACCGTGCCCGTGACGATCACGGGAGCCAACTTGAAGAACGTCGCGAGCGCGAGCGAGTTTCTTGTCTCCGGGAGTGACGTCATCTTCGTGGGCACACCAACGCCCAACGGACTTGGCACACAAGTGACGGGCTTGTCCGTGCAGGTTGGCGCGAGCGCGGCAACGGGGCTGCGCACGATTTCGGTGAGCAATGCGGACGGTTCGGCGGCTTGGGCGGGGTCGTTTGAAGTGCTCGCGGCGACGGGCGGTTGCCCGGACCTCGATGGTTCGGGCGTGGTCGATCTTGGCGATCTGACGCTTGTGCTCTTCAACTTCGGTACTGCCGGACCCGATGGCGACACCAATGGCGACAATATCGTCGACCTGACGGATCTGTCGAACGTGCTTTTCTCGTTTGGGATGGAGTGTTAGGCCCACGTCCCATTGTCGATCAGCCGCGTGCCGGCAACCATGCCCGCGACAAGCACGCGCGCAGTGTCGCGCGATTGCACGGGGCCGAGCGTGGCACCGTCGCGCACGGCGGCGTACTCGGGACTCACTCCATGCGCCACCATCAAGCGCCATGCGGCGCGTTCGGCATGGGCCACATTATGGCATGGCCGGGCAGCTTCGATCGCACGTGAGAGGCCGAGCGCGCGCTCGCGGGCCTCGGCTGACAGAAGCTTGTTTCGGCTGCTGGCGGCGAGGCCGTCTGTCTCGCGCACGGTCGGCGCGCCGATGATGTCGATGCCGAAGCGTTCGCGTGTCACCATCGCGCGCACGAGTTGCAGTTGTTGCCAGTCCTTCTCACCAAACACAGCGGTCCGCGGCTGCACAAGGTCGAACAGTCGTTTTACGACGCGGTACACGCCATCGAAGTGTCCGGGGCGGTAGTGATCCTCCAGCCCCTTGCCCCGCGCGACGTTGGGCAGGATGAGCGGCGCCTGCAATACACCGGGTGGGTAGATGTCGCCAACCTCCGGTGCAAAGATGCAGGTTGCACCGCACTGCTCGCACAGGGCAAGGTCGGCGTCCCAGGTCTTCGGGTATTTCTCGAAATCGCGCGGGTCATTGAACTGCGCGGGGTTCACGAAGATCGAGACAACCACGCCTTCGCGGGCCGATTCGTGTGAAGAGGCTTGCTTGATCAGGGCGGCATGCCCCGCGTGCAGCGCCCCCATGGTGGGCACGAGGATGCCGCCGCGGAACGGGGCCAGGTCAGTTGCATGACGCACGACGTGCATCGCAAGAGGATGAAGACTTGGTTTGGCTGGAGCAAGTTCGGGTTGCGGTGCGGCGCTTAGGCTGCGGGCTTGGGCAGGTCGGCCTCGCCAAGGAGGCGGAAGTTCTTGCGACGCAGGATCTGGCCTGCAAGCACCGGGTCATCGACTGCCAGGGCGATCGTTGGTGTGCCATTGGGGCGGAGCATGACCGGGTAGCTGAAGCGGATATTGATCTCGGCGCCGAGGAGATACAGGCACATGCGGCTCAGCGTGAGCCCGTTAATCAGCTCGATCACGAGCACGTCCATCTCGGAAAACGCCAAACCATGCGAGCGAAGGATGTCGCGGGCGGCGGGGGCGTCGCTTGTGACCAGGCGCACGACAGCGTGGTCCGAAGCTTCATGGACTGAGAGGGCACAGATTTGGCAGGTCCTGTGCTCGTCAAACGTTGTGAGAAGTTCAAAGAGCTTGCCGACTTTGTTGTCCAGGAAGACGCTGAATTGCGTGACGCTCGGTGGCGCGAAGCCGCGGGCAGTCTCTAGGGGTGCCATGTGTGTCATGATGTTCCTTCGCCTCCTTGCCACCTCGAGCGATCGGCGGTGGTCCGCCGCCATGGTCATCGCCCGGCTGCGCCGCACCGCGCGCCGTCAGCGATCCTTCTCCGCCCGAGTGATCCCCCGATGCCGCCCCCAAAAATGGCAGAATAGATAGATCAGGGCTGGGCACCGAAGCACGGCGGGGCCTGGAGGCTTCCCAGCATCCCTCCGTACCGCCTCCAGCCTAACCGTTCACCGAGCGATAACCAAGAGAAAACACCTCCAAAGCCCTGTTCGAAGCGGGCGTTTTCGCCACGGGTCTGGGCCTAGATCACGTCGAGGTCGGGTCCAACGGGGACAAGCCCGGCCGAACGCCCGGCTTCTAGCAGTGACTCGATGGCCCGTCGGCCTCGCTCGCCGCAGTCGACCGACAGCTCGTTGACGTAGAGCTCGACAAACCGGTCCATGTCTGCTTTCGAGGGCGCGCCGACCGGCCCCGACGGCTTGGCCTCTTCAAGTGCCCCGGCGAAGTGCGCCGCGTAGGCCAAACCGGGGCCACGATGCTGGAGTGCATGGTGGATCGATGTGCGCAGGATCCTGGCGATGTTCTTCACGGTGCCGACGCCGAACCGATCGTCCAGGTCACGCCGAATGGCGTTCGCACCGAGTGGCAACGGCAGCCCGCCGGTTTGGGCCGACCACCATGCACCGAGATCGACGAGCAGTTCCAACCCCGCAGCGGCATAGGTGACCTGCGCTTCGTGGATGACCAAGGCTGCGGCAACATCGCCTGCGAGCAACTCCGGGATCACGCGGTCGAATGGCACGGCGATGACAGCACCTTCAGGAATCTCAGTGAGGCCGGTCGCGCGCAGCATGAGCTGTAACACGAGGTACGCCGTTGTGCGCGTGCCGGGGATAGCAATGCGTCCGCCGTTGCGCAAGAGCTCGGCAAGATGGGCGAGGCGGTGGGCAGCGTCTGCCGGCGCGGGGTGGGCCGCATCGGGACGGATGAGGACCTTGGGGCCATAGCCTTCGCCAAAGGATGCGCCGCAGGAGGTGAGGATGTATGTGTCACTCACGTGCGCATAGGTCGCGAAACTCATCGCGGTGATGTCGAAGTCGGCGCGTTCGATCGCGCGACGGTTGAGGGCCTCGATATCCGCAGCGACAGGGCTGAAGCGGAAGCGACCGGTGTCGATCGCGGGCGGCAAGCTCGGCAATGTGCCCAGGTGCGCGGGAGCTTCGATGCCGGCGGTGCCCAAGGGCCACCACATGAAGGCGTCGTCCGCGTCGGGGGAGTGGCCGATCGTCAACTCAACGGACGAGAGATTGATGGGCGTTTCGCCTGGCATGGGCTGCGATCATAGACTGCCCGCTCGCGCGCGTGGTGCGGCGGTGCGATGGAGCGTGCATGGCCAAGAAGAAATCCAAGCACAAGGGCGACACCCCGACGATCGAGAACCGCAAGGCGCGGCACGATTATCACATCGATCGAACGCTCGAAGTCGGCATCAAGCTGCTCGGGACCGAAGTGAAATCGGTGCGCGAGGGCAAGGTGTCGCTCAAGGAAGGGTATGTGCGCGTGCAGGAGGCGCGCCCGCCCAGCTTGTGGCTTCATTCGGTACACATCGCGGAGTATGACCACGCTGCCAAGGCGTTTCAGCACGCCACGACACGCACGCGATTGCTCCTGGCGCACAAGCGCGAGATTGCCGAACTTGTGAAAGAGACGGCGATTCGCGGCGTGACGATTGTGCCGCTCAAGATGTATTTCAAGGATGGGCGCGCGAAGCTGCAGATCGGGGTTGCACGCGGCAAGAAGCAGTTTGATAAGCGCGCGACGATCAAGGATCGCGAGGCAAGCCGGGCTATTGAGCGGGCGATGACGCGGAAGCGGATTGGGTAGGTAGGCACTAGGGACTGGGTACTAGGGTGGCCCGACTTGCTTGCCACGTCGGAGCTTCGGATCATTGACGCGTGAGCAAGTACATGGACGACATGACGAAGGCGTCCGATCCGGTGGGGATATCGCTTTCGCGCGCGTGCTACCGAGAACGAACCGGGTGGTTTGAGCGATTCACTGCGTGGCGTATTCGTCGTCATGGAATAATCCTGACTGAGTTGCTCGACGAACATTTGCAAATGGGCGATTCGCGAGCCGCAGTCGTCATTTCGGTGCGGCCGCTTCGAGTGGCTGCGTATACAGATGAACTTGATTGCGTAGCGATGCTCCGTTTTCCGAGGCATCTTGTCCGCACGCATCGTCTCAAGCCAGGCAGCCGGCTGCTCACCGTAAACACGTACACAATGGAAGGCAGGGGAGCACGAGATCTGGTGCCGGGGCCTCGCACAACGCATCGCTACCCAGATTTCTTTCCTCTGATTGCTGAGTTCTACTCGGATGATCGGGACAAGATTGAGGCACGCAAGCTGAGGATCGATGAGGAAGAATGGGATCGTTGCTGGCAGATGGGCAAAGAGTATTACCGGCGACTTCCAAACCTTGCGCGCGATGGTTCACCACTGGCGGCATCAGTTGAAGGATACTCGATGAAAGAGAAACCGTTGTGGCGTTCGATGCTTGGTTTGCCATAGCGTTCGCGCACACGTCCTCAACTTCCGCGATACTTCCCCCAATGACCCCCAAGACCGGGCCAAGTTCGGATGCCGCGTCGACGTCCACGCGCGGGGCGTTCTGGCAACTTGCCAGGCGCATGCTGCACCACAAGGCGAATGTGGTGGGGGCGTTGGTGATGGCGTTCGTCTCGGCCGCGGGGCTCGGCGCGGGGCTCGTCGGCATTGCGCTGGTGCTCAAGCAAGTGCTGCCCGATGCCAAGAGCGGCTTTGAAGGGCGGTCGTTGCAGCAGATGGCACAGGAGGCCGCGGCAAAGGCGCCGGGTTGGTTGAGCGTGCCGCAGGGGTGGATCGATGGGCTGCCGACGGATCGGTTTGATTCAGTCGTGTGGCTGGTGGTTGGGCTTGGGGTGCTGACGCTTGTCGGCGGAGCGGCGAACTTCCTGCATCGCTATCTGTCCTTGTCGTTGACGACGCATGTGGTCGCGGAGGTTCGGCGCGATGCGTATGAGCATGTGCTGATGATGCCGCTGGGCAGGATCATTGGCGGGTCGAGTGCCGACACGATCTCGCGGATCGTCAATGATGCGAATACGTTGAACCGGGGGTTCAGTGCGCTGACGAGCCAGGTGGTTGCGCAGCTGACCAAGGGCATTGCGGCGGCGATCGCGGCGTTTGTCATTGACTGGCGTTTGAGCCTTGTGACGCTCGCAGTGGCACCGGTGCTGTTCTTTGTGATTCGCACGCTTGGCAAGCGGATTCGGCGCGGCAGCAAGCGCGCGATGAAGGGACAGGCCAAGTTGCTCGAGAGCGCGACTGAGGCGATGTTCGGCTTTCGCGTGATGAAGGTATACGGGGCAGAGGGCCGCGAGCTTGAGCGGTTTGAGTCGCACAACCGTCAAGTGGTGAAGGAGCAGCTTCGCGTGCGCACGGCGCGGGCGCTCGCGGGGCCATTGATTGAGCTGCTTGCGATCATCGTGATGGGGGCGCTGGCGCTGGTTGCCGCGAAGGCGATTATTGATAGCGAGCTTGATCCGGCGAATTTCCTGACGGCCCTGATGAGCCTGGCGGTCGCGGGGAATGCGCTCAAGCCCTTGAACAATCTTGCGCAAGATATTCAGCAGGCGGACGCCGCGGCTCAGCGGTTGCTCGAGGTTATGCATGTCGCCCCCGAGCCGACGGGCGGGACGAACGCGCTGCCTCGGCATACGAAGTCGATCGCGTTCGAGGATGTGCGCTTCAAGTATCCAACGGGGCGCATGTTTGCGGTGGATGGTGTGAGCCTGGAGATTCCGTTTGGGTCGACGGTGGCATTTGTGGGGCCCAATGGTTGTGGGAAGACGACGCTGCTGGGGCTTGTGCCGCGGCTGTATGCGCCGAGTGAAGGCTCGGTGCGCATTGATGGCATGGATGTGGACGAGGTGCAACTGTCGTCCTTGCGCGCACAGATTGGCGTGGTGTCACAGGAGGTCGTGCTGTTTGCTGGCACGATTGCGGAGAACATTGCGTATTCGAAGCCGAACGCGGCGCGCGAGGAGATCGAACGGGCGGCGAAGCTGGCTCATGCCGACGCGTTCATCCGCGAGTTACCCGAGGGGTATGACACGCCGGTAGGCGCGCAGGGGTTGACCTTGTCGGGCGGACAACGGCAGCGACTCAGCATCGCGCGGGCGCTGCTGCGCGATCCGGCGATTCTGATTCTTGATGAGGCGACGAGCATGATCGATGCTGAGAGCGAGGCGCAGATTGCGGCGGCGATCAGCGAGCAGGCCGGTCGGCGGACGACGCTTGTCGTGGCGCACCGGTTCAGCACGATCACGTCGGCGGATCGCATCGTGGTGATGGACAAGGGTAAGGTGCTGGACGTGGGGCGGCACGAGGAGCTTGTCGAGCGCTGCGAGCTTTATCGGCAGTTGGCGAGCCACCAGACGCTGCCCAGTGGTGCGGCGACGTAGCGACGACGTGGCAGGGGCGGGCTGCCTACCATGGCGGCTTATGGGAATGCACCGAGTTGCCATTGTGGGCCGACCCAACGTCGGCAAGAGTTCGTTGCTGAACATGCTCGCGCGGTCGAAGGTGTCGATTGTCGACCCGACGCCTGGCGTGACGCGCGATCGGGTGTCGACGATCGTCGAGCTCGAGGGGCCGAAGCGCATCGAGGAGCCGCTGTTGGTCGAAGTGACCGACACGGGCGGCTATGGCGTGTACATGGCGGAGGGCGGGCGATTCGATGATGCGGGGATGGACCTGCAGAAGCTGACGGGTTCGATCGAGGGGCAGATCGCGAGCGCCGTGGAGCGGGCGGATTTGATTCTGTTCGTCATTGATGCGCAGGCGGGCGTGACCGCGCTGGATGAGACGGTCGCGAAGCTGCTGCGCGAGCGCGCCATGAAGAAGGGCGACAGGTCGGGCGATGGCAAGCGCGTGCCCGTCATGCTTGTGGCAAACAAGGTGGATGCCGAGAACTGGGAGCCGCACGCGCTGGAGGCGAGTGCGCTCGGTTTTGGCGAACCAATCATCGTTTCTGCATTGAACAACTTTCGCCGGCGTGAGATGCGCGAGAAACTCTGGAAGGCGCTGCACGAGATCACGCCGGGCGATGATGACGGGCGCATGCCCGAGATGCAGATTGCGCTGGTCGGGCGGCGGAACGCGGGGAAGAGTTCGTTTGTCAACGCACTTGCTGGGTCTGAGCGGTGCATTGTTTCAGAGATTCCGGGCACGACGCGCGATGCGATCGATGTGCGGTTTGAGGTCGATGGTAAGAGCCTGCTCGCAATCGATACCGCAGGCGTGCGCAAGCGCAGCAAGTTTGCCGATGCAGTGGAGCACTTTGCAAACATGCGGATGGCGGCGTCGATCCGGCGCGCGGATGTGGTGCTGCTGCTGATTGATTCTACGGAGGCGATTTCGGGCGTGGATAAACGACTCGGCGCGCAGGTGCGCGAGAGCTTCAAGCCGTGCATCATCGTAGTGAGCAAGTGGGATTTGGCGAAGGGCCGCAAGAATGTGAAGGGCAAGCCTATCACGACAGACGACTATCGCGACTATCTGGACAAGGAGCTGCCGGGGCTGGTTGGGGCGCCGATCGTGTTTACCAGTTCCAAAGACGGCACGAATGTGCATGAAGTGATCGATGTTGCGTTTGACTTGTACGAGCAGAGCAGGACGAGGCTCAGCACGGGCGAGCTGAATCGCATCATGAAGGACATTCTGGCATCGCGCGGGCCGGGCGGGCGCGGGCGCGTGTACTACGCGAGCCAGGTGGCGACGAGCCCGCCCACGATTGTGCTCATGGTGAACAAGCCGGATTTGTTTGAGGGGAACTACGAGCGGTTTTTGCTCAATCGATTCCGCGAGATGACGCCGTTTGCTGAGTGCCCGGTGCGCCTGATCATTCGCGAGCGCAAGCGGGCGTCGTTGCAGGATCTGCTGAGCGGCGCGCATCGCAAGAGCAAAGAGGTCGGCAAGATCGGCGGCGGGGAGATGGTCGAGGATGACGGCGGTGGTTGGATGGAGGTGGGGGAGGAGAAGTGAGGGCGTCAACAAGGAAGGTTGATATGCGCATCACAGTCAATGAACTACGGAATGCTTGCGATCGCCTGTTGAGCCACCTAGAGGAGTCAGGCCAAACCGAGTTCGATTTTGATGACGACTTGTATTGGGATATTCCAGCGGATGTCCGGTACGACGCCTATTCACCAATCGAAGCTGCTACGGCAGGGCAGCTTGAAGAAGACTGGAAAAATGTCGTTGAGATCCAGCGCGGCAACAGTGAGCCAGTGGGATACGCATTGGTCTGGCTATCCACGATCATGCGTCGAGTTGGTGAGGCGGCTTTTTGACGCTCGCGATTTGGCCCCTCACCCGGCGAAGCGCCACCCTCTCCCCGCAAGCGGGGCGAGGGAGCAGGAATCACGCCGCTTCGGGCCAAATGTCGCCAAGCGGGTCGCCGCTGTTGTCATCACCCACTTCGAAGCCGCGCCACTCAGAGTGCTCGGTCATGCGATTGTGGATGCGCACGACGCGGGCGAGTTGCTCCCCAAACAGGTCGCGCACGATGCGCAAGGGTGTGAGCAGGGTTTGCGGGAAGGGCGTGCGCTTGTCTCGGAAGAGCACGACGACCGCGAGGCAATCGCCCTCGAAGTGTGATGAGAACGCGAGGCCCGTTGCGTTGTCGATCCAGTGGGCCTCGTCGCCCAGGTTGTCGTGCAGCGCCTTCGTAGATTGCATAGCGAGCACATCTTCGAGCGCCGCGAGGCGCTGCGGCGCGGTGTCCGCCATGTGATCGAGCAGCGCATCCGCAGAGTCCTTGGGCAGGTCGTAGTTGACATATGCGCCAAGGGAGAAGTCGCCATCGCCTGTCGGGAGGAAGATGGCGGCGTTGGTTGGGCCGGTGCGCTTCAGGATGTATTCGAGGGTGACGCGGAGAACGCGCTCGACATCGAGCTCGCGGCGGATGAGGGCGGTGTACTCCGAGGCGATCGTCAGGTGGGCATCGGCGTGTGCGTTGGGCGCGAGTTCTTTGGCCTTGGCGCGAATGGCGGGTTTCTTGGTCGGCTCGGGGGCCGAGTTCTCCTGCATTTCGCGCTCCTCGGTGAGGCGCCGGCACATGCGGCGCAGGCGGTCGACGCGGCGCATGGCTTCGCGCATGCGCTCTGAGGTCTGCAAGGCGGTGGTGAGCCTGGTGCGCAGCTCGTCGGGGTCGAAGGGTTTGACGATCAGGTCAGCGGCGCCCGCTCGCATCGAATCAATGCTCGTGCGCAGGTTCGGATTGGCGGTCGTGATGATCACCTGCAGCGTGTCGTCTGCTTCTGAGACATCGGCGGCGAGGCCCAGGGCGGCTTCAGCAAAGGAGTCGGCATCGATGACCACCACGCCAAAACGACCAGACGATGCCTCGGTGCGGAAGACGGTGGGGTCGGTCACGACGCGCAGGTCGAGGCCCAGGTCGGTAGCGGCGAGCGCAATGGCGGCGGCGTGGTCGTGTTCGCGCTCGAGCATGAGCAGCCCGGCGCGTTTCATCTGCGCGCCGGCGTTGTTGGGCGCACCGTCGGGTTGTTGCGGTGTGGGTGATGTTGTCACGTCGCAACCTCCGAGGGCGTGCTTACGCCGCCTTGCTCACCTTGCCGGGTTCGTACTTCCACTCCGGCAGGGCGATGGTGACCGTGGTGCCTTGCCCGAGGGTGGACTGCACACGCAGTTCACCACCGTGCAAGTCGACGAGACGTCGTGCTCGCGCGAGCCCGAGTCCCGCCTGACGACCCGCGGGCTTCTCCGAGAAGAAGGGATCGCAGGCGTGACGGAGCGCGCGTTCGGACATGCCGACGCCGTCATCCGTCACCGTGAACATGAGTCGGCCATCACCCGGGGAGACAAAAGCACGAAGCTCGATGCCAGTCTTGGGGCGGGCTTCAAGTGCGTTGACGAGAAGCTCTGTGACGGCCCCACCGATTTGACGGCGGTCGATAAAGGCGGTGGCGAGTCCATCGCCGATCACGGTGCGCACATCGGGTGGGTTGCGGTTGTTATGGGCGCGGAGCGAGGCGCTGAGGGCGGCGCGCTCCTTTGCTTCCTCGATGGAATCCAGCATCATCCGACGGACGTCAGTGCGCGCCGGCTGCGGCTTGGGCGGATCGGCGAAGAGATGCAGGCTGGTGATGAGGTCGGAGAGATGCGCCGCGGCTTGAGAGATGCCTCGGGCGCGTTCGACGTTTTCATGGTCCGCAAGGCGCGTGGCGAGCAGTTGAGCGTTGCCCGAGATTACTGTGAGCGGGTTGTTCATTTCGTGGGCAGCGCCGCTAGCCAGTTCGCCCAGACGCGCCATCGATCGCGCTTCGACCAGTGCGGACTGTGCTTGCGCGAGTCGGCGGTTGGCGTCGGCGAGCTGTTCGCCAAGGCGCCGGGCGCCATCGTGCTGCGCAGCCGCAGCGAGCACTGAGGCCCAGGAGCCGATGAGCGCGCGTGCGCCGGGAAGTGCGAGCACACCCGCACCAGCTTCGCGCTCGTGCAGCAGCACTGCTGCTGGCCCCTGCCCATCGAGGAGTGATGTGAATCGGCAGGTCTGCGGTACGCTCGCGTCATTCAGTCGCTCACCAAGCCAGCGAACGACGTCGATGGCGTCGAAGCCCGCCGAGGCGGCGTGCGCAATGGCGGCGAGATCCTGACCCGTTGGGGGACGTCCGATCGAGCGACTCTCAACCGGGCGCGCCGCGGAATCGAAGCGATGCACGATCCAATCAGCCCCCGGGCGGGCTTGCCACAGCATGATGAAGTAGCTGCCCCCAAGGAAGCTTGACGCACTCTTGGCCACGTCCAGGAACGCGGATGCGAGTGATGTACGCACGATGCCCGCAGCGTGGAAACCCTCGATTGCATCGAGCACTTTACGGCGCGACGCAGCTTCTGATGCGCGCGAGGACAGTTCGGCATTCAGTCGCCCAAGTTGGCGGTTTGCCTCGGCGATGGAGGACAGAAGCAGCTCCTGGTCCTTCTCGCCTTCGATGCCCAAGTGAGCAGCGCGCGTAGTGAGCCGCTCAAAGAGTTCCGTGTCGAGGCCTGCGCACCGATCGGGATTGAGGCCATGATCGCGTGCGAGGTCGACAATGGGCGTCGTTGACGGCAACGAGCCATTCCATCCGATGTGCAAAGAGCGCACGATGGCATGGGCGATCGTGACGACACCGATGAGTTGGCGGTGCGGCACGTCGGGCAGGCTCGATGCGGGCTGGTTGTGCAGCCAAATGACATCTTGCAGTGCGTGCGGAAGGCCCCAGTGCTCGGCAAGTCGTTTGCCCGCAGTGTGGTGATCGATGCCCAGCACGCGGCGCTCGACATCGGTGATGTCAATGCGATGTGCTCGGCAAAGCTCGACACAGCGTGCAAACGAGCGCGGCAACACGCGATCCAGCGCCAGTTTGCCCAGGTCATGCAGCAAACCGCATAGGAAAGCTTCCTGGGCATGCACGCCGTCGAGCACGCCTTGGTGGCGCTCCGCGATGAGTTCTGCGGCACATGCGACGGCAAGGGAGTGACGCCAGAAGCCGGTGCGATCGAACGAGGCTTCGTCATCCGCGGAGCCCGATGAATCAGTGAGCAGGCCGTAGATCTCGACCGCGAGCATGGCGGCCCGCACTTGCTCGATGCCAAGGCGCACAACGGCGCGCTCGATGGTCGTGATCTTCGTGCGTGCGGCTCGGTCGGCGGTCTGGCACAAACGCAGCACGCGCGCGGAGAGGGCCGGATCGCCCTCAATGAGCTTTGCAATCTCCTTGAGGTCCGCCTCAGGATCCGATGACATCTGGATCACGCGCACCGCGATGGGTGACAGCGTGGGCAGATCGGTCAGGTGCGAGAGAATCATCTCGACCTGATCGGGGTCGTGCGGCTGTTGAGCAGGCATGGACGGATCGCTCGTCGTCATGTGCGGCGCCTCGTGGCCCGGATTGTGGGCCGGGTCCTTCATCAAGCCTCCAGCAACTCCTCGATGCGGTGCTTGAGCTCCTCGACGCGGAATGGCTTCTTGAGGAAGGCGTCCGCGCCGGAACTGAGCAGCTGCTGCGTTTCGGCTTCTCCAACAACACCAGAGACGAAAATGATGCGCGTGTTTGCCATGTCATCGCGCGCCTTCAGGCGCTGGCAGACGATGTTGCCATTGATGTCAGGCAGCATGTAGTCCAGCACGATCAGGTGTGGGCGGAAGCTCTCAGTGAGCATGCCCGCGTCGTAGCCGGTGCTTGCGGTTTGCACTTCGTAGCGGTTATCGCGCCCGAGCGCATCGACGAACAACTCAAGAATGGCATGGTCGTCATCGACAACGAGGATGCGCTTCTGGGACCCCTCGAGCATGTCGAGCGGGATCTCGTTGGCTTGCATGAAGCGGATCAATTCATCACGCGGGATGCGCCGGAAGCGCGAACCTGGCACGCGAAAGCCCTGCAGCCGTCCGGCATCAAAACAACGGATGATCGTCTGCTGCGAGACTTTGCAGATCTCCGCGGCTTCACCGGTGGTGAAGACCTTCTTGCCAGCCCACTTGGAGGCGCTGGATTCGATCGCGGCGTTTTCGTCCGCGTGCGGGTTGTGGCTGCCATTCGACATCGACATCATGTCCCCCCTCCGGCCTCACAAGCCGACGGCGCACGACGCCGCGGTCGGGCGACGTCGCTCACGCCGGGTGGGCATCGGCGGGAAGGCGGGAAAGCTTCACAGTCCGCAGGGGTCGTGCAGGTGCAGGTGGCTATGGGACGCGCGCAATCGGCACGCCGTGCGCAAGCGATTTCACTGAGCGGACGTCAGGTTGCCTGACCGGTCCAACTCCACCAGGTACATGGTGGGCAATAGGTAGTTCTGGCCCTCGAAGACATACACCACGCCGCTAACCGTAAAGCGAAGGGCATCGCCATATTCACCAACGAGGCGCTCCATGCCTTGGAGGTTCTGGCAAGGCATCAAAAGCAGGGGTAGGGTTGTGAGGGCATCGCCCGCAGTGTCCGCGTCGGCATCTGCGATGAGCATCCACCCAGAGCCGCCCGCCACGGTCGATGGGCGCATGCGTCCGAGGCGCGCGCTGACCACTGTGCCCTCGCGGAGCATCGCCAAGCCGTGCGCCGCGTCATTCGAAGCGGTATCCGCGCCGCCCTCTTCGAGGATTGCAGGCAGGGGCGTCGCAACTCCCGAGCGTTCCTCGACGTCCGCGAGTAGCTCATCAATCGAAGGGGTCGAGCGGAGACCTTGCACGCCTTCGCCAAAGGGCGAGGTGTCCTCGGCCGCAGGTGTCGGCTTCGAGCTGGACGGCTGGTGCTCGAGCGGCGCATCCTGAGATGCGGTGGTGTGGAATCGCGTGGGCAGCAAATAGTTTCGGCCCCGATAGGCGTACACCTGCCCCGAGATCTCAAAGCCAATCGGGTCGTTCGTGCTCTCGACGAGCCTGGTCATTTCCGTGAGCCGCGTCGAAGGCAGAAGCACGAGCGCCAGGCGAGAGCCGTCCGGCGCTGCCGAGAGAAAGGCCCAGCCCCCGCCGCGCAAGCGGCGCAGCACACCAACACGTTGACTGAGCACCGCGCCCTCACGAATCAGGGCGGGCTGGGGCACGGGCGACGCGTCGCCCAATAGACCGGGCACGGCGTCTGCAGGGGCGACCTCCATAGGTGGCGCCTGTGGTTTTGCAAGCTGCTCCGCTTCAATCGCCAGCGAAGGATCCACTGTCTTTGGATCAGCCGATTGACCGCACGCGACGCCCGAGGTGGTCACCAGCGCGAGCACGAGTGTTCTGCATGGCCATGCTGCTGTTCGTCGGGACATCGCTGCGCCTCCTGCGCGATAGATGCGACCAGTCCTCATCACGATAGCACCCAAGTGGCTTCCATGTGTTATCGGCTGCCTGGGGCTGGGTGATCGTTACAACTGGCGGCGGCCCCGTTGCTCCTTCTTCCGGGGGGCCACTGCGCGGCCGACATAACAATCTGGAGATCTGATCTGTGGCCACCCCGGAACGAGGAGCCAATGAGACAGGCGCGGCGTGTGGCGTTGCGCGATGTGTACGGTCGCTGGAGCGCCTGTGGACGTCGGTGCGCAACTATGGCGTCGAACACGTAGCCACCCAGCGGGCTGCGGATGACGCCCGCGAAGTTTTCAATCGCGCCGCCGAGGGCGATCGACTCACGTTGCGCGTCACCCGGCATCACTTCGTCGATGGGCGCGATGCAACATTGGCGACTCCTTCGGAACTTGCTGAGCGCCTATACAACGCGGATATTGCCGCGGTCACAATTCTTGTGGATGAGCTCAAGACGTGTGATCTGACGCAACTCATTGACGCAGCGGGTTGCAGATCGCTCGATGAGGCCACCGAGCGGATTGGCACGCTCATCGCGAGCGGCTCATTGGGTTCAATCACACTCTTGCGCATGCGGTTTGACGGGCTCTGCTCCACGCCGGGTGGAGATGGCCTTGCAGTGTGGGACCAACTGGTAAGCCAAGTGCTTCACCCTGCCGCATCGACGCAGGATGCAAGACCGCTCGTGCAAGCAATCGAATCGGCGATACAACACGGCGCGTCGGGGCTAACCGGCGTTCGCGAGATGTTGGCCCACGCCACGGCGCAAGCCCGTGAGGCGCCGGAGATCGAAGCGCCTGAATCGCTTGGGAGGCTTCGCTCGGTCATTGCGCAGTTGCAACCCGAGACCCGTTCGGCGCTACTCGCGACATCGCCTGGCGCGCAAACGCCGGAACTCGATCACTTGGCGGCGCTCATTGATGTGCTTCCATTGGAAGAGAGCATCACCTGCCTTCAACATGCCGACATCACCAATGATGCAAGTGCCGGCGTGCGCATGGTGCAGCGCATGGCCCGCGTGGCGTCAAGCTCCTCCAGTTCAATGCGAGATATTGCGGAGGTCGCAGCGCGATGGGCCACGGACGCTGAGACATCGGCCAATCCACATGCTGATGCGCTTCGAGAGGCAGCGCGGCTGCTGCAGGTCGGTGAAGACCAAGCGTACAACCCGGCGGAATACGATCAGCGCCTGGGCGAGATTGCCTCCGCGCTCGAAACCAAGCATCAGTTGGAAGGGGCGGTTCCCGAAGATCCTGAGGCAACCTTGCAGGATCACATTGCCCTTGGGCTTGAATTGCTTCAGTCGCCGGAGGAGTGGGAGTCAGACCGAGTCGCCGTCGTGCAAGAGATGGGAGCGGTGTTTTCCGGCGAAGCGACATGGGATGAGTCGGATTTGCTGGCGCTGGTCGAGCGCATGGCACAGATACGCATCACCGGCCAGAGCAGGGAAACACGCACTGAAGCCAACGCGCTCCTGGAGCGTGTGCTCGCCTCGCCGCAGGGCCTGGCGGCGTTTGTGCAGGCGGGGACGAAGCCCGAGGCACAGTTGCGCTTGAGCGAATTGGCATCCGCAAGCGTGCCCGCAGCCATCGACTTGCTGGCCCGCTTATCGAGGCAAGCATACGACGACCAGACGCATGCGCTGGTTCGGTCATGCATCGATCGGCTCGATTCCAACGCGATTCGAGATCGGATTGCACAGGCGATCGGGTCAGGCGGCGGCGGGCTCGAGGAACTCTTCGAGTTGCTCCCTCGCCTGCAGGAAGGCGATGTTCGCACGTTGCTTGGCAAGTGCGTGGTCCACCATGACAGTGGTGTGCGAGCCATGGCCATCGACAAGGCGCAACGCGTAGTCCGAGACGTGCCCGTCGAGTGGCTTCATGCGGGCATGCGCGATGAAGAGCCTGGCGTGCGCAGGGCGGTCGTGCGTGCGCTTGCGCAACAAGGCGATGATGCGGCGGCGGAACTTCTCACCCTGCATGTCTTGGGGGACATTGCCTCAACACGTCTGGACGCGAAGGAGCGATGCGAAGCAACCGAGGCCATCGCAGGCCTCAGAACGGCCTCGCGTGAGCGTTGCTTGCTGGCCATCGTGGTGCGTGGTCTGGCCAGCCCACCATACATCGCTTCAGGTGCTCCGGCCCTTGCGGCATTGAGGCTGCGCAACGGTGCGAGCGGACTTCGCGCGCGCCTGGCGTTGGGACTGTGGGCAGTTAATCCAATGCGCATCGTGTTCCGACCTAAGAGACGGAAGGACGGTCGGTGAGCATGAGCGAACGTGCAACTATCGAGTCCTCTCTCGTGGCGTTGGCTGGCGTGGTCTCGTTGTTTGAGTTGTATGGCGATCGGCATGCGGCGACGTTGCGCCAGGCGGACGACGCGGCACGGTTGCTCAGCACAGTGCGTGGCGCCAGCGCGCAGGTCAGGCTGTTTCTCATGCCGGGCAAGGTCGTGTGCGACCAGACGAGCTACGTGGTGACGCTGCCGGCGTGCGAGTCCGCGATCCTGCGATTGATCGAACTTGGCGCCACGCTCATTACTGTGCGATCGGACGTCACGATGCTCGCGGTGTTGGACGCTGTGCGCACCCTGCGTCAAGGCGTGCCCGCGGGGTCCAACCAGGCAGCGCCGTTGCAGTTTGGGCGCACGGGCGTGCGCGAGAATGCAGAGTCGTCGGCGGACAGCGGGTCTGAATCCGGCGCAGGGGTTTCCGTGGCCCAACGCGAGGCTATCGACCAAGCGTGGCGCGGGATCCAGCTGGGCGATCGCACGTGCTTGACGCCATTGCTTTCGATGGCGGGTGATATTGCGACTGCTGCGCACGCGGGCGCGGGCACCATTTTGCCCATGGCGCGATTGGCCGACTATGACGAGTACACCTTCTCGCACACTGTCAATGTTGGCTTGCTTGCGTCGGCACTTGCAACGGAAGTGGGGTTGTCGAAACAACAGGTTGAAGACATCACGGTTGCAGCGCTTTTGCATGACATTGGCAAGCTGCAAGTGCCCAAACTCATTCTGAATAAAGAGGGACCCTTGGACAAGGATGAGCGATCGCGCGTGATGCGCCACCCCGTGGATGGCGCGGCGCTCTTGTACGGGGCGCCGGGCGTGCCGCGCATGGCGGCGATCGTGGCGTTCGAACACCACATGAATCTTGACGGGACGGGCTATCCGATTCGCCGGCGCAGGTGGCGCATTTCCGCTGCAAGTGAGATCGTGCATATTGCCGACGTGTTCGACGCGCTGCGCACACATCGACCCTATCGCAAAGCGATGGAACTGGACAAGGCGCTCGGCATCATGCGCTCGGAGTCGGGTGTCGCGTTTGATCCCGAGTTGTTCAAAGTGTTCGCTGATTCGGTTGTGAAACGGGCGTCCTAGCGAGGCGCTCGACGGGCGCAGCGCCTGACTCGTCCTGGGTCGCAATATGCTCGCGCACTTCCAGTTCGCGTTGCGCCATTGCTCGTGAGACGAGAAAGCGGCGCCCACGCACATCGAGGAGCGTCATCCCCGCGACGCGTTTCGCGCCCACGGGAAACTGGATCATCGACCATGGAATCGAAATGGGCCCGTGGAAGATGCCAAGCAAGGGCGGCAGCGAGAGGTGCAGAAAATCATCATCAATCGCGAAGTTCACGCAGCGTTTGTATTGGAAGACAGGCGAGAACGCAACGCTCCCCAAACCACGCTTGGCGCCCACGCCGGGTCGTCGCTTTGGGAATTGGTGGGAAAGTTCCCACCAGCCTGAAAACAAAGTGGCGACGAGCATGATGGGCATCCACAGCAGGATGAGGCCCGCGATCGCCACCGCGATGAGCACAAACCAGTTCATGTGTTGTGCGTCGTCCCTTCGCCTCGTTCCTCAGATGCGCATCCTGCGCGCGAACACAATCCATTCCAACGATGTCAACGCGAGTGCAGCCAGGATAAACCACCACCAGATCTCGCGCGGCGCAAGAGCGGCAGCGTCCGTGGCCGACGCCACCCTGGCGCCGATATCAACCTGATCGTCCACAAACACGGCGCTCTCAAGGGGGTCGAGCAGATTGACTGGCACAATCACTCCCGCGCCCGCATCTGTGCGCAGCTCGTAGAGGCCGACGCGCGGCAAAGGCCCGGGCGCGGCGTGCCCATCCTCACCAGCGTGCAGCGCGAGTGTCCAGTCGTCCGGTCCAATCAAGGTGGCCTGTGCATTTGGTTTGGCTCCGGGCCAGGTGAGCAAAGGCGCGTCCGCGGTGCGCCAGGATCGTCCCTCGATGCCGCTCGCAGTTGGAGCAAGATAGGCCACCGCGTTGGCGATGAACGTGGGAAAGGACAGGTCGCGCCACCAATTCGTGTCGTCAAGCGCGAAGGCGACAAGCACGCGACGGAGCCCGCCGCGCTCCACCAAGACGATCAGTGGTGCGTCGACGCCACTGGCGAGTTCCTCAACGGTTGCCGGCGTCTGTGCCATCGCATCGGGACTGGGCACAGTCAGACGCATTGGATGATCGACGATGATGTCACTCAGCGTGACATATCGCATAATTGGATGCGCGCGCATCCAGAACGTGATGGGCGTTGGTGCGGCGTCAGGATTGGCCATCACACCAAGCCCTGGAACCGGGATCGTCGCGCCGAAACTCATGCTGGCGACGGGCGGCAGGGCAGAGGGCTTCACGCGATCGAACACGACCAGGTCATAGGCACTGAAGGCGTCGGCGCTTTGGCCTAGCAGGCCGCGTGCATCTGCTTGCGCCGCGGTAAGCACATCGAACCGGGCGGGATCGAGCGTCTCGAGCGCTGTTTCCAATGCGCCTGCGCCAATCGTAACCGTGCCATCGGCACGAACCAATGCAATGCTCGGCCCTCTGGGCGCATCGAGTAGCACCGACGCCTGGTCGTCAGCCCGCAGCGCATCATCGACGGCCAAAATGATCGTGATCACACCGCCCGTTTCGTTGCGCAACTCGAAGCGATGGGTTGCCTCGCCGGGCCCGGCCTCACCGATGCTTGGCACATTCAGGGATGTTGCATCTGTCGCAACGCCGTTGACCAAGAGTGACACGCCGACGGCGCTTCGTTTGGCGCGCGTGCTTTGCAAACGAAGGAAGATGCGACAGAGCGCTGGGTCTTCATAGTCGCGTCGGACGGCAATCGCCACGATGCCGACGTTTTCGCCACTGACGTCGGGCCCGATGCGCATGTATTCGAGCATCGCATTGCCGATGGGCGGGCGGCCCTCTTCGGGGTCGGGCGGTGGAAAGCTGCCGTCCGAGATCAAGATGACGCGCGGCGGCTCGGGGGCGTCAGCGGCTTCCTCGCCGCTCGAGCCGCGCGCGAACGCGCTGATCATGCGCAGCGCATCGTCGAAACCGGCCGGCTGGTCCGTGGGTGCGATGGTGGCAAGGGCGTGGCGCGCCTGTTGGTGATCGCGGGTGAATGGAGTGACCACCTGTGCCCGTGCGGCGAGTGCGACAAGCATGACCTCGGTGCGGTCGGGCAAACGCGCGAGGATACGCCGAGCTTCATCCTGTGCGCGCTCAAAGCGCGTGATGTTATTCGCGCCTAGTCGTGCGTCCATGGGTGGTGTGTCGCGTGCAGACATCGAGGCGGATGCGTCCAGCACCAGGATGACACGCGAACCCGACATCGGTCGGTCGATCGACGGACGCGCCAGCGCCAACAGCAGGCACGCCAGCGCCAGCAACTGCAACAGGAGGAGCCATGAGGGGCGAATCATCCGGAACGGCGCATTCACCTGCAGGTCCGCAACGGATTGCTCCCAAAGCAGCGTCGAACTGACGCGCATTGGTCGTCTGCGCAGCTTCAGGAAGTAGAGCACCAGTAGCGCGGGCACGCTGATCGCTGCGCCGATGATCCCGGCCCACGGAGCGAGAAACTGCAGCGCAAGTAGAACTGGCGGAACGTCCATCACGATGCGATCAATCGTATCGGCTCAACGCCGCCCAGCCGTTGCGGCGTCACATACGGGTCGCCAATCATTCGCCGGGACGCTCGCAGGCCTGCAAGGAGGCGCCGCGGCGCGCCACGCGAGCTCGCTCGATCGCTTCAAGCAGCCATTCGGCGAAGGCGGCCTTGCTGACCTTGCCCCCGGTCGTCGCGAGGACACCTTCCGCGGCCACCAAACTCGCCTCGATCGTCGGCGCATCCATCGTCTCCAGCGGATTGGCGACGATCAGGTCAACGCCCTTGCGGGTCAGCTTGGCCTTGGCGGAAGCGAGCATTTCCTCACGTGGCTCAAGCGCAAAGCCAACAATGAACAGTTCGTTCTCACGCCTGGCCTCGGCGCGCTGGTGCGCGCACCCCGCGAGCAGGTCGGGCGTGGCTTCGAGCTCGAGGGTCATGCCCTCCTTGGTGCGCCGGCGTTTGGACTGCAAGTCTCCGGGCGCGCGTCGGGGGCGATAGTCAGCCACTGCAGCCGCCATGATCAACACGCCCGCACGGGGCAGGTGTTCCGCGAGGGCGGCTTCGAGGTCTGCGGTGGTCCGAAACCGGATCGTCTCGATTTGCGTATTGTTCGGGTGCAGGGCGGTCGGGCCCAGCAGCAGCGTGACTGGGCGACCTTGACGTGCCGCCGATTCTGCGAGATCGATGCCCAGGCGCCCCGACGAGCGGTTGGCAATGTAGCGCACCGCGTCGATCGGCTCGTGCGTGGGCCCCGCGGTGATCAGGATGCGGTCGATTGAGTGGTCCATACTGAGGCAAGCGGGCCCCGGAGCGAGGCCGCCGGTCGTGGGTTGGGCGGGTGGTTTGAAGCCATGCGCCCGGACAAGCATAATGCCCTGGCTGCGCCCCGTGGGGCGGGTTCGGGTTGGTGGATGGGATTGTGGCGGGCCCCGCTTGGGGCCATTGGGCGAATCCGCGGCGAATGGACTGCGGTGAGGGGGATAATGGCCGTCGGCATCCGCAAGAAGATCGGGCAGATTCTCATCGATTCCGGCGCGATCACCGCCGAGCAGTTGCAGACCGCGCTGGGGATGGCAAAGGGCGCCGGCAAGCGGATTGGCGAGATGCTGGTCGAAGCCGGCATGTGCGACGACGAAGCGATCGCCAAGGCACTCGCGAAGCAATTCCAGATGCGCTATATCGACCTGTCCGACCAGGGTGTTGTCGATCGGATCGATGTCGGGCAGTTGCCCAAGGACCTGGTGCGCAAGCACCTCATCCTGCCGTTGGGGAAGGAGAACGGCAAGATCCAGGTCATCATTCACGACCCGCGCAACATTGAACTGATCGACATGGTGCAGTTTCGCCTGAGCGCAAAGGTGGAGCCTTCGATTGCGCCGCGCTCGCGGATCAAAGAGTTCATCGATAACAAGCTGGGCGGTGCGGATGGCGCGCCGGGCGGCGGCGGCGGGCTTTCGCGAGAATCGCTCATTAGCGCCTCGATTGATAAGTCGCTCGACAAGTCAGTCGATCGAAGCGTCGACAGCTCCATCGATCAGGCTGCTGAGAGCGCACCGATCATTCGATTGGTCGAGAAGATCATTATCGAGGCGGTGAAGGGCCGGGCGTCGGACATTCACATCGAGCCGATGAGTGACCGCGTGCGTTTGCGCTACCGCATCGACGGCGTGTGCGTGGAGCGCGACAATCTGCCCAAGCGCATGCAAAACGCGGTGCTCGCCCGCTTCAAGCTCATGTCGAGCATGAATATCGCTGAGAAGCGCGTCCCGCAGGACGGGCGCATCAAGATGCCCGTCCCACAGGATGATGGCCAGGAGCAAATCGTTGACTTTCGTGTGTCGGCGTGTCCTGCATACCACGGCGAATCGGTCGTGCTGCGTATTCTGCGGCCCGACTCCGTGCGCATCGGTCTCGTGAATCTCGGTTTCGAGCCGGACAATCTCGCGATCTTCAACCGCATCATCCGGCGACCCAACGGCATCTTCTTGGTGACGGGGCCCACGGGTTCAGGCAAGACGACCACGCTCTATTCGGCGCTCGATGTCCTTAATCGCCCCGACAAAAAGATTATCACTGCGGAAGACCCGATCGAATACGCATTCACTGGGATCAATCAGTGTCAGGTGCGCGAGAGTATTGGACTGACCTTCTCCAACATTCTGCGCGCCATGCTGCGTCAGGCACCGAACATCATTCTCGTCGGCGAAATTCGCGACAAGGAAGTGGGCGAGGTCGCGATTCAGGCCGCCCTGACCGGTCACTTGGTGTTCTCGACGTTGCACACGAACGATGCGCCGAGCGCGATGACGCGCTTGACCGACATGGGCATCAAGCCATTCCTCGTTGCTTCATCGATTCAGGCGGTGCTGGCGCAGCGCCTTATTCGTATTCTTGATGCGAAATCCAAGCAGCCTGATCCGAATCCGGATCCGAAGTTCCTGCGCCTTGTTGGGATTTCACCTGAAGAGCGAGAGCGGCACACGATCTATAGAGCGGTGCCCAACGCCGACAACAATGGCTATAAGGGCCGCCAGGGCATTTTCGAACTCATGGAAATGAACGCTGAGCTGCGCGATTTGGCGTTCAAGTGTGCGCCGCTCAATCGTCTGCGCGAGGCGGCCCTGGCGTCGGGAATGCGGCCACTGCTGGGCGATGGCAAAATCAAGATTCTGAAAGGCACAACGACGCCCGCGGAGATCGCACGTGTGGCGCAGGTTGCGGGCGTGGCGATGGATTCCGTCGAGGAAGAAGAAGAAGCAAGCGCCGCGGCGCAAGAGGCAGAACTCTAAACGCGCGACGCGTTGCACCGAACGAAAGGAAAGTCAGGCGCCATGTCTACCATGCAGATTGACAGACTGCTCGACACCGTGATCAAGCTCGGCGCCTCCGACTTGCACTTGACCGTCGGGCGCAAGCCAACACTGCGCTTGCATGGCGGCCTGAAAAACCTCGACACCAAGGTGCTCGAGTCGGACGACATGGTCACGCTGATGAAAGCGATCACCTCTGAGCGTTCTCAGCAGGAACTGCAGGAAGTGGGTTCAACCGACTTTGGCTTCGCCTATGGCAAGGCGGCGCGCTTCCGCGTGTCGGTGTTCCGTCAGCGTGGCGACATCGCAATCGTCTGCCGACTCATTCCGAATCGGCTGCTCACCTTTGAGCAGATTGGCTTGCCGCACCAGGTACTCGACCTGATCCGCCGCCCGCGCGGATTGTTCCTGGTCACCGGGCCTACCGGTTCGGGCAAGACGACGACGCTCGCCACAATGATCGACTACATCAACATCAACTTCGAGCGGCACATCATCACGATGGAAGACCCGATCGAGTACTACCACTACCACAAGAAATCGATCCTCAACCAGCGCGAAGTCGGGTCGGACGTGCCGAGCTTCTCTGAGGCCCTCCGCCGGGCCTTGCGTGAAGACCCTGACGTGATCCTCGTGGGTGAAATGCGCGACCTGGACACGATCGAGTCTGCCATCCGTGCCGCCGAGACCGGTCACCTGGTGTTCGGTACGTTGCACACGACCGGGGCCGCCAAGACGATCGACCGTATCGTCGACGCCTTCCCGGTGACCCAGCAGAACCAGATCCGCGTGCAGCTGTCGACTACCCTGATCTGTGTGCTGTCCCAGGTGCTCTTGGCCCGGGTCGACCAGCCGGGCATGGTGGCGGGCTACGAGATGCTGGTGGTCACCCCCGCGATCTCGAACCTCATCCGTGACAACAAGAGCTTCCGCATCGACTCGGCGATCCAGACCGGCAAGAAGTTCGGCATGCAGTTGCTCGACGAGCACCTGTGGTCGCTGTACTCCAAGGGCATTATCGGGGCTGAGGAAATGGTGGATAAGGCAAAGAATCCGGGCGACCTGCGCGATCGAGTTCACAAGCTCGGCAAGACCGTCGGCCGGGCCGAGCTGGACTCTGAGGATGTTTCCGAGGGCTCTTGATTGCCTGTGATTTCGTATCAGAACAATTGAGTCGCAACTGATGGCATCCAATGGGGCAACCCCTCGGAAGGCCAGATCGTATCTATTCAATGGTGTCGCAAACAGAAATCTGGACGATGGGCCCAGTTGCCAAGGTTCCACGTGGCACCATCGTCCGGATAGTTTGACGTGGGATTGTTCCACAGGAGGTCGACGTGCCCCCAGTTCCTGTTGCAGAACTGAAGAAGCGGAAGATCGGGCGAGTGCTCACCAAGCTGGGCAAGGTCACCCGTGAACAGGTGCACGAGGCACTGGAGAAGCAGCGGGCTGCCGACCCCAAGGCACGACGCCCCCTGGGCGAGGTGCTCATCGAGATGGGGCTGGTCAGCCAGCGCGACATCCAAGAGGCGCTGGCGGGGCAGGCGGGGTTCGAGTTCATCGACCTGGAGGCCCTGACCTTGGACGAGGCGACGATCGCGGCGATCCCGCCCGAGACGGCGATGGCCTATCAAGTGGTGCCGGTCGAGTACTCCAAGGAAGGCCGCAAGCTCAAGGTGGTCATGAAGAGCCCGGACAACTTCCGGGCGGTGGACGACCTGCGTCTGCTGATGGGGTTCCGGGTCGAGGCATTTTGTGCGCCGCCCGAGCAGGTGGAGGCCAAGCTCCAGCAACACTACGCCCAGGCGCATTCGTCGATCGCGGATGTGGTGGGTGAGATGGGCGCCGATTCTGGTCTGGCAGCGGGGCTTGCCAAGGGACCTGGTGGCGCGGCCTCGATCGATCTCGAAGCGGTGCTCGAGGCGTCGGAAGACAACAAAGTCATCAAGCTGATGAACCTGGTGCTGCTACAGGCGATCAAGGATCGCGCATCGGACATCCACTTTGAGCCATTCGAAGATGAATTCAAGATGCGGTATCGCATCGACGGCGTGCTGTATGAGATGGTGCCGCCACCGAAGTACCTGGGGCCGGCGATCATTTCGCGCGTCAAGGTCATGGCAAACTTGGACATTGCCGAGCGTCGCCTGCCGCAGGACGGCCGTATTGAGTTGCAGGTGGGTGGCAATCCGGTTGACTTGCGTGTGAGCATTTTGCCCACGATGCACGGCGAGTCGGCGGTGATGCGCGTGCTCGACCGGTCGAATGTCGAACTGAGTCTCGACCGCGTTGGATTGCGGGAAGACGAGTATGAGTTGGTGACGACGCTGGTCGGCAAGCCCAACGGCATCCTTATCGTGACCGGACCAACGGGCTCGGGCAAGACGACGACGCTGTACGCGGCGTTGCAGTTTTTGAACGACATTGAGACGAAGATTCTGACGTGCGAAGACCCGGTGGAGTATGACATCGACGGGTTGTGTCAGTGCCAGGTGAATACCGAAGTGGGTATGACCTTTGCGGCGGCGCTGCGTTCATTCTTGCGTCAGGACCCGGACATCATCCTCGTGGGCGAAATCCGTGACCTGGAAACGGCACAGATTGCAGTGCAGGCATCGCTGACCGGTCACTTGGTGTTCTCGACGTTGCACACGAACGATGCGCCAAGTTCGATCGTGCGTTTGCTCGATCTTGGCTTGGAGAGCTTCCTGCTGACGGCGACGTTGGAAGCGATCATCGCGCAGCGCCTGGTGCGCAAGATCGATCAGGGTGCCAAGGAGCCCTATGCGCCATCTGAAGAGCAGCTCATGGAGCTTGGGTTGCGCCCGGAGGATGTGCTTGGGCGCGAGTTCTTCCGTGGCAAGGGGACGGATGCGAATCACGGCTCGGGGTATCGCGGGCGCATGGCGATCTTTGAGGTGATGGTCATGGACGATGGGCTGCGCGACTTGGTGATGCGCGAAGCGAGCACCGCGGTGCTGCGCGAAGAGTCGCGTCGGCGCGGCATGCGGACGTTGCGTGAATCGGGCCTGATGGCGATTTATGACGGATTGACCACGATCGATGAAGTGGTGCGCGAAACGGTGTTGGACGCCTAAAGGAGCGAGTGAGCGATGCCTTCCTTTACGTATCAAGCGCTCGACAAGTCGGGCAACCAGACGAAGGGCACGATCGAGGCCGCCTCGAGCGAAGAAGCCATTCAGCGCATCAAACTGCAGGGATTCTTCCCGACGTCAGTGCGCGAACAGAAGGTCAAGAAGTCGGCCGCAACCAAGGGCGACGGTGAGCCGGTCAAGGCGAAGAAGAAGGGCGGTGGCGGATTCACGCTGCCGTTCGTGCGCGTCAAGACAAAGTATCTGACGACATTTACGCGCCAGCTCTCGACGCTGCAGGACGCGGGTCTGCCTTTGCTGCGTTCGTTGCAGATTCTCGAGCAGCAGCAGAAGCCGGGGCTTTTGAAGGGCATTTTGCTCGGCGTGGTGGAGGATGTCGAGGGTGGTTCGTCGCTATCCGAGGCGATGGCGAAACATCCGCGTGCGTTCAACACGCTGTACACGAAGATGGTGGCGGCAGGCGAGGTTGGCGGTGTGCTCGACGTCATTCTGCAGCGTCTGGCGGAGTTCATGGAGAAGGCGCAGCGCCTGAAGCGCAAAGTCGTTGGCGCCATGATCTATCCGATCGCGGTGATTTCGGTCGCGGTCATCATCGTGACGCTGATCATGCTGTTCATCATTCCGAAGTTTCAGGAAATCTTCGCGGACTTCGGTGTCGCGCTCCCCAGACTGACGATGGCGCTCGTGAACATTAGCTCGTGGGTTGCGGGCAAGAACCCGGGCCAGAGCGTGCCGGGCTGGCTCGTGATCGTGCTGGGTCTACCAGGCATTGTGGTGCTGTTCAAGCTCTCTCGCTCGACGAAGCCCGGCAAGGCGGTGCTCGACACGTTGTTCTTGTATGCGCCGATTGTCGGGAAGCTCATTCGCAAGACAGTGGTCGCGCGCTTTACGCGAACGCTTGGCACATTGATCGCGGCGGGCGTTCCGATTCTCGAAGCGATCACGATTACCAAAGAAACGTGCGGCAACTACGTCTTTGAGAAAGCGCTTGGCAAGGTGCATGATTCGATCCGCGAGGGCGAGTCGTTCGTCGGGCCATTGCGCGAGGCGAAGGTGTGCGATGCGCTGGTCGTGAACATGATCGACGTGGGCGAAGAGACGGGCGACATGGACACGATGCTTTTGAAAATCGCGGACAACTACGACGAAGAGGTCGACACTGCGGTGGCGTCGCTCGTGTCGTTGCTCGAGCCGCTGCTCGTGATCGTGCTGGGCGGCATCGTCGGCACGATTGTGGTCGCCATGTTCATGCCGCTCGTGGCGATGATCGAAGGGTTGCAAAGCTAATGATCTCGGGCCAGATCACAACGCGATGCGGACGAGCGATGCGGCGCGCCTTCACACTTGTGGAGCTGCTGACGGTGGTGGTCATCATCACTATCTTGATGGTGGTGTTGGCGATTGGGCTGAACCACGGACTGCGCACGTCAAAGACAGCGTCGGCGGAGTCGTTGCTCAAGTCGATCGGCATGGGCGTCGAAGCGTTCAAGATCGATCTTGGGTACGAGCCGCCATTGGTGACGCCACAGTTGCTTGGCGATGGGCCACAGGGGCTCGTCACGCCCGAGACGTATTTTGCATCGGGCGCCAGTGGTGCGGCCAATGTGAATGAAGTGGGCGCGCGCCATGATGTTCGATTCTTCAGCGAGTACACGATTACGTGCTATTTGTTGGGGATCGGCGACTTCAACAACGACGACAATCAGGGGCTGGATCCCGCCGCTGCGACGACGGCGCCAGATTGGCTTGATGATGGTCAGGCGGGGCAGGGGATCAAGTCGCCCGGGCGCACGAAAGCGTGGAAGGATGCCAACGGCAACCACATGGCGACGCGCACTGGGCGCACATTTGGGCCCTATCTCGATGGTGTGTCATTGGGCGGCGATGGCAAGCGCCAGTCGAAGATTCTCGAATTGGATGAAGACCGTCGGCTGTATCGCATCATCGATCCGTGGGGCAACCCGGTGCGCTACTACAAGGGGTGGCCTGCGATCGATCCGCTGACCCGCCAGCGCAGCGTTGCGCAGATGCCCATGCCGCTGCGCACGTGGTCGTCGGTGGAGGCGGAGCTCAATGCCGGCACGAGCACGGATGTGTCGGTGGTGACGTCGACCACAACGATGCTCAATGCGCCCTACGCGCTGGTGTGCGCGGGCGACCTTGCGGACAACTGGATCATGACGAATCGGTATGTGGCGGGCAATCCTGTGGAGCCCGTGGCGCCGTTTGGTGATCAAGTCGAGGCGTCGGGGGCGCTTGGCGCCATCGTGCCCGATTCGAGCGCGCTGGCGGGGCTGAATGATGAGTTGAAAGAGCCACTTGAGCGCATGCTCAACTCTAACCTGAGGTATGCACCTTGAACCGTTGCCTGCGCCGAATCAAGAATGCACGCGGCTTCACGCTTGTGGAGCTGATGGTGGTGCTCGTAGTGATTGTCATTCTCATGGGCATCATCCTCACGGTGGGGGCGAAAGTGCTTGGCGGGCAGAAAGCTTCGCAGACGACGGGCGTGCTGCGCACGCTTGATCGGGCGCTGGAGGAATTCTTTACTGATACGGAAGCGTTTCCGTCGTTCACGGTTTCGACGTACAAGGACATTCAAGGCACGTCGATCGCGGATCCGGTGGCGCTGCAGACCTATGTCAATCCGAACGTTCGGACGTTTGACAATGGCAAGGAGTATCCGACACGTCCGGCGGCGGCGGTGTTCATCGAACAGGTGCGCGGCTTCGGGGCGGTTGATTCGATCATCGAAGGCATTCCGGACGTGTTCATGCGCTCACTGGCGCGCCCGACCGGCGCGCTCGAACCTGACGGCACGTATGTGCGCGTCGCGGACACCTGGGGCCACGAGATTCTGTATGTGCATCCGGACAACGCGCTTGCCCAGGGTTTGTATGGCAAGTGCACGAACAAACGCCCGTATTTCGTTTCGGCGGGGGCGGACGGTGGCTTTGGGTTTTCTGCGGAGGTGCCCGGCGACGATGCGGCTTCGGATTACATGGATCGCGTATTGAAGTTGTTGGATGACAACTTGACCAGTACGCCCGTCGAAGCGCCGCGCAGGGATGAACCGTTCTACCAGGAGTATCGGCACGAGGCGTAAGTCATGATCATGCGCAATCGTTCCATTCCGAGTGATGCCGAGTCGACGGCCAGGGTGCGCAACAGTGTGCTGCGCGTCGCGCGTACATCGCGCGCCTTCACGTTGCTGGAACTGCTCGTTGTCGTGACGATCATCATCGTGGGGACGGCGGTGGTGGTGCCCGCGATCGGGCGCGTGATCGAATCGAACAACTATGCGGCTGCGGTGAATCTCGTGACCGGCGCGCTGGGCAGTGCGCGGGCGGAGGCGATCCGTACAGGGCGCTCCACGGCGGTGGTGTTCCTGTTCGACATCGAGAGCGAGACGATGACGCTGCAGGTCTGTGAGCAGGATGGGCGCGAGAGTGCATCGCTTGCGCCTTTGTCGAGCGGGACCAACGGTTCGGCGTCGTATTGCCGAGCGTATCGCCCGGTTGTGGGTACGGTGCCGGTCGAGTTGCCGCGCGGCACGGGGGTGTTTGGGCTGTCGTTCCTGATCGCGCCCGGTGAAACGACGACGCCGGGCAACAAGATCGACGATCAGTACCCGACGTGGCACTGGTACTCCGGCGAGCGCCTTGAAGAGGGTTCGGCGAGCCCGAGCAATCCCGAGGTGATTCCTTGGATCTTCCCGCGTAATGATGTGCGCCTCTTCTCGAATGGCACGTCGGAAGACATTTGGAACGACGAGGCGATTTCGAGTCCAATCCTCGCGGTGCGCCATTGCAACACGTTCATGATTCAGTTTGATGAATCGGGCGCGGTGATTTCGAGCACATCAGCGGGGGGCGTTTGGACGTCGAATGCGTATCTCGAACTGTCTGACGCGCCGTTGCGCCGCGATGACCCGGATGCCGGTCCCCAGGATGATCCGACGGTGTTCGATCCGGAGTATGCGTTCACACAAGGTGGGGGTGCGCGCGACTTCACGCCCAATCCGGAGGTCGTGTTGCGCTCAGCACAGCAGCTTGCAATCGTTGACCTCAATCGGCTTGGGCGCGAAGAGGGCATTCGCTCGCCATGGCTCGTGCGGGCGGCCAATGCTCGGGCGCCGGTCGCGGATGAGCGGATCGAACCTATTTATCTGAACGACGATCGCGTGCGCGCAATCAGCCAGTGGATCGACCTCAATGGCGAGATCTTGAGCTTTAACCGTTTCACGGGACAGGTGCTTCGGAGGTCGCAGCAGCAATGATGACGACACACAGCACATCCAATCGCTCTGGTTTTACGCTGATCGAAGTGCTCATTGCGACGTTCATTCTCGCGTTGGGGTCATTGGGCCTGATCGTGCTGTTTGCAGGCGCGGCGACGCAGCAGCAGCGCTCGGCGCAGCTGGATCAATCGGTGTTCGTGTCGCAAAATGCCGAGGCGATGATGGCGCGCCGGTTCGGGTCGATCGATGGCCCGGGGCTGGCGCTCCTGAATCCAGGCGAGTGGTATCGCTTGCCGGCGCGCACACTGCTTGGGCGGCCAGGCATTGGCGCCCTGAGCATCGACCCCGCCACTTCGGGCAACTTCTTCTTCCGATTGGAAGAGCCGAATGACGTGGTGCTGTACAAGCGCGATCCAACGAATCCGAATGCGGTGGTGACTTCGGCCACGCCAACGCCCAATCCGCCCGTCAACTTGGATGCCGGCGCATGGTCGCCCGTGTATGACGGTTCGGTGACCACGACAGGGCATGCGCGGACGGCGGCGCGTTCGATGCGCGTGGAAGTGACGCTGGCGCGCATCGATGCGATTCCGCCCACGCCGGGACAGATCGTGGAGACACTGGCGCCGATCGTTTTTGAATATGTCGATGAGGGCACGGGCGGAGCGTTCCCGCCATCCTTCCCGATGGCCTGGCCAGCAAGCGCAGGTGGCTTTGGTGGCAATGCGGGTGATCGCAACAACGAGCGCGTCGTGCTGGCGCCGGGTGGTGCTGCGGGTGTTGGCAATGATCCCAACACCGCGTCGTACATCGTGCTCGAGCGTGCGCACGATTGGGACCCAACGTGTCGAGGCTGCAAGACAACGGAGCTGACGCGCATTATCGATCTGCGCATCGACGACGTGTTCCGTTTGAATCCGCCGCCCACACCGCCCAATCCGCCGAGTTGGTGGGTTGTTGAGGAGATCCGTCTCAAGGGCGGCTTCGAATACCTGACGACCGATGTCATTTCGCTTGACGATCGCGTGGTCTACGCCAACGACGATGACTATCCGCATCCGCTTCCCGGTCGACCGGCTGCGGCGTATGCGTTGCTCTATCGCACGAGCTCGGATGGCAGTGCCTCGCAGATCGCGGCGTTTACGTACACGATTTCCGCCGGACGCCCGGGTGAGGCGTACCTGCCTGACGAGCAGGCCGACCAGAATGTCGCGTCGCCCAATCTTGATGCGCCAGTGCAACGGATCGACGCCATCCTGCGCTTCGACACGACCTTGAAGCAGTATTACATCCAGCCCGAGCAAGCAGATGACAACTGGATCATCGATCCGGGGCAAATCCTGCTCGTCGCGGGCGACACGCTCAAGCCCGGCGCCGACTTCGCGGTGCGCGTGTTGTCGCAGCGCAACGTGGGCGGGCAGTTGCGCGGCTATCTCGATCGCGTGCCACGTGCGGGTGGGCAGGCGTTGATCGACGATCGCCAGCTCGATCAGCGTGTCGTTGTCTGGGCGGTGCAGCCCAACGTGAAGAACATTGATACGGCCGGCGGCCCCGCGGTGCGCTGGCGCTTGACCCCTCAGGAAGTTCGGATCTTTCAGCTGTAAGAGTGATAATGCACAAGATTGATCCATCTCGAATGAATCGTGCGCGAGGCTTTACGCTTGCGGAGCTGCTTGTCGCGGTGGCGGCGGTGCTGTTGCTCACGATTGGCATTGGCCAACTCTTTGGCAATGTTGGCAAGTTGGTAAGCACCGGCGCTGCGGTGTCGGAGGTCGATCAGCTCGCGCGCGCCATCGAGAAGCAAATTCGCGACGATTTTGCGGGCATGAGCGCGATGAAGACCGGGGACACGCTCCTGGCGATTCGCTCGCGCACGCTGGGCGATCGTGATCGCAATGGCATCTTTGACAACTCGCCCGGAGCGGGCGAGGCGGCGCTGCACCTCACGCTTGCGGACCTGGAAGCCGACGAGCGAGAGGGGCTTGCGAGCAATCCATATGTGGATGTCAATGGCGATGGCGAGCAGGATGGTCGCGGCGTGACGGTGCGCCTTGATGAGGTGCTGTTCCTGTCCTTCGGTGGCGAGCAAAATGCGTTCGTCAGCGCAGAGGAAACAGGCGACGGCACGATCATCACAGCGCCCGTAGCGCGCGTGTATTACGGGCATGGGCTCAAGCCGATGCGCCGTCCGGTGAACTATGACGTTGCTGGTGGTCCGACCTATCTGGCTCGCCCGCCTTTCCTGAATCCGACCATGCCGGACGGCCCTTGGATTCCTGATGGTGATTTTGGCCAGCCGTTGCGTGATCCGAATAGTGGCGGCGCCGTTGTGAACCGGTATTACGCGGGCGAGAACGTGCAAGGGCGCAACGAGTTTGCAGGCGAGTTTGTGCTGACGCGCCAAGCGCTGTTGCTCTATGGCGGGCTTGCCGCAGGGTATGAAGGTGCGCAGCGGCCCACGCCGGTCGGGCATGACCGGGAGGTCGCGCTGACAGTGCGCGACAGCGACAACACGTGGTTCGACGTGGGTGCAAACCGCCTTGGGCCGTCGAATCCGTTTGTGCGTCCGGGGCGCGGGCAACGGCAGAACTTGCCGACACTTACGTTGCTGTCAATGGGGCGCACGGACATCTGTGCGCAGAGCCCGGAGTCGCTCAAGCGCTGGCTCGAAGGGTTCCTGGATATTGATCCGGGTGTTGGTCCGGGGCAACGTTTTGGCGCCGATGCGTCGGCACTGGATGGCGGCTATTTCGATCTGCCTGCGCCTGTGGCGACGTCGGGTTCGCCGCCGCCCAATCCGCCGGATGACCCCTTGTGGGCGCGATGGGACCCTGACAACAACCCGGGCCCGGAGAGCCAAAGGCTTGCGGAGAATCTGAAGGGATTGCAGAGCGCGATCGCGGGCATGTTTGGTCGCATGCTTGTTGAGTCGGATCCGCCGGTGGTGGTGCGCGAGAGTGTGCCCGTGGCGTCGAGCTTGCCGGGCGGCATGCGGGCTGAAGATGCGCTTATGGATCTGCATGCGACGTTGGCGGCGCGCTGTAGCAGCTTTGAAGTTGCCTGGTCGGACGGCACACTCTGGAACAGCCCGAACAACGACCTGGGTGTGGATCTGGATGAGCAGAACCCGGCGCTTCGGCTGTCATCGCCACCTGCGCCCGAGGCGGACATTGTCTACAAGCCGGGCGACATCATCTGGTTTGATGCGGACTTCCCGCGCCGATTGTTGAGCAATACGTTTCCCTCGGCCTATCCGCAGTCCAACGACGTGCAACCCGAGATCCTGTCGGACTTCTGGTCGCCTGGTGAGCGTGCGAATCGTCTTCAGATTCCAGCGGGCGCGGGCGTGTTCATGCAGTCGACGCCGGAGTATGACCCGTTGATCACGGGCGGCGATCCGGACGGCAACGAGTACCTCGCGATCTGGGGCTATCGCAAGCCTGAAGCCGATGGCGTGTACGACACGGATTGGCCCAAGCCGCAGCTGTTGCGATTCCGTATGACCCTGCACGATGCGCAGTTCCGCATTGCGAAGGGCAAGACTTTTGAATTCATCGTGTCGATCGACACCAAGTAAGTGCTGAGCGCTGACGGCGCGCGCTGCGCGCCAGGCGAAGGAGCCGAGCCATGCCGGCCAAGAACGAGATTGAGTCCGCATCCCGTCTATCTCTGGTGGAGCGTCTGTTTGCACGGCTGACCGCGCGACGCGGCGCACGCGAGCGCGGCACGATTATCGTGCTTGCGCTTGCGGTGCTTGCGGTCTTGGCGCTCGCGGCGGTGTCTTATGTTTCTGTCGTACGTCTTGATCGGCGCTCCTCGGCGGCAATCGCGCACGTGCGCGATTATGAGCGCCAGTCGAAGGCAGTAGTGGGGCATATCGGCGCGTTGCTGACCGCCGACTTGTTTGGCAACAAGATCGTGACGCGCGATGTGCCTGAGATCGGCACGGCAGACATGCAATCCGCCTGGGGCAATCTGCGCGATGTGCGCCTCTGGCCCAAGATGTTCGAGGATGGTGAGACGTGGGACACGCCCACGGTCGATGAGACGTGGCGCAGGGTCGATCGCATCGACGATGCGGAGGATGACGATGATGATCCCTTCGTGCTTGTGCCGTCGGGCGCGTGGGGCATCGATCCGGACGAGTCTGTTGCGCGTCCCGATGATGCATGGCTTGCGTCGTCGGAACCCAATTGGGCGAACGCGCCGTACACCGGTGGCGTGAACCAGACGTTCGAGTGGAAGCAGATTTCCAACTTGCGCTCGGCGTACACCTGGGGCCGCAACCCGCGCACGAACCGTTTCGAGTGGCGGCGTGGCGATGGCAAGTTCGTCAATCTCGCATCCTACTTCGACAATCCGAATCTCCGCGATGGACGGCCCAACATGGGGCTCGACCTTTTTCACATCGACAATGGCGGCAACTACGACACGCACTTCGCCATCGATGGGTTGGGCAATGGCGCAACGCGGCGCAATCCGACCGCGGTGTTCGACAAGCAGATGGATGAGATCTGGAACGCGCCGTCCGCGGGGCCCACGACGCCTCGCCTGACGCCAGCTGACGAAGCGGAATGGGTGGACACCGACGCTGATCTGCGCGCCGATTCGCGCTGGACGAAACTCGACGTGCTGGGCGATTTGTATGGCTTGAACTGGTTCGTGGCGGCGCGGATCGTCGACGCCTCGGCGCTGATGAACATCAACGCGTCGATCGAAGCGCCGTCGTGGAACATCAATAACTGGATGCCCCAGGGCGCCGCACAGACGACCAAGTTTGATCTTGTCTTCGACGGGCAAACGCCCGCGGACATCGATCTCTATCGCCTGCTTGGCTATGACTATGAGATTCAGAGCCCCAACAATGGCACATACTTCCGCCCGCTCAACTTCACGAACTATCGCGGCACGGGCGCCGGCTTCGCGTTCGCGGATCATGTCGATATCGGGCTCAACATGGGCGAGGTCATCGCTGACCTGCAGGACACCGCGGGCTACAAGGATCACGAGCGCCTCGGGCAGACGATGTTGCCCACGTTGCTCTATCAGCACCAGGCATATCGCGGTTGGCTGGCCTACGCGTCGGGGTTCAACTATGAGCCGCTGACTCGCGCGCAGCGTGCGGCGTGGTGGGAGTATGCGGGCTCGTCGCCGCGCGACCCGGTGCTGGCGACTGCGCGTGCGTATCCGGTGCGTTCGCTGATTGATCTGCGCTCCTTCTGGGGCACGAACAACACATCGCTCGTCACGAAGTTCGAGCAGTATGTCGATGGCCCGGACGATGGCGGTTTCTTGCCGACCATTACGCCTGCGGCCAATGAGCAGTATGGCCCGATGCGTTCGCGCGAGGGCGGGGCGTCGTCGCGTTCATTCACCGACAACAAGCCGACGCTCGCGGCGCTGTTTCAGGATGTGCGCCGTCACCTGACGCCCGTGAGTGGCCAGGGCAATTTCAGCCCGGTGCCTGCGATCAACCGCACGCGCTTTGGCAATGAGGTCAACAAGTTTGAGAATGTCTACTTCAATACGAAGGTGAGCTTGCCGGCGTTGAAGCGCGCGGGCGATTCGGTCTACACAGGCACGGGCACGCCTGTGAGCGATGAAGATGCGCGGCGTGTGTTCGAGAGCTTCGTGTGGGCGCTGGCGCCGTTGGCGACCGATACGTCGCTTGCGCCGAACTTGCCCAATGCAAATGACTTCACGCTGCTCGACCAGGCCTTTCATTATGGCGGCGGCGCGGACATGGGCGGCATCGGCGCATCGGGGTATGCGCGAGCACTGGGCGATTTCAACGGGCAGAACATTGGGCCGGCCTATGCGCTCATGCGCGCGGGCGCGCTCACGGTGAATCTGATCGACGCGATGGACTATGCCGATGAGGATCCGCTGGACGCGACGTATGTGCCGGAGAAGCCGACGGTGCTGCGGTTCTATCCCAATCCCGCGAATGATTTCACGACTGCACAGAATCCCAATGGCGACGAGCTGCGCGTCAACGGGCGCTTGAGTCAGGGCGACCTGCCGAATCTCAATACCGCAGACAAATACCTGGGCACGGTGAGCGGCGAGGGCGTGAGCTTCATCGGACTCGATCGCCAGCCCTTCTTGCGCGAGGTGCACTTCTTCGGGGCGTATCAAAACAGCGCCGCACACCCCGGCGGCACGCGCGACCCCGTTGAGCTCAATGTCACGATCGATCCAACAAATGCAAGTCACCAGCTTGGATCGCTCATCGCGGTGGAGCTTGGCAATCCTTGGCCCGACACCATCAATGTCGAGAACTACCGCGTGCGCTTGACTTCGCCGACGGGCCGCAACCTGACGCTGAAACTCAACACTGCGGGCTCACCTACGATCGACCCCGGACAGTCGGCGGTGTTCGTCTGGCATTCGGGAACCGCCGTCAATACGACCGGTGTTGCCACCTCGCCCTTCCTGGGCACGATCTGGCAAGAACTCTTTGACCGATGGAAGACCCAGATTCCTGGCACGGTCTATGAGTTGACGCCTGACTATCCCTATGATCCGGGCACCGGCCTGGTCGAGACGGGCATCATTTTGGACGCTGGTCACACACACACGCCGGTGGTCTTTGCGGATTTCGTTGGCCAGGAAATGCAACCGGTTTTGCTGCTTACGACGGAGGCCGGGTCGCCGACGAACTCGGAGATTCTGGTCGATCGTTTGTGGAAGTCACCGGTCCAAGACTTTCCGTTCGACAACGCAGCGAAGACCTTCAATGGCGGCGGTGGACTTGTCGCGGTCGACGATGAACTCGTCGTGCGCATGACGATCAATGGCACGATCGATCGCCCGACCGAAACCACAGCGGGATTCCCGGCCTATGTCGTCGAACGTCCGGTGGGCAACCACACGGAGTTCTACATCCCGCCTGACAATTCAACGGGCGATCAGGTGCAGTTCTTCACGCAGGCTGCGGTCAACGCGGAAGACACGTTCATCGTGGGCGAGGGCTCGTTCGATGCGCTGGCCAACGACCCGCCGGGTGATGCGCGGCGCTTGGGCGAGCCCAAGGGCACGTTCGCCACGTCGACGCCGCCCGCGTTCTTCCAACTCTTCGTCCCTGAGCGCAGGCTGGCGTATGTGAGCGATCTGGCGATGCTGCCGGCGTATTGCACGATGTATGTGCACTCGGCGCCTGGGGTGCCGCTCATCGACAACGCCAACGTGCATCCGCTCAACTCGGCGTCGCCTCTCTTTGGCCCGGGGTACTGGATCACCTTTGCTGAGCAGATGGGCCTCGAGTCGGAGATGTTCCTCGACTACGACGGCACGGGCACTGGCCTGACCAACCCCAATCCCTATTGGGGTGTGATCAATCCGGTGGACTTCATCCTGAGCGATCCGCTGGTGGGCAATGTGCCGCCGGGCTATGCGAACTATGCATTCCACGAATCGCTCAAAGTGCCCCTCGGCACGCGCATCTTCGAGCCCTTCGAGGCGCTCGATCCGAAGGGCGACACGGGGTTCATCGAAGGGCGCATCAATATCAATACCGCGACGCAGCGCGTGGTCGAAGCGTTCTCGCCCATGCTGAATCCGGTGGATGACACAGTCAACGGCACGCTCGCGCCCCTGACGATGGGCGGCGATATGACGGTGCAGGACCCGGCAGCCAATGCTCCGGAGTCTCGCTCGGCGTTGTTGCTGGACTATCGCGATCTGAAGGGGACGGACTTTGCAGGTCCGTCGCCCACGGTGCGGGCCGACAAACTTGGTCTGCCTGTGCGCGTTCGAGACCAGAGCCTCGGTTTCAACCTGCCTGGCTTCATCAACCTTGGTGAGCTTTCCATCCTGGCGGGTTGGTTCCGCGACACGCTCGAGCCGAGCCCGCTCATCAGTTCGTCGATTCCATACCGCGACATGCTCGAACTGGGCTATGACAACAATGGTGGGCCCGTCAATTCGCAAGGGCTGCCCTTCAAGTGGTGGGCGAATGACAACCCGATGCTGACGCGCGATCCGTCGGCGCTCGTGGCCCCCTTCCCGGCCTATGCGCTGCCCACGTATGACCCGCCCAACGACCCTGAAGAGCGTTTGGCCATCTTCCGCGCGATTTCGAACCTCGTGTCGACGCGCTCGGATGTGTTCATGGCGACCTTCGTCATCCGCGGCTACAACCCCGATCGCGTCGAGAACATCGAGCCGCTCTCGACGGGTCCGGAGCAGTCGATGTCGCAGTTGGACGACCAGGCGTTCGAGCCGGCGTATGAGGCGCGCTACCTGGCGGTGTTCGACCGCTCGAAGGTGCGCTCGCCCATCGACCGCCCGGAGGTGCTGCTCGTGGTTGAGCTGCCCGCAGGGCAGTGAGGCGGCGGGTCAAGTGAGTTCATCGAGCAGGGCGGTCAGTTCGCTGACTGCCTTGCTTTCGTTTTGGGCCTGGGCGATCGGGAGGGCTTCGCGCAGGATGGCGATGGCTTCGGCGGTGCGGCCGTCGGATTCCAATGCCTTGGCCTTGTGATAGCGCGCGTAGTGGTAATTGGCATCGAGCGCGAGGCAGGTGTCGAATGAAGCGACCGCGCCGTCGACGTCGCCTGCCTTGAGCAGTTCCTGGGCGATCATATAGGGCACGTCGGCGTCGGTTGGATCGGCCGAAGCGAGTGTGCGCAGTTGAGAGAGGCGGTCGCTCATCGTTGCTTGATCACCTTCTTCTTAGTCGTCTTCTTCTTACTTGCCTTCTTCTTGTTCGGCTTGCTTGTCTTCTTCTTTGCGGCCTTGGTCGCCTTCGCAAACGAGCAGTATTTCGCAAGTTCGCCATCGAGTTCGTCGAGGTTGTAGGCCCGAGCGGTGCTCACGCGGCGGCCATGGAAGATCAGCAAGTGGCTCAGCATGCACCAGGTGTCGCGAGGGAAGAGGGCCATGAGCCGGCGCTCGATGGCCTGGGGCGTTGCGCCCTCTTCGGCGAAGCCGAATCGCACCGCCAAGCGTGCGACGTGCGTATCGACGACGACGCCTTCATTCTTGCCAAAGGCGTTGCCGAGCACGACGTTTGCGGTCTTGCGCGCAACGCCACGGAGTTGCAGGAGTTCTTCCATGGTGTCGGGCACTTGGCCATGATGGCGTTCGACGATTGCTTTCATGGATTCATGCACGGCCTTGGCCTTGTTGCGGAAGAACCCAAGCGATGCGACGTAGGGCTCGATCTCTTTGGGCGTTGCGTTTGCGAAGGCCTTTGGCGTCGGGAACTTCTTGAAGAGCGCTGGCGTTGCCTTGTTGACGGCGACGTCAGTTGTTTGTGCCGACAGAATTGTCGCAATGAGCAATTCGTGTGACTTGGTGTAGGTCAGTTCGCAGTGGGCATCGGGGTGGCGCTCGAGCAGCAAGTCGTAGATCTTGCTCGCCCGGCGCTGCTCTGCCGGCGTCACCTTCGGGAGCGCTAAATCAGCTTGTTTTGCAGTGTCAGTTGGCATTGTCGGCACCGGGCTCGCGCGGCCCAACGGTCGCGCACATGATGCCTGCGATGAGCGCGACGAGGATCAGCACCAGTTGCGTGCCCATGACGAACGAGGCGGTGGGGTGCAGGGCGTCGAAGGCGTCTCGATGCACCGCGGCGGTTGCAACATCACCTCGCTTGGCGGCTCCCCAGAATTCCCGCAGCGCACTCTGCATGGAAGGTCGCAATGACGCAAGTGCGTATCCGGTGACTACTGCCAGCATGCCAAGCGCAATCGCTCGGATGGCGGTGGCGGCTCCAATATGCCGTGTCTTGCGCTGGAGCACGACAAGCACAAAGGTGACGAACGCGACTGCCAGCGCCGCGACGCCCAGCCCGTCGACAATGAGAAAGGCACGATTCATCACTTGGCCCGCCGCGATGGGCCAGTGCGGGTCGGGGTAGTTGGCAAACGCCGGCAACTGCACATTCGCGTCGCGCATCATCGGAAAGATGATCGCTGCGACAATGCCCGAGGCGATCAGCGCCCCGCCCCACAGCCCGAGGGCCATCGCATGGATCGCTTCGGCGAGGCGGACGCTTCGTCTGGATGCGATGGGCTTGTGGCTCGACATGACCGGATGATAGTCGCTACAAGGAGTGCAATGTCCGCGTCGCCCCCGACATTTCCGCCACCCGGACGCATGCCGCTCTCCGTGGCACTTGCGGGATTGGCGCACACACGTGATGCGCGGTCGATGATCGAGCGCGCCGCTGCAGCCGGCGCCCGTGCGATTCAACTCGACGCAACGCATCCGGACCTCCGCCCGCGCCAACTCTCTCGCTCGGCACGGCGCGATTTGGCCGCCCTGTTGCGTCGGCTTGACCTTGCCTGTTCGGGCGTGGATCTCTTTGTGCCGCCCGCGCACCTAAGCGCCCCCGCCCATGCCGACCACGCGATTGCTGCGTTTGTGCAAGCGATTGATTTCGTCGCGGAGATGGCCCAACTGACCGGCGCACCGCCCGTCCTCTCAACGGTGTTGCCGAGTTCGGGATCTGATTCCGTGGCGCAGGCTGCGGTCGATCAACTTGCGCAGGCGGCCGACGCCAGCGGCGCATTCATTGCGGATCATGCGTGGACGGCGGGCGGGCACGCGCGCGCACATGTTGCACGGGACGCGCCGATTGGCGTGGGGATCGATCCCGCGGCGGTGTTGCTTGCGGGGCAGGAGCCGTCCAAGGCTGCGTCGGCGCTCGGCGCCTCGACGGGACCGGGCATTCGGTCCGCTCGTCTGAGCGACACGGACGGCGCGGCGCGCGTCGAACCGGGCGCACGCAACGGGCGGCTCGATGGCGCCGCCTACGCGATTGCACTGCATACCGCTGGCTATGAGCGGCACGTTGTCTTGGACGTGCGCGGCGTGGCGGACCCGTGGGGCAGCATGGGCCGTGCTCTGGAGCGCTTCGACCACCGGGCCTGAACCCAAACGCGTACCATGTGCTCAATGGCGCAGTCGAAGCGCGACTATTACGATGTCCTTGGCCTCAAGCGATCGGCAACGCCCGAGGAGATCAAGCGCGCCTATCGCAAGCTTGCCCGCGAGTTGCATCCTGATGTCAGCAAGGCGCCTGATGCGGAGAAGCGCTTCAACGAGGTGAATGAGGCCTACGAGACGCTTTCCGATCCGGAGAAGCGTGAGAAGTATGACCAGTTCGGGCATGCGGGTGGTGGGCGCGACCCCTTCGGGGGCACGGGTTCCGGCGGCGGCTCGCGCAGAGCACACTACACATGGTCGAACATTGGCGGTCGTCCAGGGCCCGGCAACATCGGTGCGGATGACATCGGGGCCATCTTTGAAGATATGTTTGGCGGGTCGATGCAGGATTCGCCCTTTGCGGCCCCGCCGCGCAGCGCCACACGTCAGCGCGCAAAGCCGCGCGACCTGGAGCACGAGCTCACGGTGTCGTTCATGACCGCAGTACAGGGCGGCACGGAGCAGGTGAAGCTCACTTACGATGGCGAATCAAAGACACTCGATGTCACGATTCCCCCTGGCGTGGCGGAGGGCCAGAAGTTGCGCGTGCGCCAGGCGGTGGGCGGCCTGGACATGATCATCACGGTGCATGTGGGCAAACATCCGTATTTCTATCGCGAGGACGGCAAGCCGCTGGATCTGCTGATTGATGTGCCGATCACGGTTGCGGAGGCGGCGCTGGGCGCCAATGTCGCAGTGCCGCTGCTCAAGGGTTCAATCGAGCTGACGATTCCACCCGGTACATCAAGTGACAAGCGATTGCGGATCAAGGATCGCGGCATCGCGCCCAAGGATGGCAAGCCCGGGCATCTGTATGTGGTGGTGAAAGTCGTTCCGCCTACGAAGCTGGACAAAGAGGCGGAGTCTTTGGTGCGCTCGCTGGCGAAGCACTTGGACAACCCGCGCAAGGGCGCCCCCTGGGAGTAGTTGGTGAGCATTCACTGGCCCATCATCAAGACCTGCCTGCGCTGTCCGCGCGAAGTGGCGTTCGTCGACGACTGGCGCGCCTGGCGGCGCGTTGAGATTTTGGTTGCGTCACTTCATTTGGCGGGCGAGATCGAGCGCAGATGTTCGAGCAAGACAGTGGGCGTGCTTCTGCCCACTGGCGCCATGATGCCGTGCGTGGCGTTGGCGGCGTGGATGCTCGGGCGCACGATCGTGCCGCTTAACTATCTGCTCAAGCAGGACGAGTTGCAGTATGTGATCGACGACTGCGAGACCGATTGCATCGTGACATCGCGCACGATGTTGGAGAAGCTGAAGCTCTCTCCTCGCGCGAAGTCGATTCTGCATGTCGAGGACATGCGATTCAAGGGGTGTCCCGACTTGCGCATCCCGGCGATGCCGACGCCTGATGATCTTGCGCTGCTGCTCTACACCTCGGGCACGTCGGGCAAGCCCAAAGGTGTGATGCTGAGCCATGGCAACATCACGACGAACATCTGCCAGGCAATCGATCACGTCGGTTTCACGCGCGATGACATCCTGCTGGGGGTGCTGCCGCAGTTTCACTCGTTCGGGCTTACGGTGCTCACGCTGTTGCCGCTCACGCTTGGTAATCTCGCGGTGTACACGCGTGCGTTCATTCCGCAGCAGATCATCCGGCTCATGCGCGAGCACAAGCCGACGGCGTTCATCGGCTTGCCCTCGATGTACGCGGCGCTGCTGCGGCTCAAGTCAGCAGGGCCCGGCGATTTTCGTTCGCTGCGCTTTGCGATCTCGGGGGGCGAGCCGTTGCCGCGTGCGGTGGCTAAGGATTTTCGGGAGCGTTTCGGCGTCGAGATCAATGAGGGCTATGGACTCACGGAGACGTCGCCCTTCACGAACTGCCATCTGCCGGGGCAGGGGCACATCGGTTCCGTCGGGCGGCCTGCGCCGGGCCTGTTGCAGCGCATCGTCGACGCTGAGACCGATCGTGTCGTCGAAGCCAGGTGCGAAGGTGAGATCCGTTTCAAGGGACCGAACATCATGCAGGGCTACTTCAAGCTGCCGCGGGAGACCGCGCAGGCCTTTGACAAGGACGGCTTCTTCCGGACAGGCGACATTGGCAAGCAAGACGCCGACGGTTTTCTGTACATCACTGGTCGCCTGAAAGAGATGCTCATCGTGGGCGGTGAGAACATCTTCCCGCGCGAGATTGAGGAAGTGCTCAATCACCATGCGAGCGTGCATGAGTCGGCGGTCATTGGCATGGCCGATGAGACGCGCGGCGAGCGCCCCGTCGCCTTCGTCGAAATGATCGAGGGCGAGACGTTCAACGAGGCGGCGCTGCGAGCGTGGTGCCGCGAGCACCTTGCGGGGTACAAGGTGCCGACGGAGATCTTCCGGATCGATGCGCTGCCGAGGAATCCGACGGGGAAGATCATGCGGCGGGAGTTGAAGCCGATGCTGGATCGGCAACTGGCGCAGGCAAAGGCCTGATCCGAGTCTCGAGCTCTTCGCTCATGAGGTCGGCGATTCACTCGGCGGCCGTCCTCCGCCATCTCAACCCGCGGCTTGCCGCGGAGTTTCCTTAGTGCCCAGGAGAGGACTCGAACCTCCACTCCCTAAAACGGGAACCAGCACCTCAAGCTGGCGCGTCTGCCAATTCCGCCACCTGGGCCAATGCTTCGCGCCGCCGATGGCCTGCCGGCCGCCGACGGGCCGATCAGCATAGCGAGGCTGGGCCACAAAGGCCATGGACCCGGGATGGGGCAATCTGCGAAGGTAGTTGCGTGGACCAACAGCCGCCTCAGGTAACACCTTCGAAACCCCCAGCTTTCTTCCGAGGTGTGGTGTACGTCCTCCAGGCCGGACTCTTGTTTGCGGCGCTTGCCCTCCTACTCCCTGCCTACCGCTCAGAGATTGACGAACCCGATCCAACATTCTTGGAGGTGGCAAGCCTTTCCGTTCCGTGCTTCCTGTTGTTTGCTGTTTTGCTTTGCGTGCGCAAACGCATCGCGTGGGTGGAAGGTGCGATGTGGTCCAGCGCATTCATCGTCTTTGCGCTTGGCTTCTATGTTTGGCTCGATGGATGGGAAAAGCCCAGCACGCTGCGGCGAATCAACGAGAGCGAGGCCACTTTGGGCACGCGCCTCGCGAAGAGCTACAAGACGCTCGCCGACTACTTTGATCTTGAGACACCACTTACGATTCGTTACACAAGCCAGGAAGGCTTCGCCGGGTATGAGCCCGTCGAGATTGATGCCGGCGAGATTGTTGAACTTGTCCTTACGCCTGGTGAAGTGAACCACAAACAGTTTGCGGCGCTCATGGGCGAGTGTCGCCTGAGAATCCGTTCGGTGTCAGATGTCGACTACAAATACCAGCTTTCGGATGGTGCCGGTTTCATGTACGCACGATCGCGCGTGGAGCCCGGGGTCGCATTCATCGAGCAAGTAATCGACGGGCAGTCGCGCGTTGCTCAAGTCTTCGATTGGGATCCAGATCGAGTGCTTGTCTACCTCGACAAGCACATCGAAGTGCTCTTCAACTGCTCAACACCTACCTACGACCTCCTGCAACATGCACAGGAGCCGGCGCCATCCTCCGTAGCCCCGGCTCCCTGACCCCCGCCTCGCCTTCTCGGTATCCTCTACCCGTCTCATCGTGCGACGCGGGCCGGTTGTGTGTCGGTATTGCCCACGCGCCGCTGCCCCCAAGACGCGGCAGTCAAATCCTCATGCTCGACCATGAGTTGATCCCGATGACCGTCGACGACCGCCAGGTCCTGGGACGCGTTCTCGACGAAGCTCGGGACACCTTGACACGCGATCCACGCCGAGCATTCCTCAAGAGCTTTCTTGCGCCGGCGTTGGGCTTTGCGATGCTCATTGCGATCGCGTTGGTCATTGCCCATGCCCAGGGCTGGGTGAACGACACCGACCCCGTGATGAACCCGATCTTCTGGGCGATCGCGGGGTCGCTGCTCGTGCTGTGGGGATGTGCCGAGTTTGCGCGCGCGCGGCGGGCCTGGCGCGCGCAGCACATGCGTCTGCAGGCGCTCGAGTCGGACTGGGCGGTGGGGCAGCTTGCGGTGCGCCGAATCGAAGTGAAGTCGGTGGTGCGGATCGACACGCCCGGCGCGTCAGCGCTTGCGCTGCTGGAGCGCCAGGGCGATCGTGTGATCTTGATCGACGCTGGTGCGCTGCCCTTTGGCGATGAGAAAGCGCCAAGGGCCTTTGAATTGAAATGGTGTCCGCAATCGGCGCTGACGTTGCCGATCGCGACGGGCTCAGTTGGCGGCGATGGCCCGCCCGTTGCGGGGCCTGTGGTGCTGGATGTGTTGCCTGTTGATGCGCCGGATGTCATTGCGCTGCGTGATGCGCCGGAAGCGCTGCGCACTGCGCTCACGAGCTAGTCGGGCTGTTCGTCCGGCTCCTCAGTTTCATCGTCATCATCGGACTTGGGCGTTGCGCCTGCGGTGATGGGCTTGACCCGCTGGCCCGCCACTTGCCACGCGCCGGTGGGCGGGTCGACATAGACCTCGGGCTCGGCACGCATGACCGATCGCTTGAGCGCGACGCGGACCAGCGTGAGGAGCACGAGCCCAAGCAAGGCGGTGACGATGACCGCCAGAATGCCAAGCATCGCCCACGCGGGGATCATCTGGCTTGGCGAATTGGCCGGGGCGACGGGCTGCGACGATGCCGCAGCCAGCGGGGCCAGACGCGCTAGAATTGGTGTGACAAGGTCAAGCAAGGCCTGATCTTAGAGCAGATTGGCCCGGGCGGGCGGATTTGCGGACCTCGGCTCGGTCCTCCAACCGGGCGACCTGCCGCAGGCCGGAGAGACCCCAGGCGCCGGCGGGGGGCTGGACGGGCCTGCTTGAGCGCCGAGGGGCCTCTGGGCCGATGCTCGGATGGGGTTGCATGGAAGCTACTGGCCAGTCGCAACGTTGACTGGGCGGGGCTGCGTATAACCCCTGGTGGTGATTCTGGATTGGCGCCGGCCTAGGGGCCAGTGCTTGATGGAAGGAAATGCTCATGAAGCTGTCTCGCCCAGGCGTTGTGTTGGCCGCGTGGACTATGGCCTTGGGGGCGGCTTCCACCACCCTCGCCCAACAGGGCGCGACGATGGAACCCCAGACCCAGGCGCAGGCGGCTCGGCAGATCGTCGGGTGGGCCTCGGACCTGTGGTCCAAAGCGACGAGCGGACAGACCGATTCGGCGCTGAATCTCTTGGGTGAGCTGCCCGCGGGCGCGGGCGAGGTTGGGCTCGGTTCACTGGCCCAGGCGGTCGATCGCTATCGCACGAACATTGAGCAGCGCGAGGCGTCGCGCGCCGCGCGCATCGCGGAGGTGCATGCGGAGCTTGAGAAGTATCCCGACCTCAAGCTCATGGACGCGATCCGCGACGTCATTGAGTTGCACACGCTCTCGCTTGACAAGAAGACAGTGCTGAATGATCCGGTGGTGCGCGATGTTGTCGACGCGACCTACGCGACAGCGCGCAAGCATGAAGCCAACGGCGAGTGGCTCGAGGCCTATGACCTGATTCGTGGCCTGCATGTGCTCTATGAGGAAGATGGCCGCTACAAGGAAGATCACAATCGATTGAGCCAACGGTTGCTCATGCTGCAGCTTTATACGCCGGAGTTGTTGCACGATATGCGCAGCGCTCAGATGGTCGCGGATGGCGAAGACCCACTGCCGCCGTTCAATCCGATCGATGGCACTTGGCGTGACAAGCTTGCGAATGTAAACGAGCGCATGGTGCTCGAGCCGCTTTCGCTGTCTGCGAACTACCACGTTGATGAGGTGGAGGGCGCCGACCTGCTGCTTGGCGGGTTGCGTGGCGTAGAGACTTTGGTGAACACGCCTGATCTGGCGGTTGAATTCCCATTGATCAAGGACGATCTGCGTCGGCAAACCTTCCTGCAGAATGTCGCCGAGGCGCGGACTTGGGTTGAGAATCGGCGCGGGCGGGTCTCGTTGTATGACATGATTACGCTCCTGCGCACGGTCATGCGCGCCAACGACGATTCGGTGAGCATCCCAGAGCAGGTGCTGCTGCACGAATTTGGGAATGGCGCGATGGCAGAGCTTGACCCCTTTACGAGCATCATCTGGCCCGACGAGGTCAACGATTTTCGCAGGTCGACCGATGGCAATTTCACAGGTGTTGGCGTGCAGATCACGCTCAACGACCTGCGTGAGCTGGAAGTGGTGACGCCACTCAGCGGCACGCCGGCGTCGCGCGCAGGCATGCGCGCGGGCGACATCATCCGCAAGGTTGATGGCGAAAACACCATGGGCATCACGCTCAATCAGGCGGTTGATCGCATCACTGGTCCCAAGGGCTCGCCAGTGACGCTCACAGTCGAACGCCCGGGCGTTGAAGAGCCCATCATTTTCGAGCTCAAGCGCGACACGATTCCGGTCTATGCGACGCGCGGCTGGGAGCGCTCGGGGCCGGGCGAACAGGATTGGAATTACTACGTTGATCCTGATGAAGGCATCGGGTATCTGCGCATCACACAGTTCAATGGCAATACGACCACGGAGCTGCGCCAAGCGGTCGATGAGATGCACCGTGAGGGCAATCTCAAGGGCATGATCGTCGACTTGCGCTACAACCCTGGTGGCTTGCTGCCCGAAGCGGTGTCGGTCGCGAACTTCTTCCTGAAGGTGCCGCGCCAGGGCGAGCGCATCGTCACGCAGGAAGACAAGAACGGCAAGATCGAAGAAGAGCACCTCGCGTTCCCGGGCGGGTCGGTGCTGCCCGACGTGCCGCTGGTTGTTCTGGTCAATGCCGGTTCCGCGTCAGCATCGGAGATCGTCGCGGGCGCGCTGCAGGACTATCACCGCGCGGTGATCGTTGGCGAGCGTTCGTTTGGCAAGGGTTCTGTGCAGAACGTGTACACGCTGCAGGGTGGGCGGGCGCAGTTCAAACTCACCACGCACTTCTACAAGCTCCCAAGTGGGCGCACGATCCATCGTTCGCAGCTGCCAGCGCCGGATGGCCAGCCGACGTGGGGCATTGAGCCGGATGTCGTCGTCGAGATGCTGCCGCAGCAGATCTCCGATTCGCTCGTGTTGCGCCAGGATGCAGATGTGATCGCGATTGATGAGCAGGGCAAGCCGATCGAGGGCGTAGAGGCCGCCGACCCGGCACGCCTGGTGACGGAGGGCATTGATCCCCAACTCGAGACGGCGTTGCTGTTGCTTCGCTCCAAGATCGCGGGCGAGGAAGTGCAGGCGAGCCTCGGTAAGTTCGACGGCGCCAGCTGAGCCCCGAGGCGGCCGCGCGTTTGACGGATGGGCCTTGAACGTCCGATAGTTCGTTGGTGCGGCGAAGTGATGAACACATCCTGGTGATCACCGACGGCTCGCTGGCCAGCCTGCTGGCGTGTCTGATTGCGGAGTCGGAGGTCGGCGGGGCGGATGGGGCCGCAGGCGGATCGACCCGATTGGCGGTGGCGCTTTGGCTTGCACCGCCCGAGGCGGGGCTGTTCCATCACAGCGTGCAGGATTCCGTCGCCCGCCAGTTTGTGGAGCACCAGATCGAGGCCCTGAGCCTGGGCGACCTGGTGGTGCCCTGCCTGGACGAGATCGGGCCTCTGGCGGCGACCCGGGCCCTGTTGCGGACGGCGGAGGACGCCATGGCTCGCGGCTGCCAGCGCGTCATCTGGCCCTGTGCCTGGGGACAAGATCTGGAGGCGGTGCACATCGCCTCCGAGCGGGCGCTGGGCATCGCGCAGCTGGCCTCCTTGGACGGCGGCGTGGGCGTTGAGGCCGAGGGTCCGACCATCGAGACGCCATTCGTCGATTGCACGGCAGAAATGCTCCTGCAACTCGCGGACGATCTGGACGCGCCCCTGGGGTCGTGTTGGCTCAACCCGCGGGAGGTGGCGGCGTTGGAGCATCGCCGACGCGGGACAGGCCTGGCGGGCGAAACGGCGGCCTTTGCGGGCGAGCGTCAAGCCCGGTAGACTTTCCCGCCCCGCACGCAACGGACGGTTGGTGGATCGGGCGGGGCAGGAGCCTGCACATGTACGCGATCATCGAGGACAGTGGGACGCAGCTGCGCGCATCGGTGGGCGATGAGCTCACGATTGATTTGCGCGACCTGCCCAAGAGCGCATCGAGCGTGACGTTCGACAACGTACTGGCGGTGGGTGATGGCGCGGGCAAGCTCACGATTGGCCAGCCCTATGTGAAGGGCGCCAAAGTGACTGCGGATGTGCTTGAGGCGGATGTGAAGGGCGAGAAGATCGACGTGATCAAGTTCAAGCGCCGCAAGGGCTACCGCCGCAAGCAGGGCCATCGCCAGCGCTCGATGAAGGTGCGCGTGACCGCGATCAACGCCTGATCAAGGCGCGTCGTCGTTCGATTTACTTCACGTGTCGATGAGGACTACCTGCCGAAGGGCCCGCCTTCGAAGCGAGGCGCGAGCGCTCGTCTGCGCCCAGTCGCGACATCTTCGGGCGACTCTTCAAGTGTGAGCACGCGATCGCGTCGCTCGCCTGCAAAGCCGACGGGGCGCAGCGAGAAGCCAATCCCGAAGCGATCCGCAATGTCGTCATAACTCGCGGCCACACTAAGCGTCCACTGGGGGAAGAGGCGCGTGAGGCGCGCGGTGAGTTGCTGGGCGTGACCGGAATCGATCTCGTAGACGACCTCGCCCTCTGCGGCATACTTGCGCGTCAACTCGTAGCGCATGCCCATCGCCACCTCATTCGCACTTGGCTCATTGAGGAATCGATACTCCGCATAGGAGCCGTAGCCATAGCCGTGGTCGATACGGAAGCCCGCGGACGAGCGAGCCGTGGTGCCGCGTTCGGTGTCATAGAGCCATCCGCCGACGAGCGCGACGGCTTCAGTCAGCAGCATCGAGCCTTCCACTTCGCCGTATCGCCCGAGGTTGGCGTTTTCCGGTCGCGATTCATAGAAGTTGCCATAGGGTGATAGCGGATCGACATCACTGGATGACCAGCCAAGTGCCGCGTCGATCGTGAGCCAATCAACGCTGCGCTCTTCGCCCACCTTGCCGCGCATGGTCTGCCATGTGCTGCGCAGTCCGAGCCGGCCGGCGGTGCCATCCGCAAGGCGTTCGACAGATTCGTCATAGACGGGGAGATCGGCGCGGTCGATGGTCGAGCCGGCATGCCAGATCGTCAGGCTTGGTTCGATGAGGTGGCGCATGCGGCTCAGGTCGAACAGCGCCGAGGCGGTGTCATTGCTGATGCGCTGAATGGTCGTGGCGAGGCGCAGGCCAATCGCACCCCAGAAGCGCTGGCTCGCATTGTCGTTGTCGTTGAATTCATTAAAAGACGTGTCCCACGCGGTGAGCCGACCGACCACAAAGGGAACCACGTTGAGTGCGCCGGCGGCCAGCGGCGCCTCAAACTCATGCCGAGTATCGAAGCGTGTGATCGTGTTTTCGGTGTAGCCCATTGCGCGGAGGCGATCGCCAATGGAATCGTTCGGAGAAATTCCGAACGCGCGTCCGGCCCGCTTCGGGTCTTTGAAGCCCTGATCGCGCAGTTTGTTCTCTGAGAATGCGAGGCTCATCGAGCCCAGGCGTGTCTGGCCATAGTACGACAGGATGCCGCCGAAGTGAGCGCCGATCACGTGGTATCCCAGCTCCGGTGTTGTTTGCTTGAGATATCCCGCGCTTTGCAGCTCCGACTCTGTGACGATGAAGTCGTTGATCGCGCCGCGCAGCTCGGCGGTCACGGCGGTGTTCGCCGGCGCTTCAGGGGAGCGGTCGATGCGCGTCGCGTACACGCCTGTCAGGAACGGGCGGCGTGTCTCTGCAAGGTCTTCGAAGAACGCATCAATGAACGCCTCGTCTGAGATCCAGCTACCCTCGGCGAAGATGGTCCAGGGGCTATCTGGTCGCCAAATGGTTTCTGCGGCGAGGACTGCGCGGGTCACGCCATCACGATCGATGGTCTCGCCGCTGGTCAGGCTATCGCGTCCCTGATCGTTGATGGTATATGCGAGCAGCCCGCCTCGGGCACGGGATGAGCGCCAATTCGCGTCGACTCCAATGCCAAGTCCGCGGCTGAGGTACGCGTCGGCAAGCAGGTCGGCTCGGCTCGTATCGCCCGCATCGATGCCAAGCAAGCCATACAGATCCCATTCGGTGCGAATCACTGGTGCGCCGTCGTCTGAGGCGAAGCTGATGCGGCGCAGTGGGGCGGGCTTGAAGTCGCCGCGCACTTTGGGCAGGTACGCAACCGGGATCTTGCCCGCGCGGAACGTGACATGATCCGCATCTACCTGTAAGCGGGCACCGCTGTCGACCTGCTCAACCTCGCGCACGATGATTGAATCGGCACCGATCGAGAAGTGTGGTTCCGCAAAGTCGACGTTTGCAAGCGTCGCTTGCTTGGCGGACCATTGCCCCAGTGCTTCCTGACGAATTGCTTGCGCACGGAGATACAGGGGCTGACCGCGGGCGGCATCAAAGGTCCAGAACACCGCGTCCAACACGATCGCGCGGTCGGCGCCCAGGTCATAAAAGACACTTGAACCGCGGAGCGATGCTCGTCGGAATGTGCGTGCATCGGCGCCGCGCACCATGGCGATGTTTACATCACCTTCGAGATAGACGCCTTCGACCTCCTCGATGCCAAACCGTGTTGCGCCCGCGTCGGCGCTTGCTCCCAGGAAGATGACGGCGCGTTGCGCGAGGAGTTGGGCGGAGCTGGGTCCGTCGGCTTGTTGGACCTCAAGCGCCACACCCCCGGTGATCACGAGCGCATTGCCCTGCCCGCCAAGGCCTGCGGCGTCGACCATCGCCACGGACGGCGCGGAGATCGCGACGCTACCTTGTTGCGGCAGGATGACGCGACCGGTGTTCTCGGGCAGATCCATGTTTGTGTAGCGTGGGTCGTCGACGATTTCAAAGGCCTCGGCATCTCCAAACAGCAACTCACCCGGTCGAGCGGGATCGCGACGATCAAAGCTGGGCCGCTGCCCGGTGAGCGAAGCGAGATATCGCGCAAGGCGCGATTCACCTTCTGCGATGAACCCCGCGCTAGGACGAGCCAGGGGCCGCTGTTCACGCATGTCGTCAGCGTGGAGCGTGAGGTTGCTATCGGTGACGACCGCGGTGATAAGCAGGCGGTCAGCCGATTGGACTTGCGGCGCTGTGGGTGAGGCGTGTGCCGCGCCCGCGTCAACGCCCGCGACTGCCGCGCGCAGGTCGACTGCGTCCGCCAGATAGAGTGCGATCTGGTCGGCCTCGCGTTGCACACCCGCGACGTTGACCTCGATTGGCTCGAGCCAGACAACCGCTCGAGACGCGGCGAACTGGTATGGCCCGAGCTCGATCGTGACATCGTCTTCGAGCAGGAGTCGGTTGGTGGCGCCCTCGGTCCAGGCGCTTGCGCGGGTGCAGGACAGCGTGACGGGCAGGGCCATGGGTGGGGCCGGCAGGTCGACGCGGGCGAAGTCGCGCCCCGTGATGGGCAGGGGCTGGGCTGTGCCGATTGGCGCGAGGACGAGGGCGATCGGGACGATCAGCGCCCCAAGCATCCATCCGTGGCAACGTCGAATCGTGCGCCCCAAGTCCATGGCAAGTGCGATGCTACCCGAGGGGCGTTTGGGATGCCTCTTGTCGGGTGGTGCATGGGCGATTGCACGGGTCCCACAGGTAGGCCTGTACGGCATGTGGGGACGAGGCGCGTGGGCCCAGGCGCATTCCGTGGCTCGGGGGAGCGCGGCGTTTGCGTGGGTGCGCGGTAGATCGGACGTTGATGGAAGGAGGAGCGCAGTGTCGCGCCCCGGTGTGGGCCGGCTCGCAACCCCGCGTCGTCGTGCGACCACCACGGCGCGCCTGGCCACTGCGTCAGGCAACGCGGCGCGGGCGTGGGTGATGGCGCTGCGCAACGGCGGCGGCTGGCTCACGCTGGCCGTCGCTTTGTCGAATTTTAGTAGTGGGTGCGCATGCGGTTTGCTCGGAGATTGCGAATCTCCTCGTCCACGCGCACGCCAATTTCCTGCAGCTCCTGGCGCGGGAAACGTTCGATCCCGCCAACTTTTTCGAACTGGCTCGTCAACAGGTCGAGTCCGCGGAACGCTTCGAACACGTCGTTCCATGCGCGGAGCGCAATATCAGTCTGATCGCGCCACTTTTGCTGCGAGCCTGGTGTGAGCAGTCCAGATTCTGTGTAGTAGGTCACCTGCACATTCGAAGGGTGCTCTGCGACAGCCTTCTCGATGAGCTCGCGCAGCTTGGGCAGGCCCTGATCGACGGTGTCGACCAGTTTGCGCAGTTCCTTGCCGCGCTGGGCCATCGGGCGCTCGCACAGGTTGGGCAGATGGTTCCATCCATCAATCGCCAGCTGTTCACCGAGTGCACGGTGCCCGCCCTGCACCTGGGTCGCCAAACCAATGTCGATGGCGTCGTCAACGGTCAAAGTGAGCACTTGTGATTCATTGTCGAGGTGGCGCAGCCCGATCGGATTGCCGGAGGGTGGGTCATTGGAGACAACGGGTTGGCCATCGGCATCGCGCCAAGCATAGAGCTGCGCCGGCATGTCCATCATGGGCGCGATCAGCGCATCGGCGTGGCCCTTTGCCTTGGCGAGGTTGCGAAGTGTCGAGATGCGCGCTGACGTGAACTTTGCGTCGACGGCCTCAACGCCTGTTTCGGTCTGCGCAAAGGTCACTGCTGCGCCGACGGACGAGCCCGGGGCCATCGTGATCGTGTCGCAACTGAAGACGACCCAGATGCTCGCGGAGAATGCGTTACGGATGTGCGCGTGATAGTCAAAGTCTTCGTCGAACTCGGCGAGGACTTCGACGATGCGATCGGCGGCCCAGGTGTACCCGCCAGGCGAATCAATGTCGAAGACGATGTGGCGGATACTGCGTCGCTTCGCAAGCTCGAGTGCTTCGCGGACGCCGACGGGGGAGATGTCTTCGCCAAAGACGCCCTCGATGGGAATGACGGCATAGGTGCCGTCGGTGATGCCCTTCGGGCGGTTCGTGGATCTGTTGTTCGCCGGCGTGCGTTGGGGACGGGTGCTGTCCTTGTTCGTGTCTTTCGCGTTTGTTGGCGCGCTTTGCGGGGCCTGGGCGGGTGCGGGGTCATCAGCGCCAAAGAAGCCTCGTGGCAGGGGCTTGCGCTCGACATTCTTCACGTCATAGGGATCGATCGTGATCTTCGTGCGCTCGCCATTGACCATCGTGTCGAGCACGATGGCTGCGTCGGTCTCGACAACAATGAGCCCCTGATGCACCGTTCCATCGGTCATGATCACCCGGTCGGCTTGGGCGATACGCGCGGTAGCGCCCAGCGCACACAACACGGCCCCGACGATGCAGGCGGTCCAACGCATGATGTTCTCCCAAGCCGACGACCTGCGGTCGTGCAACTGGCAATGCTTAGAAAGGCCAGGTCAGCTTACCATACGTTCGTGGCTTTCTTGGCCTCGGCGTCCGAGTGGCCATTGCCCGCGGGTGAGCCTGAGACCTGACCGTTCGAGCGCATCTCAAGCAGTTCGGCGTTGCCGGCCGGTGAGACGGGGAAGCGCGAAGCACCATTCAATTGGGCGGCCTTGGCGGTCTTGGATGCACCAGGGAAGTGCTCGCCCTGCCACGAGGCGGGATAGTCCGCGTCGTCCATGCCAAGCGCATGCTCCGTCGGGAACAACGGGCGGAAGGTGTCGACCATGACGGCAAGTTCGAACGTGCGATCGTGCGCCATGGAAGCTTCGATGGTGCCGGGGTGTGGGCCGTGCGGGATGCCCTGCGGGTGGCACGTGAAGCTGCCGACCTCGATGCCGCGACGGGAGCCGAAATTGCCCTCGACGTAGTACAGCACTTCGTCGGAGTCGAGATTGGAGTGGTTGTAGGGGACCTTGATCGCGCGAGGGTGGTAGTCGAGCATGCGCGGGCAGAAGCTGCACACGACAAAGTTGTGTGCTTCGAACGTCTGGTGAATTGGTGGCGGCATGTGCAGGGCGCCGGTGATTGGCGAGAAGTCGTCGATGTTAAAGCAGTAGGGGTAATAGCAACCGTCCCAGCCGACGACGTCGAGGGGGTGGTAGTGGAACATGTAGCTGTGCATGGAGTTCAGCGCCTTGACGCGCACTTCGAAATCGCCCAGTTCGTCGAAGGTAAGGGGTAGCTCGGGCAGGCGGAGGTCGCGCTCGCAGTAGGGTGCGTGCTCAAGGAACTGGCCGGTCGCCTTGGACACATACCGCGGCGGGGGTGCGATGTGGCTTGCGTTGCATGTCTCGATGACGAGGAACTTGCCGAATGGCATCGATGCTTCGGTCCAGCCGACGGGGCGCTCGCTCTCAGGCGCATCGGCGAGTTTGTTGAAATCGATGCGATAGATCGTGCCCTTGGGCAGCACGATGTAGTCCTTCTGGCGGAAGGGCAGCGTGCCGAACATCGTGTAGACGGTGCCCGAACCGAAGTGCATGAACAGGCACTCGTCGCCTTGCCCATTCTTGTAGTGGTAGGTCATTTGCTCGGCGGGCTGGCAAATGGCGAGTTCACAATCCGCATTTCCAAAAAGGATTTTTCGCCCCGTGATCGAATCGCCCTCCGCCTTGAGCGGCGCGCTCTTGAGGTGGCGCATGCGCATGACGTCGGTCTCGACGTACTTGGGGGCGGTGGAGTAGAGCTTCTTCCAGCCGTACACCTGGGTTGGCGGGTGGATGTGATAGAGGGTTGTGGTGGGGCCGACGAAGCCTTCAGTGCCGAACACCTCTTCCGAGTACAGGGCGCCGTCAGGGCGGCGGAACTCCGTGTGACGCTTCTTGGGCATCGTCCCGAGCTTGGTGTAGTACGGCATGTGTCTCGATCTCCATGAACGGGGTCAGGTCCGATTCTACGTCCTGGGATGCGGCGGTTGGGCGGCTGAGACGGGGGAATCGGCCTATAGTCTAGTAATTGATAGGCAATTCAGCCCAAGTCCTGTTGGAGGCAAGGATTCCGGGGCCGGTTTTCTTGACCCTGGCAAGTCTGGTTGTAGATTCCAATTGCACAGGTATTTCCGCGCAAGCAGACCGGGCTGATGTGCATCCCAGGATTTGGGGATGGCATCGGGTGCTTCCGTCCAGCACAGGCGGACCCGGGGTATTGGCTTGGGCCTTGAGGAGTCAGACCAGTCATGAAGAGGGAGAACATGCGCGTTCTTGCTGCGCTCGGCGCCCTGGGGGCGTTTGCTGGGGCAGCCCAGGCGGTGATCATTGATTTCAACACGCTGCAGCACGGCGAGATCGTGACGAACCAGTTTGCTGGGCAGGGGTTGAACATCAGCGCGATCAACCCGAATCGCCCGTTCGACCTGGCGATCATCTTCGACGCCAACGAAACCAACACTGCCGACCCGGACCTCGAGGGTCCGCCTTGGGCGGGCGGCAATCTTGCGATCTCGGACACCGAGACCGACCTGATGAAGATGCTGATCCTCGCGGAGAACAACAACGGCGCGGGCGACGGCATCGTCGACACGCCGGACGACGAAGGCATGCGCCCCGCGGGCGACCTGATCTTCGACTTCGTGACACGTCAGACGCACTTCGGCTTCGACATCGTCGATCTCGAGGGTGTGATGGCGGAGGCCGGCTCGGTCGAGTTCTTCGCGAACGGCAGCTCGGTTGGTTCAGTCGCGTTTAGCGAGTTCACCAACAACGCGTCGATCTTCTTCGACTCGTCGGTCGTGTTCGGCAACAATACGGCGAACCGCATCCAGCCGATTGACATTCTCGATGTGAATCAGATCGCCGGCGCGTTTGACCGCGTGGTGATCCACATGGGTGGCTCGGGCGCAGTGGACAACATCTACTACGTGCCCACGCCGGGTTCCTTCGCCATGCTGGGTATCGCAGGCGTTGCCGGTTTCCGCCGTCGGCGCTG
>JAGQOH010000040.1 GCA_020427635.1 Phycisphaerales bacterium
AATAATCAAAGCCCTTATGCACACCGGGCGAAGCCTGCGCATACGTCGACGACGTAAAAATCGGCGGCATCACCGCACCGGTCGTTTCTTCCGGGCGCTGGCCCGCATGCACGACCATGGTGTCCATCTTCAGTTCTTTGCCGTGCGGGCCGTCCGCCATGCCAGTGCCTCTGTACGTTTTTGGTGCGCTACTTCATCTGCCGGCGCAGATAGTGAATCAAGTCTATGCGCGTAATGAGCCCGAGATAGCGGTGCCCCGCAGGCGCATCGGGATCGACCACGATCGCCACGCGATCAGCCCGGAAAATGGGCAAGAGCTTGTCGATTGTCGCGCTCGGTGCGATGGTCTCCAGCCGCGTCGTCATGAACTCCGAGACCGGCTTCGCCATGGCCTTGTTTTGCTCACTCGTGCTCGCGTTGAGCACCGCCATCAACACGTCCGATTCATCCAGGATGCCGACCACGTCGTTCGTATTGCCATCCAGCACCGCCAACTGCGAAATGCCGTGCAACTCCATCGCCTTGATCGCCTGCGACACGGGATCCGTCGGCTTGAGCGTGTAGTCCTCGCGCAGCTCGTGTCGCCTCGCGATCAGGTCGCGCAAATCGTCCGACCGCTCGCGCTTGATGAACCCGTTGTCGATCATCCAGAAATCGTTGAACATCTTGCCCAGGTACTTCGAGCCCTGGTCGCACACGAACGTCACAACATTCATTGGCTTGGTCTGACGCTTGCACCATGCTTCCGCCGCGGCAATCAAGCACCCTGTCGACGAGCCTCCCAAAATTCCTTCCGTGCGCAGCAGTCGACGCGCCACGCGGAAGGATTCGCCATCTGGCACTGCGATCGCCTCATCCGCGAGCTCGATGTCGCAAATGTCCGGCACGAAGTCTTCGCCCATGCCCTCGACGAGCCACGCGCCGGGCTCAACCTTCTCATCGCGATTGACCAGCGGCTCCAGGATCGAACCAGCGGGATCACACAAGATGATCTGGACGTCGGGATTCTGCTCTTTGAGATACTTCGCACAGCCGGACAGCGTGCCGCCCGACCCCACGCCAACCACAAAGGCGTCGACGCCGCCGCACGGCTCCATCTGCTTCCAAATCTCAGGTGCAGTCGTCTCGTAGTGCGCGCGGATATTGTCAGGATTGCAGAACTGGTTGATGAAGAGGCTATTGGGCGTGTTCGCCGCCAGGCGGGCCGCGACCTCCTGGTAATAGTCCGGGTGCCCCTTCTGCACGTCGGAGCGAGCGAGGATCACCTCCGCCCCCATCGCACGGAGGTGCTGAATTTTGCCCTCAGACATCTTGTCGGGGACAACGACCTTCAGTGTGTACCCGCGCTGGCCCGCCACGAGCGCCAGGCCCAGCCCCGTGTTGCCCGCCGTCGCCTCGATGATCGTGGGCTTCACCTTCGCGTTCGGATCCAGGCGCCCATCGCGCTCCGCGGCCTCGATCATCGACAGGCCAATGCGATCCTTGATCGACCCCGCGGGGTTCTGGTTCTCCAGCTTGACGAACAGGCGGCAGGGCCCCGTATCCATCTGCTTGAGCTCGAGCATGGGCGTCGCGCCGATCATCTCGAGCACCGAGCCAAACACGGGCGGGGCGTCAACCGCTGCTTGCTTCTGGGCCGTGGGCGTCATGGAGAGGATGATAGCGGGTGACGAGCGAGCCCTGTGGAGAGCGCTTCCTAGTAGTCCCATCCTTGAATGCCATTCAACGTGGTCAGCCCGCCATCGTTCATGAGGTCGCTCCAGGGACTTCCGTACATCGAGTTCTGCACGTGAGGCCCCGCATCCTTGGTGCGTCGTTGCTCGACATGTAAGTCAAAGAAGGCCATTGGACGCACCACCAATTCCGCGCCTTCAGTGACATACTTCGTGGTCGGATCGTCGGTGAGTGGATTGACCGCCATTCGCTGGGCCGCGGTCTGCGCCGTTTCGAGCATGAACACCTTGCGCGCGGGTGAACGCACCTTCGAGAACTGTTGCGACCTGCAAAGCTCAACACCGCGCGACACTTGCACCATGAGGTTGTCGGTGAAGTATTCCGGCTCGGCCATAATCGTGTGCGTCAACCAGTAGTCGCTTGTCACTCCGAATTTCGCGCCCGAATTCGGTGACAGTGCAGCCCGACTCGCTTCGTACCCAAGGTAGGCCTGGAGCAAGACCGGCCACGAAGACGATGTGCTAAACCAGTACATCCAAGACCACGGATAGGCGCCTTCCTCATCCGGGTCGACCCATGTTCTTCGAACACCCGCCTGGATCCCGCCGAGCCCGGCATTCACCACCACATCGCCGTCGCCAGCCCTGACAACCTCCGGCATACGAAAGCGGCCCTGGTTGTCCGTCACTGCCGACTGGTTGGCGAGGGCACAATCTCGAATGCGCTGCAACGACTGACCGGTCTGCGCCGTGCGCCTGGCCCGACTCAGCATCGGCAGCGACAGCGCCAACAGGATCGCGATCACCGCGACGACCACGAGCAGCTCAATCAGCGTGAAGCCGCCCCGACGCGGCTCCGAGCCTCGGCATGGGGCGCCGCCGGCACATTGGGCGGGGAAGATTCCCATATTCACATTCTAACCCGCTATGCCGGTTTGGCCATAGAGCCATGTGGCGGATTTGTCTGCGACCTTCGCCCCTACTCCAGAGCCGCGGCACCCGAGATGATCTCGGTCAGCTCCGTCGTGATCTGCGTCTGGCGGGCCCGGTTGAACCTGCGGGACAGGTCCTTGCCCATCTTCGTCGCATTGTCCGTCGCGGCCTTCATGGCCACCATCCGGGCGATGTGCTCCGACACCACCGCATCGAGAAACGCCTGGAACAGCGTCGTCCGCACCGTCACGGGCAACAGGTCGGCAAGCAACTGCGGCGCGGGGGGCGAGAAGTCGTACTCCACGGCCGGGCCCTTGGCCTCGCCCGCGTCGTCGCTTGCCGGGGGCTTGAGGGGCAGCAACTGCAACACCTCGGGCTTCTGGCGCGACACGCTGATGAAATTCATGAAGATCACATGCACCGCGGAGACTTCACCCGCGGTGAATCGCTGCATGTAGTCGTTCGCGAGGTGATGCACATCTTCGACAGTCGGGTTGTCGCCAACCTGCACATGCCTGCCAATGGTGATGCCGTTGAACTTGAAGACGCCCAGGCCCTTGCGCCCCGCCACTTCGACAATACAGTTGTCAAAGCCAATCTCGCGCAGGTGGCGCATCGCAGTTCGGATGATCGACCCGTTGTAGGGGCCGCAGAGCCCGCGATCGGAAGTCACGACAAGGACGAGCGGCTTGGCCGTCTTGGGCACACCGCCTGAAGGACCGGAGACTAGTGGGTGGTCGATGTTGCCCGCACGGCGCGCAAGCTCAGTGACCAACTCGAAGATGCCTTCGGAGTACGGCTTGCTTTGCGTGGCGCGACCCTGCGCACGAGCGAATTTGGACGTGGCGATCATCTGCATCGTGCGCGTGATGCGCTTGATGTTGCCAACCGCCTTCTGGCGCTTCTTGAGTTCGCGGGCCTTTGCCATGGGGCGGAGAGTATAGCGAACGCGGCGACTCCCCCTGAGCCCAGAATCTGGGCGGCTGCTAGTTGGGCGGCTCAGAGGCAGGCACTGCCCTGGGGGGCAGCCCCGCCGGGACGCCGGCCTCCCTCGGATGAGGCTCAAAGGGCAGGGCCTCCCATTGGTCAGGCCCACGTTGGACCGCACTCGACCCATCCGCCCAAACCGTGAGCCCATCAACCGCCAGCCGCACGTGCCGCGGCAGTGCGGGCTCATCGCGCGCGTGGAGCACCTCGTGGGCGATGTGGATGAGCCAGGTTCGATCCGCGCCCATGTCCGCCGCAACTGCGCAGGCCTGCTCGAGGGTCATGTGCGTCGGGTGGTGGCGATGACGCAGCCCATCGAGTGCCATCGTGCGCACGCCTTTGAGCGCCTGCCACGTCTTCGCGGGCACACCCGAGACATCCGTACACCAGGCGAATGGGAAGCCCGGGGCCGCCCCGTCCGCCGCAGCGCATCGCTGCGCGAGCCCACTGCCCGGGACGGGCTCGATGCGAAAGCCCAGAATCGGCTGCCCGCCATGCAGGAATCGGACAGGCGTGAACCGCATGCCATGCATGTCGATCGGCTCGCCCGCCCCCCCCTGTGTGCGCCGCGCCATGTCGCGCACGCGATCCTTGCGGTGCGCTTCGATGGCTCCACCCTGCTCAGCATCGCGCTCCGGCCCGACAATGACGTGCTGCAGCAAACTTGCGACAAACGAGTCGTTGAAATTTGACTTTCGATCGAAGATGTGCTTGTACACGCGGTGTAGCGCATCCCACACATACGCCTCGGCATACACATCGATCGGCTCCATGTTGTTCGCCGCGTTGAACCGCCGCGTCTCGTCGAGCCCGAAGATGTGGTCGACATGATTGTGCGTGACGAGGATCGCGTCGCACCGTTGCAAATGGTGCCGTAGCGCCTGCATGCGTAGATCGGGCCCGGCATCGATGAGCACAACGCGCTGCTTCCCGGCGTCATCGGTCCAACGCACGCACGCGGCGGTCCGCATGCGCGCATCGCGCGGGTCGTCGCTCTTGCACGTCGGGCAATCGCACGCAATCGTCGGCACGCCGCCCGACGTCCCCGTGCCCATGAAGGTGACGGATGCAGGTTGGTAGGGATTCGGGTGCACGATCGTTCGTACACTAGCACCACCACCCCCAAACAGGAGCCACCCCATGACCTGCAGCCATGAACATGTGACCCGTCGCGGCTTTGTCAACACGTGCCTGGGCTGCGGAGCCTACGTCTCTGTGGCCCTCGCGGCGGGCGACACCTTTGCACGCAAAGCTTTCGCGCGACAGGGCGATGGCGACCTCGTCACCACCGAGCCCTGGGCCCGCGTCGAGCAATTGGGCGATGGCCTGTGGGCGATCATCTCCACCCCATGGGACGGCGCCACGCGCACCGTCTCGAACGGCGGCATCATCGCTGGGCGCGATGGCGTCATGATCATCGAAGGGTTTAACACCGTTGAAGGCGGCGCATGGGCACGTGAGATGGCGCGCAAGCTCACAGGCCGTGCGCCAACGCACGTGGTTCTCACCCACCTGCACGGCGATCACTCCAATGGGCTAAGCGCATACCTGTCAGGCAACCTCGACGAGCGCCCGCAGATCATCACCACGGATGCGACGCGCAAACTGCTCGCGGAGCGCTCGTCGGAGCAGCAACCCGAAACCAAACCGGGCGAGACCACCGAACTGCCTTTTCCCATTGTCTTACCTGACGCGCTTGTCAGTGCATCGGGCGAAACACGGATTGATCTCGGCGACAAGGTCGTGCGCCTCGTGCCGCGCGCCGGGCACACCCCAAGCGACCTGACCATCGAACTCGAATCTCCCCGCTTGGTTTGGACGGGCGATCTGGTCTTTCATGGCGTATTCCCCTACTACGGCGATGCGATTCCCTCGAAGCTGAGCGCTTCGTGCAAGGCGATGATCTCCGACAAGAGTACGCGGTATGTCCCAGGCCACGGGGCGGTTGCGTCGTTCGACGAGCTCATGCCGTACATCGAGATGCTCGATCATGTGGGCGAGTCGGCGAAGCGCGCCTTCGAGGCCGGCACGCCCGCCGCTGCGGCATGGCAAGACTACGAAATCCCGACGCGCCTGGGCGAGTACTACCGCTTCCGCCCCGACATCGTGCGCTATGCCTTCGAGGCTTGGGAGCGCGAGCTCAAAGGACAGTGACGCAACCGAACGTGAGGCATTAGGCGAGATCGAACAACACGACTTGCGCGTCGCTTTCGCCGCGCTGCGCGATCGTGACCTCCGATTCGCCAGAAATGGCGATGCCATCGCCTTCCTGCAGTGCGACACCATTGACATCAATGGCGCCCTTGCCCACCTGCAGCCACGCATGCCGATTCGAGTGCAGCGCATGCGACACCGACGCACCCTTGCTGAGCGTCGCAAGATAGACATCAGCGTCCTGGTTGATCTGCAGTGCATCGTCGCGCCCGTCGCGGGCAAGGATCAGCGCGAGCCTGTCGCGCCGCCTTGCCTCGGGAATGTGGCGATCGGTGTACGCCGGCTCGGCGCCCTTCACCTCTGGCATGACCCACATCTGAAGCAGGCGCGCCGATTCTTCTTGCGAAGCGTTGAATTCCGAGTGCTGAATCCCAGATCCGGCTCGCATGTACTGGATGTCGCCGGGGCGCAACGTCGCTTCATGGCCCATCGAATCGCGATGGGTCAGTCCACCGTCGAGAAGCACTGTGATGATTTCCATATCGCGGTGTGGATGGAGGCCAAAGCCGCCACCAGGCGCAATGACATCATCGTTGACGACCCGCAATGCACGAAAGTGCATGTGGCTGCGATCAAAGTACTCTCCAAAAGAAAACGAGTGCCAGCTCTCAAGCCAAGACAATCGCGTGTGCCCCCGCTCAGCGGCGGCTCTCTTGACCAACATCGAACACCTCCTTCGGCTCAAGCCAACGCTGCAGACAGGATCTGTATTCCAGCTCAGATGGTGCGCAGCTTGAGTCGGCGTGGCAATGTGCGCCGAGCGAATCGCTTGCGTTTCACGCCAAACAGGCGGAGCCCACGGCGCTCTGCTTTGGCGCCAAGCAGCGTCTGCGCATCTTCAATCGCTTCCAAGAGCGCTTGCCGGCGCTGATCGTCTGGCATGGCGCGAACTGCATCCTTGGCAAGTTCCAAGTCGCGGTGCTCGCCAAGGAGCTCACTGAGCCGGCGCAACCGCCGCGCCGTCCGCCGCGCGTTCTTCGGACCGATCCGCTTCAGGATGTCGAGTTGGTACATCAGTCGCTTCGTGGCCTTGCGCCAGACATGCGGTGATCATCGCGCCAGCCGAAGAATGCGCTTCGCGCTGCGGCATAGCCGCGCTCCACCCCTTGGCGAATGATCGCCTCCGGACCGCCTTCAACGCACCAACCGCTGATACGCGCGCCTGCATCGACCAGCATTGCGTGCATCGCCGCTTGCCCGTCCATGTCGCTCTCGGTCGACATCGTGATGAGCTGACCGTCGGCCCACGCTGCGGGTGAGGCGAGTTCCGGGCGATCCCCCGCCAGATCCGACAATGCGAGGCGAATCGCCACGAGATCACGTTGCCCACTGGTGCGCTTGGCGGCTTGCTTGAACGCCTCCGCCTCGCCTTCTGCGGTGTCCATCCCTGCCTCGACGAGTGCAAGCCAGGCGCGGATGCGCTTGCAGGCCACGCGAGCCCGATGGACCCCTTCTGCCGGACCATCGCGATGGCGCTCAAGCGCAGCAAGCGCGGCACCGACCTCGCGGGTCGCCAACCGGCGCAACCCTATCTCGATGGATTCGCGTTTCTTGAACCGCCTCGCCATGTGATCAGCCCACCAGCCGCCGCATGCAATTAACTCGACGGAATAGTGTACGACGACCGGCTGCGGGGGACCGAGCCGCCCAAGGACCCTCGCCTAGGCAGCGGCAGGATCCTTGCCCGAAATGCGAGCCAGTTTGGCCTGGGCCTCCGCAAGGCGAGCGCGGGCGACCTCGACGGTTCGAGTCTCGATCTCCGCGCCACGCGAGCGAACAACGGGTGCAGGTGCTGGGACCGGCCGGGCTGGGGGGTTCGCGGCCCGCGGCACCCGATCCCCAGAGGCGGACTCGGGCCCAATCCGACAGTGCCCAAGGAACGATGCGCCATCCGCGACCAGCAGGCGCGGGGCCGAGATGTCACCGGTCATGCGCGCCTCCGGACCCAGCTGCACCAGATCGCGCGCCGTGATATCGCCCTCGACCTCGCCTTCGATGCGCAAGGACACCGCCATGATCGATGCCTTGCAGGCAGCGCCCTGCGCGATGACGACCTCGCCACCCGAAACGATGCGCCCTTCGAACCCGCCTTGAATGTGCACGTCGTGCTCGAAGGTCAGTTCACCCTTAAAGTGCGCGCCGATGGCGATGGTGGTGGTCTGGTCCGCGGCAGCCGTGGTCATGAACGATGGTCCTTCTGCGCTTCCGCGCTTGGACAGAGATCGTCGCGGAGCACTTGCCCACGCCACAATGAAGATTCCGCATTCTGCCTGGCGGTCATCCGATCGCGCAGAGTCGGCGCTGAGGATCGTTCTCCCGGGTTATCGGGCCTCAGGCCCGGACGGGTGCCGCCCATGGCCCGGCCCCCGGTAAGCTCAAGGCGGCGCGTCGGCGCCCCGGAGGAAGTGAACAATGATGCATCGACTGACTTGGGTGCTGGCTTGGACCGTCTTGACGCTGAGCGGTGCCGCGTTGGCCCAGCCCGCCGACGAGCCTGCAGGCCCCCCCAAGCCAGAGGTCAAAGCCGCCCAGCCGTTCGTGGAGTATCCCGACGAAGACGCGATCACCTATCACACGATCACGGTCGAAGGCAAGACGGTGCATTACCAGGCGCGCGCGGGCGCTGTGTCACTCGTCGATGACAAGTACAAGGAAACCGCCAAGCTGTTCTTCATCAGCTACCGCGCGATGACAGGCCCAAAGGCCGACGACGCTGAACCTGAATTCCCAGATCCATCAACCAGAGCCATCACGTTCTCGTTCAACGGCGGACCAGGCTCATCAAGCGTGTGGCTGCACCTCGGGCTGTACGGCCCCAAGCGAGTGGACTACGCGGACGACTTTGGACATCCCGGCCCGCCCCCCTATCACGTTGTCGACAACGCGCACTCGCTGCTCGATAAGTCCGACTTCGTGTTCATCGATCCCGTGTCGACCGGCTATTCCCGCGCGCAGGGTGACGCCAACCCCAAGGATTTCCATGGCCTGGAAGAAGACGCCAAGTCCGTCGCCGAGTTCATTCGCTTGTTCATCACGCGCAACGAGCGCTGGGCAAGCCCGAAGTTCATCACCGGTGAGTCCTATGGCACGACTCGAGCGGCGGCACTGGCCCCACTATTGCAAGATGAACACGGCATCGCGCTGAATGGCGTGATTCTCGTTTCCGCGGTGCTCAATTTCCAAACGCTACGTTCAAGCATCGGCAACGACTTGCCCCACCTGCTGTATGTGCCGGCGTTTGCCGCGACAGCTCGCTTCCACAAAAAGCTCGCCGACCAGTACACGATCATGCCCATGCGACAGTTCATGGATGACGTCGAGCGATGGGTCATCAGCGAGTTCACGCCCGCAATGATGATGGGTGACGCGCTGCCGAATGATCGGCGCCACGCTATCGCGCAACAACTTGCTGCGTACACCGGCCTTTCGACTTCGTATGTCGAAAACATCAACTTGCGCCTTGATGTTGGCCCCTTCAACAAAGAACTGCTGCGCGACCAGCGCCTGACCGTGGGGCGGCTCGATGCGCGCTTCACGGGTATCGACCGCAATGCGTCCGGTGATCAGTACAGCTATGACCCCGCGTATGCCGCGATCCAAGGTATCTACACCGCGACAATGAACGACTATGTCAGGCGTGACCTGGGCTACAAGTCCGATCTGCCCTACGAGATCCTCACGAGCGTGTGGCCCTGGACCTATGGCCAAGCCGGGCAGGCGCGCTACGTCAATGTCGCGGACCGCCTGCGCATTGCGATGACCGAGAACCCGCACCTGCGCGTGTTCCTGGCGTGCGGCTACTACGACCTGGCGACGCCGCCCTTCGCTGCGGACTACACCTTCAACACGATGCAGCTTGATCCGGGCGCTCGCTCACGCCTCGAAACGCACTACTACGAAGCCGGGCACATGATGTACGTCCACCGCCCTTCGCTGGATCAGCTGCGCAAGGATTTGGCGGCGTACTACGACCGTGCATTGACGGAGGCGGGCGGCGGCAGCAAGTAGATCGCATCACACCGGGTCGCTTGGACGCTGCAGCTGCGCCTGCTTGCGCATCATCTCGAGCTGCATCTCGAGTTGGCGTTTCATCATGGCCCGTTCCAAGCGCGTGATGCCCTCGCGCTCAAGATCGATCTCGATTGCGGGAAGCCAGCGCTCCTTCGTGCGCTTGTAACCCAAGCGCTCGAACATGCGCTGTTCAAGATCGGGCATGTGCCCCGCGCCATAGACGATACCGATGGTCTCCGGTGCATCGGGCATATCAACAAGTCGCGCAAGCTCGTCGATCACAACCTTGTTGCGATCCTCGATGATCACGCGCATGAGGTCTTCCATCCCTGGCACGCCCGCCAACTCCATCAGATCATCCGCGTGCGTCAGCATATCCATGAGCATCATCTTGGCGCGCGGTTGCGCGCCCGGAAAATGCTCGATGATCCCAAGCACCAAGCCCATCAGCTTTGCAGGCAATCCCGTGCCTTCGAGCATCGCAAACAAGCCATCGCCTTCTTCGGTCAGTCCGGCGGCGGCGAATCGCTGTTCAAGCTCCGCCGCGGACATGTCCACGTTACGCCAGTGCGCATGATCACTGTCCATCTCGTCCAATTGAAAAACCAAGCCGAGCGATTTGGCGAGCTTCTGCTGAATGCCGGGCGTCTCGCCCAACTCCTCTGGCGAAAGCGCTTGTTGGTCGGAAAAGTACATGTCATCGCTGTCCGTGCGCGTGGGCTCGAAGTGCCCGTTCGGACCTGCGCTGCGCACATCAATAGTGCCGTCGTCCTGTGCAAACACCTGGATCTGGTTGCCCCAGGCATCACGCTGTGCCGCATCGAGCCAACCCAGCGCGCGCGTGTGCCCTGCAAGTCCCGCGCGCAGCGCATCGAGCGATGTGACCTGCGCTCCATCGGTTTCGACCTGGTGCGCCATCGTCGCGAGCAGCCGCAACCGCGCATTGGTCAACTCCTTGCGCTGCGCCTCGCTTGCCGGCACACTGCGCTCCGACCCCGGTGGCGAAACGCCTTCATACAGCACAACGTCGTTCGCATCGAGGATGTCTTGCAGTTTCTTGTAGAACGGCTTATCGCCAACGTGTACCGCGCCCGCAAGCATGACCTTGGGCCCGCCGCCCGGGCGCTCATAGAGCCGACACGCAACCTCCATGCGCAGCTTGCGATCCCGCGATTGCGCAGTGCGCACCCACAATTCATCGGATTGCGATTGCGCTTCGGCCGCCGCCGGCTCAGTATCTGTCGCCTGTGCATGCGCAATTGCAGTCGCCGCACCCGCCGCCGCCATCACCGCGACGACGCGCACTGTCTGGCGTGCCACTCGCATCCACCGCTTCCACTGCTCGCTCGTCATGCGCGCACCTCCGCCGCCGTCAATGTTCTTCTTCTTCTTTGGAAGCAAGGTGCTCGCGTTGCATCACACCGCAAACGACGAGCCGCATCCACACGTGGTGTTCGCGTTGGGGTTCTGAAAGACGAACCCGCGGCCCATGATCTCATCTTTGAAATCGATCGTGGTGCCGTTGAGATAAAGCAGGCTCTTGGGGTCGCAGATGATCTTGACGCCGAACTGCTCCAACTCTTCGTCGGTGTCCTTTTGCACTTCGGTCAGGTCCAGCACATAGCTAAATCCCGAGCAGCCGCCGCCCTTGACGCCGACACGCAAGCGCACTTTCTCCGCATCAAGTTCTTGCTGTTCGATGATGGTCTTGATCTCGCGAGCCGCGGTCTCAGTCAGGTTCACACTCGTCATGGTTCAAATGCTCCAGCACTGCGCCTGATCACACCAGGCGCTTTGTCGTGGCTTCACCTCAATCAACGCATTGTAGGCTCGCCTGATTCCGCCGCAGCAGGCTCATTCGCCTGCCATTTGGGCAGCCAGCGCCGGGTCAAAGGTGATCCGATACACCCGCCCATGCCCATCGTCCGAGAAGAGCAGCGACCCATCCGGTCTACTCAACACACACACTGGCCGGCCCCAGGCCCGAGGCCCCGACGGGTCCGTGAGAAAGCCAGTGACAAAGTCCTCATATGCCCCAGTAGGCTTGCCGGCTTCGTCAAACGGTAGATACACCAGCTTATAGCCCGTGCCGCTGGACCGATTCCAGGAACCATGGAACGCGACGAACGCACCGGTGCGATAGTGCTTGGGCCAATCCGAAGCACTATGAAACGTCGCGCCAAGCGCCGCAGAATGTGACTCGAAGAGCACATCGGGAGTGCGCGTCGTCGCGGCAAGATCCGGACGGATGCTCACACCTTCGCGCATCATGCGCGGATCAAGGAGCGTCGGCGCAAGATACGCATAGGGCCAGCCATAGAAGGCGCCTTGCTCGACCTCCGTGAAATAGTCTGGCACTAGGTCATCGCCCAACAGATCGCGCTCATTCACCGCGGTGAACAAGGCGCCTGTCGCCGGATGCACCGCGAGCCCCACAGGATTGCGCAGACCGAAGGCATAGACCTCCCGTTCCGTCCCGAAGAGATTGACGCGCAAAACGCATGCACGGGGTGGCGACTCCTCGCTCACATTGCTCATGGAACCAACAGATACAAACAGGTGCTCGCCATCCGGCGCAACCGCGAGGTTGCGCGTCCAATGCTGGTTGTACCCCTGCCCAGGCAACTGAACGATCGCGCTTCCGCGTCCTATCAAACGCTCCTGTCCAGGCTCCCAACGGAATCGCAAAACGGCATCCGTGTTTGCCACGAAGCAGAGTCCATCGACAAACACAATGCCAAAAGGCAGGTTCATGCCGTTGCTTGGGTCGGCAAAGACCGACCGCTCGTCGGCCACACCATCTCCGTTGGTGTCACGCAGGCGCGTGATCGTGCTCCCGCTCTTCGAAGTCACGAGCACGTCGCCGTCGGGCGTGTTCGCAAGCCACCGCGCACCGGGCGTCTCTGCAAACAGTTGCACGCGAAACCCAGGCGGGACCCGCAGCGTGGCGTCAGCCGGCGGATCAATCACCCGTGGCGGCTTGGCTTTGCTCGCCGAGGCATATGGCGCGGGCAACGACTCCACACTAATGCGATACGTCGCCACACGAAGTGGCGCCGTTGCGATCTCGCTCGCGAGCGCCGGGGGTGCCACCGGCGCGCTTGTCGACGCGGTCGACGAAGACGGCGCGCCGCGCTCACATGCAACAAGCCCTGCGCTCAAGGCGCACGCCGCCGCCGCTCTTGCGATCTGCACCTTGTTCAGGCCCCATCTGCGCATGACGCGAGCCTACCGGCCTCTGCCTTCGGTCACAAAAAAACCGTGGCCGGCAGGCATCGAGGCCGACCGGCACACGGTTTTCGCCAAAAGCGATGCAATGCAGCGAGAGAACCCCCGGATCCGGCATGAGGCCCGGGAGCAGCCACGGCACATCACTTATGAGGAAGCGAACAGTGGGATCTTTCGCAGCCCTTCCTGCAGGGGCCGCAAGGGAAACCACCTAAATGATTAATGCATATGGACTTGGGCGTTCTTGCCTGGGGGATCTTCCTGACAAATTACACGCGCTTGCGCGCCGCGTCCTTGGGCGTGAGCCCGGCCCGACGCGCAAGCTCCGCCAGCTGCACGCGGTCATCAAGCTGCAATTTGCGCCCAATCGACGATCGGTGGTTCTCAACCGTCTTGGCAGAGCGATGCAGCGTTGATGCGATCTCCTTGATGCTCAGCCCTTGGCCCAACAACGCAAGCACCTCGAGCTCGCGCGTCGTCAGACTCGCAAGCTCACCCAGGCTTGCAATCTTCGACTCGACCATGTTGGCGCCGCGGCTCATCGCCTCGATCTGGTTCGAGTCTGCACAGCCAATCCGGCGCGTGATCACCAGGAAGTGATCCGCCTTGCCCTCATCATCGTCCGGGATGTAGTGCATCCAGCTGAGCTGCTGATAGCCACGCCAGATTGTCCGAAGCAACAAGGGCCTGCCCGTCTCCTTGATTTGCTTCATGATCGCGAGCCGCTCTTCGATCCACTCCCTGGGATAGAGCCCCTGCCAATCCGTGCCCGAGTACTGCGCGCCCGTGGCCTGATCACCATGGAAGAACTTCGCGATCTGATCGTTGGCCCAAATGGTGCGCCCATCGCCTGACACAATCGCGACACCAGTGAGCGGGTCTGTGATGATGCTCGACCACGCCGCTTCAAGAAGGAACGCCGACTCCACCGGGACAGGCGGCATCACAGGCGTGGTCGGGCCCTCGTCGGCGTCAAACGTGCTGTGATGCTGGAGTGCCATCGCAGATCCTAGGGGGTTTCCCCCTATACTGTACATCGCGGTACCGGCCAAGTTGCGCCCTTCCTATGAAAAAGTGGGACCTCGCGCGCAAGTCGAGTGAGGAACGGAACCTACGAGACAAGCCGAGTCTTGGTTGCCGCGCACTCGCCTATTTCTCACGCTGCCCAACCACCACGACCTCGGCATCGTGAATCGCAACGGATTGCGCGCGCCCGTCGTCCACGGCAAAGACGACACGCACAGCCTCGGCGCCGGCGGGATAGAAGGTGTGCTCACCCAAACAGAACAGATTGCGCGGCGTCCCATCAGATCCTCGGCGCAACTGCAGCAGCCCCTGCCGACCCGGAGCCACGATCAGCCGGTCGTCGGCACCAGCATCAAACACATACGCGCCTTCGTAGATGGGGTGGCTCGATTCGTCGAGCACCTGGGCTGGCTGGGTGCGCGGCACATCGGGCAGCCCCTCCAAGAATCGGCGCACTTCAGCAGCGCCATCCTTGCCCGCCTGCGCATGTTGATACAGCGTAATGCTGTGCGGCCCAGGCAAACGAACGACCTCAGGGCGCACCGCCACGATCGCCTTGACGACTTCGAGATGCCCGAGCATCGCGTGCGTGAAGATGTTGGGCCGGGCGCCATGATGCAGCAGCAACTCCGCGATTTCACGCCGGCCCGTGTGCGACGCGGCGCCGAGCGCGGTTTCCCAGTCACCAAAGCCCCAGTCGATCGCTGCCTTCGCGAGCGCTGGCTGTGCCTCGACCAGTTCGCGCACGACGTCGATGTTCGAGTGCGACGCGCCCACAACCCGCCGCGCGAGCTCCGGATGCTGCTGCGGGAAGTGCCCGGAGATCGCTCCGCCCGCGGGGCCGTCAACATCCGCGGCGCGCACTATCGAGCGCGGCCAAGCGGCAACGGTCGCCGCCCCAACTGCGATGCCCATCGGCATCAGCCCAAGAAACGTGCGGCGAGTTGAATGAACGGCATCGGCTTCAGCGCGCATGGCAACCTCCTTGACCCTCCGCAAGGTGATACCGGCAGCTGATGACCGCGCAGCAGCCCTACTTGGCGACCTTCGTCACGCCGGCAAACCACTGCTCGGCATACTTGCCAATAAGCGGCAAGGGCTTCGCCTGCCCGTTGATCGCATTGATGAGCCCCATGATCGCGAGCACGAGGCTCAAGATGCCGACGCCCAACATGATGAACGGACCAATGCAGACCACGAGCAACAGCACGCCCAGGATGTAGCCCGCAATACCCAGCAACCACAGAATCAGCACCTGCTTGGCGTGATACAACGAGAAGTCATTGTCGCGCATCACCAACGGCAGGATGAAGAATGGAATGCCGAGAAAGCCCAGCGCGTAACACAAGATCGCAAAGACCTTGCCGGACGCGACTTCTTCTGGGGTGATCTCGACCGCAGGGGCAGGCTCGGGCGGCGCCGGAGCCGGGGATTCGGGGGTGTCTGTCATGGACGCGGATTGTACATCCCCGTCACCCGACCAATCCACGAGGCGCTGAGGTGCGATCCTCCGCCGCTATGAATGCGGATCGAGCCGGGTCATGAGCATGCGCTCGAGCTTGCCGACGGCGCCGGAGACCGCGCGATAGAGGTCATCGGCCGTGTCTTCCGCCAGGAAGGGATCCCGCCCCTTGGGACGCGCCTCGAGCCGACACCGCTTGTCATCGGGACCAGTGCGCTTCGACTTCATGTCCGCAAGATGCACCTCGACGCGCGTCAGCCGCGACTCGAAGCGCGCAATGGCCTTGTCAAGCTCGGCTCGCACGAAGTCTTCCAGGGCGTCGGACGATGGCACAGCGGAGTAGTTGAATTGGACAAGCATGCAAAACGGTAGGCACGGATCGCGAAGTCGGCCAGTACCGCCCCAGCCCTTTAAACCACCCGGTCCTCACTCGCAATATTGTGCGCCGGGGCCGTATTGAGCTGCACAAGCTGCTCCTGTTGCAACTGCTTCGCCTCATCCGCATCGACATAGTCAGAGTGGCACGCCGCCTTGCCGCCCGGCTTGGCTTCGATGGCGCTCCTCGTCTTGCTCGCCAAAGCGTGAATCTCTTCGGGGTGCAGGTAGCCGCGTTGCTTGAGGAGCTCCGCCTGCTCTGGCGTCAGGGCCGACGAAATCGCCGGCGCGCCGAGGGTCGCGCCATCCTTGCCGCCCACGCGCTCAAACCCATCGGCCTTGCCCGATGCGAACTCCTGAATCTCCTTGCTGATGCGCACAGAACACCAGTCGTGCCCACACATCGCGCAGAAGTCGGTATCGACATCCAGGTCTTCATCATGCAGCGCGCGGGCGGTGTCTTCATCAAACGCCAGCTCGAAGTGCTTCTTCCAGTTCAGCGCTGCCCGCGCCTTGGTCAGCTCATCATCCCAATCGCGCGTGCCGGGAATGCCAAGCGCAACGTCCGCAGCGTGGGCCGCAATGCGATAGGCGATGCACCCTTGCTTGACATCCTCGCGCTTGGGCAGGCCCACGTGCTCCTTGGGCGTGACGTAGCACAACATCGCGGCCCCGTGCCACGCCGCCATCGTCGCGCCGATGCCACTCGTGATGTGGTCATACCCCGGGAATACATCCGTGACCAATGGCCCGAGCACATAGAAGGGCGCGCCGTGGCACAGCGCGCGCTGCAGCTTCATGTTGTATTCAATCTGATCCATCGGCACATGCCCAGGCCCTTCGACCATGACCTGCACGCCGTGCCGCCACGCGCGCTCCGTGAGTTCCGCGATCGTTTCAAGCTCCGCCAACTGCGCGTCGTCGGTCGCGTCGGCCAGCCCGCCGGGTCGCAAGCCATCGCCAATGCTGAAGGACACGTCATAGCGGCGCATGATTTTGCAAATGTCATCCCATGCGTCATACATGGGATTGTCCTTGTTCTTCATGAGCATCCACTTGGCGAGCAACGATCCGCCGCGCGAGACAATGCCGATGAGGCGGTTCTTGACATACTTCAGGTGTTCGCGCCGCACGCCCGCGTGAACCGTCATGTAGTCGACACCCTGCCTTGCCTGGTGTTCGATGGTGTCGAGAATGACCTTCGTATCCAGGTCTTCCAGCTTGCGGCCAATGATCATCGAATAGATCGGCACCGTGCCAATTGGCACCGTCGATGCACCGATGATCGCGCCCCGCGTAGCATCGAGATCGCCGCCCGTCGACAAATCCATCACGGTGTCGGCGCCCCAGCGCTCGGCCCATTGTAGCTTCTCAACTTCTTCATCCGTCGAGCTCGACACGGGCGAAGCACCCATGTTGGCATTCACCTTCGTGCGGCTCGCGCGCCCGATGCACATCGGATCAAGCCGCTTGGCAAGGTGATGAATATTCGCGGGAATGATCATCCGCCCTGCCGCAATCTCATCGCGTACTTGCTCTGCGGTCAGATGCGGCTCGCGCTGAGCCACACGCCGCATCTGCCCGGTGATCAGGCCCAGCCGTGCACACTCGAGCTGCGTGATCGGCTCAAAGCCCTTGGGATAGATGACAAGCATGCGCTCGCCGCGCGCCGTCTCGAATTCAACGAACGCGTGCGAGTCGGTCAACGGAAATTGATGACCACCGGCCTCGGGCGCATCGGGTGCAAGTCGCTCCACGCGCCAATCCGAAGGCAGGAAGTCCCACGCGGTCTTCGTCGACGGCGCGGGCATGCCAGGCGTGTCGGCCGACGAGTACATCAGCGCGCCGCCAACATCGGGCTCCATCGAAAAACAGCCTGGCGTCGTCGCGCTGGCGTCACTGCCCGGATTCGGCGCACCGCGCAAGGGCGCCCTTAATCGCACCGTCGGGCGCGAAGCATCGCTCGCATCAAACGTGGGCGAATCGGCAACGGGCTTGCCCTCGCCAGTCAGCGTGCGCATCTTCCACGCAGGGGAGCCGACACCAATGTGGTCATTGTTCGAGTTCGCGGTCATGGTCGCCTTCCCTCCGCCGGTGCGAACCGGATCAGGTTCTGCGGGTGCGTCTCAGCGGCATGCAACACAGGCGAACCATCGCCGCGCACGCCGCGCCCCGAGCGAATCCAACATTGTAGGAGCACTCTCCGGAAGGGTCATCCCTGCCCATCGACCATGACCAGCCACTCCAAAACCGCCGTGGGCGGCAGCTTCTCAACGTCCATTTGGCGCAACATGTTTAGGCACTGAGCCCTGTGGTGCATGCCGTGCGTGGTCACATGGGTCAAGATGGCGCCTCGCGTGAACATGTACGGGTCGCCGCCCCGTTCGCCGGTAATCTCACCATCGATCGGGTGCGCCTTCACCAACGCCACCAGGTCGTCATGGGCGTCATCAAGCAGCGACTTGAGTTGTTCGATCGCATAGGGGCCGCCGGCTTCAACGCGGTCCCGCCGCGGACGTTGCGCCAACAGGTCTGCCCATCCCCGCATCGCCCCCAGAACATGCATCAGGGTGTCGTGCAACGACCCTGGACCCATCTCAAAGCGACGGTGAAACTGCTCATCCGTGAGTTGCGCACAGGCATCAAGCACGGAATGCGTCGCCCACTGGTTGTGCGTGAGCAGAATGTCCGTCGGGTTGCTGGTCGGCATGGGCGGAGTGTACCGCCAAGGCATTGCTCGATACACTGCCGCCCGCAGTGCGCAGGAAAGGCTCTTTCCATGAAACTCGTCCTTCTGCTTGGCTTGATCGCGATCATTGCATCCTTGACCGGCTGCGCTTCACATCACCACGCCGACGGCACCCACGCCGCATTGTGGAAGGGCAGCCGCATCGTCTATGACAGTGTGGGCGGCAGCCGCACGAACATCGTGTTCGTCCATGGCTGGGCCTCCAGCCGAACGTTCTGGCAAGAGCAGATGTCAGGTCTCCAGGATGAGGACACGCGCCTGATCGCGATCGATCTCGTCGGGCATGGCGATTCCGATGCGCCCGAGATCACCTACACCATGGATGTGTTTGCGGACAACATTGCCGCCGTGATGAACGATGCGGGCGTCGAAGACGCAATCCTCGTGGGCCACTCGATGGGCACGCCGGTTGTCCGCCAATTCTACCGGCGCTACCCGAGTCGCACGAAAGCGCTCATACTTGTCGATGGCGGCCTGCGCCCGCTGGGTTCGCCCGAACAGGCAAAGCAAATGGCTGCGCCGTTCTACACCGATGGCTGGCGCGACTACATGGGCCAAATGATCGACATGATGGCGTCGTCGATGGATGTTGCATGGAGAGAACGGATCAAAGAGGCGGCCATATCGACGCCGCAACATGTCGTGACAGGCGGCTTTGAAGCGATGCAGGACGAGTCACTGTGGGGCACCGACCCGATCAAGGTGCCGGTACTCGCTATCCATGCCAATGCGCCGTTCTGGAACGACGACTATCAAGCGTTTGTGCGATCCTTCATTCCGGACCTGACTTGGCGGATGTGGGACGGCGTCTCGCATTTCCTGTTCGTCGATCGTCCCGAGGAATTCAATCAGGAAGTACGCGCATTCTGCAACCGCCTCGAGAACGACAACGACTAGCCCACGACCTTCGACATCTTGAGCGCCCGGCGCAGGTCGATCAGCTGGCCCGTGTGTGTGCCCACGTGGAAGACCATGCGGCTGGCCAGGTCGTGCGCCGTCGTCTTGTTCGCACCCCAGTCACGCGGCGCGTCCAGTTCCGCATCGCTGGCATGCCGCAACACATGGCAAAACCGCTTCAAGGAAGCCTCAAAGATCACCTGGCAACGATCCCACGTCGGGTAGCGCTCCGGCTCGGCAGTCACGACAGAGCCCAGCGCCACACTTTCCTGCCCGTAGTGATTCGCATCCCCATCCTTTGCGCCCTCGATGAAATCGGTCTTGGGGAGCGGATGGCCATCGACGCGCTCCGCGGCCCGGTGCAGCACATACGCCAGATGCCCCAACGTCCATGCTGCATGGTTGGGAAGGCCAGGCGTCTGCGCAACCCGACTATTGTCGTCAAACCCCGCGAGGTAGCGCCCCATCAGCACCGCGGACTGCTCGACACCACTCGCCAGAACATCGCCGCGTCGCATGCTCATCGCCCGCCTTCCTCTGCATGATCATCCATCGGCAGGTGCTCACGCACTATGAACCCGTTCATACGCAGCAGGTCCAGCATGCGCTCGATTGAGCCCTGCACCGCTTCTGAGTGCAGCACAGTGCCGTGATCTGCATCGGGCACGACGGTGATCGAACCGCCATCCTCGACGCCTGGGGCAAAACCCTGCTCACGCAGTTCCTCGAACAACAGCTTCACGGCGCGCTCCAAGTAAAACGAGTCGCGTGAGCCCACAACCAGATTGATCCGATCACGGAAGATGGGCCCGTATTTCTCTGGATCACTGCGCAGCAGCAGTCGAATGTCATGACCCTCAAACTGCTTGGCAATATCTCTATCGATCGCGCCGGTCTTCGCGTCCCAAAGCGCCGCGGGATGGCCTGCCTCATTGGGCACACCAAATGCCGCGAACCATGAGTCCCATTGCTGCCCTGAGGTGTTGTCCGGACCAAGTACCTCTTCCATCGCGTTCTCTTGCGCGATGGTCATCTTGACTTCGTCACCCAGAATCGTCTGTGTGCGAAAGCTCGGCACAGGATCCCCGTGGGCGACGTAGGCACTGTCATCCTCATACAAATTGACCGCCTGAAACGCCCGAAAGTCCACCGGATCCGGCGCCGATGAGAACGTGTAGCCAAAGGTCTCCGGGTAGTTCAACGTCAACCACACCGTCGACCAGCCACCCGAGGAATGTCCGCGCAGGATCCTCGCCTTTGGATCGTCAATGAGATTGAATCGCCTGGTCAGCGCCGGCACAAGTTCACCGACCAGCGCATCACCCACCGGCCCATTGCACTTCGAATTGGTAAACAGGTGGTGTCCGTTCCCCGACTCCGGATCGAGGATGATAACAAACGTATTGGCATCGAAGAGCTTGCGCTCGGCAAACCGCCGAAACTGCCGACGGCGCGCTTCACCGAGCGCAATCGTGTGGTCACCGCCGAACCCCGGCACGACATACATCGCCGCGTACTTCCGCTCAGGATCGTAGTGATCCGGATACACCACGCCAGCGCGCATCGTCACGTCTTCTCCACGCGCCTCTGACAACAAGTCCGATCGGATCTCGAACAGATCCACACCCTCCATCTGTTCGAACGCTTGCGGCACCGGATCTTCGACGACCCGATCGAGCGTGACATCGATCTTGAAATCCACGAACGCTGCGTCGTCATGCTCCGGCAGCGTAAAGCGCTGCGTCGTCGAATACAGATTGCCAGGTTCGCCTGCCCACATCGAACTGTGGTGCGCCATGTCAAGCACGACCTGCACGCGATAGCCCCCCGCGGGCAACTCGCTCAGGGGCGTCGGGAACGCCGTGACGCCTGCCTGATCGATCGTTGCAATCGCGCCGGCCGCAAGGGCATGCACATCCATGCCGAACATTGGCTGCGGATTCTCAAAGAACGGGCCATCGGAAGGCTCGCGACCACCCAGGCTGGCGGTGTCTGGAATGAGATAGGCAACGAGTCGCCCCGTGGCTGGCACATCCCGCACCGCACTGTCAAAGTGCACCTGAATCGCAGGACCCGCCTGCGCCAGGCACGCGAACGCCCCACCCGCGAACCACGGCGCACACACGCGCCTCCACCGCCGATCTGCTCGACCTCTCATCGTCTTGCCCTCTTGGCCTGCCGGTTGACGAATCTCACGTGACCCACCAGCCTACGCTCTCCGCCCACCCCGCGACGCCACCATGCCACAGACCACCGCCCCATCCAAACGATCTACCCGCTCGCGCCGCGTGCGCTTCATCGAAGACGCCGACTGGTATGAACATCCGCGTTGGTACGACATTCTGCACGCCCAGGGCACCACAGGCGAGGTGCATGGGCTCGAAGCCATCGCCCGCAAGTGGTGTGCGTGGGATAGTCGCCGAGCGTTGACACTCTTCGAACCAGCCTGCGGCACGGCCCGGCACCTGCGCATCGCCGCCGCCCGGGGCCACAGGGTCATCGGACTCGACCAGGCGCGGCCCATGTTGGCATACGCGCAAAGAGCCTTTGTCCGCCGTGAACTGAGTGGCACACTCGTGCAGGCGGACATGCGCTCCTTCGACGCAAAGACGCTTGGGCTGGGGCGTGCAGAATCCATCGATCTCGCATTCTGCCCCGTCAACTCAATTCGGCACTTGTCCACCGATGCCGACGTCATCGCGCACATCCGTGCCACGCTCGCACTCCTTTCGCCACGAGGCGTGTACGCCATTGGTATTGGCCTGACCGCGTATGGCGTGGAACAGCCGTCCGAAGATGTATGGACAGGGGCGCGCGGGCGCTGCCGCGTCACGCAGGTCGTGCAATACCTTCCGGGCGCTCCTGGCAGCCCTTCCGAGCGCACGGAGCGGGTGATCTCCCACCTCACGATCATGACACCCTCGCGCGAGACGCACATGGACCACACCTATGACCTGCGGCGATACGACGCGTCGCAGTGGCGATCGATCCTCAAACGCGCCGGCGCTCAAACCATCGCCCTTGTCGATGAGACCGGTGGCACACTGGATGGCTCAGTCGACCTGTTCGAAGCCGGATATGCGATCTTCCTGCTCCGTGCCTGTGATTCAGCGTCCGCACCCCAACGCCGAACCCCTGGCCACAGGTCCAAGTAGAGAGAATCTCGCCCCTGGTTCAGCGCACGCCGCCCACCAGGCCGAAGATTGGTCCTGCAACGCAGACCACAGAAAGGACGCCGCTCCATGACCCGCCGACACACCCTCAACTGCCTCCTCCTGGCACTTGGCGCCCTGCTGCCCCTGGTCGGATGCAGCGCCCCCTCGCGAAACAGCATCATGACGCTCCACGCCCCCGGACCCGCTGAGCACCTGGCGGTCGACGTCGAAAACTTCCGGGGCGAGGTCACCGTGATCGCGGAGCCCGAACGCACCGACATCGCCATCGAATCGCGCGTCGTCGCCTCGAAAGAGATCCCAAAGCCGGACGTCGCAGCAGCATTGGACAGCGTCGCCATCGATGGCGCCGTGGAGACCGATCCAATCCAGCAGGCAGGCTTCAATACCTTACGCGTGCGATCGACCTCGCTGCGCGCCGGCGCAACGGACGTCCATGCCGAACTAACCGTCCGCGTGCCGCGCTGCGACGGCGCCCGCATCGTCAACTACGGCGGATTCGTCGAGCTGGTCGACGTCGGCGGCGCGCTGCATGTCGACAACGCCGACGGCACCATCCTCGTGCGCACCAGCCGACCACTCGTCGAGCCCATTACCCTGCTCACGTCCAACGGCAACATCTACTGTCAGGCCCCGGAAGGCACCGCGGGGGCTGTGGACTTGCACTCATTGGATGGGCGCATCGCCTTCAAGGATGGCTTTGGCAACGCGTCCGAAACCGAATACACACCGCAGCACCTGCGCACCCAACTCGGCGCCGGCGCCAACCCGATTGTGATGCGCACCAATGTTGGTCAAGTACGATTCATCATCATGGAAGATCCGCTGACGTCCACGCGCGTTGTGAAGTCAGCCGCGCCGAGCATCTGGAATAGCCTATACCTGAAGGGCTCGCGCCGGTACACGCTCAACCTGCCCGATGGCTCAAACGCCTCGGTCTCTGAGCCGGGCGAGGGCATGGGCCCCGAGTAGCGCTTCGATCACGCCGCTTCGTTCGTCCGCTTCAGCTGGTCACGCTGCACAAGTGCGACGTAGCGGCACAGTTGATCGATCACGAACTGCTGATGCTCGTTGCCACTCGGAAACTCGAACTGCAGACCTGCATAGGTACGCTGTGCTGAGTCGATGTGCGTGTGCCGGAGCCGCGCCATCGCCGCCACGGGCGACTGCACATGCGGCGGCAGCGACAACCGCACCCAAAACAGATGATGCGATCCAAGCGCCGCGGCATCCGGCCCCTCGAGCATCACGCCCAAGCCACCTCCACCCACGTTCATCAAGACACCCTGGCACTTGGGACCAACAATAGGCAAATCCGATTCGCCCGCCGCCGGATCGATCTTGCCGGCGACATCGCTCTCGCCCTCAACCATGGCGCCAAGCACCGCATGCCGATTCGCAGCCTCCGCGCGCGCAACAGTGCTCGGATCGATCAGTGGGTACATCTCCGCCCCAGGCAGGTCGATGCCAACCGTCGACACGCGATAGAAGTTCCGGCGCTGACAACGCTCAACTTCCTTTGGTGCCGTGATGCGAATCCCCGCGAGCGGGCGCGATCCGCCCGACGTCACCGATGTTTTGCCAAGGAACTTGGTCGGGAACATCCAGCGGTTCTGGCCCACCGCGATGATGCCCACCAACTCCACGTTGTCCTCGAGTGGGAAGTCCTGCCCGAGCGCCGTCGGCTGCTCGAGCACCAACTCCTGATCATTCAACGAGAGAATGCGCACACGCCAGATAATGCTCGGCGCGCCCTCCGCATCCTCACCTTCACCGGCGTACCGTGGCAACGTGATCTCGAGCGCGCCGCCGCGCTCATAGATCTGCTGCAGGCTGCGACGCCAATTCTCCGTTCTTGAGCGTATCGCGGGCACTGCAATCCTCCCTTGGACCTGGCGCGGCAAAAGACCGCTGCCTCGGCGCATCGGGCGCACCAGCCTCCCACTTGATTCGGACTCTCTGCTCCACGGCGCACGGTCGCTCACCCGGACCGGTCTGCAACGATCAGCCCTGATTGGGTCGCTTCTCGGACCTGTCGTGCGGTGCCCGCGCGAGCGCCGCACCAAGCTGCGCCAATTCATCCTGGGCCCACGCCCGGTCCTGGGCGCTCAGGACGCGCCCGCCATACCGCACCTCTTGGTACAGCTCGGTGAGCGCCGTCACTGCGGCGCCGGCGCCCGGCGCTGCCGCCGCCACGCGTTGCGCATGCCGCCCGGCAGGTTCATGCTCGGGCTTGGTGAAACCCGCTCGCCCAAGCATGCGCATCATCTTTCGATAGAACGCCGGCGCTTCCGCGATGTGCCTCCGCCGCGATCGGCTGCCGCCGCGCCCCCATCGATTGCGCACAGTGACAAACATTGCACGCACCAAGAGCGCAAACGACATCAGCAGCGTGATGGTCACCGCAAAATTCATCAGCACGCGCCTGATGTATTCACCCGCGCTCGATGGCTGCGGGCGCTCCTGCGCGATCGCGAGCCGTCCACGAATCCACTTGAGGATCCCGAGCGGCCCATCTGACATCTGCGCCGGCTCCAGCATCTCCGCCTGCACGCTCTGGTTGAACCCGACGATGCGCGTTGCCCACAGCCCTTCCAGCTTGTCGATCGTTCGCCGAACCAGCGCCATCATGCCCGTCTCAGGCTGGCGAATCGCGGCCAACTGCTCCTGCGGCGAAGGGTCATAGGTCGCCCACACACCCGGCTCGACCTGCACCTCCGCCCACGCGTGCGCGTGCGACTCCCGCACGATGTACCGCTGCTTGGCAACGTCATACTCCGTCGCGGCATACCCCGTCACAAGCCGCGCCTCCAACCCCACGCTTCGGCACATCGCCGCCATCGCCGAGGCGAAGTACTCACAGTGCCCCTCCTTCGTGCGGAAGAGGAACATCTCAATTGGATCTTCATCGCCCGTCGGCGGCGTCATGTCCAACGTGTACACACATGTCGTCTGCAGGTGGGCCTGCACTGCATCGGCAATCTGCCTCGCATTGCTTGGCGGCGCAGGCCACGCCGGCTTCGGGCGCTGGCGCACCCCCGCCCGACGCACTTCGGGCTGCAGGTTCTCATCGCGCACTTCACGAGCCACACGCACTTCCTCGCGCAGGACATCGAGGTCTGGCGCCTCAAGCCCTCGGGCCGCCAACACCTCCAACGTCAGGTCACGAATGGATGACGAGAAAAAGAAATCCATCTGCGAATCGGTCCACGTCGCTGGCAAATATTGCCAAAACGTCGGCGTAACGAACCGCGGATCGCACACCACTGAATAGTCCATCGTTCCAGCGGGTTCGTTCAGGAATGCCGCGCCGTCCACGCTGCTCATCGAGGCTTCCACCCGACTTGGCAAAGTGAACTCCACAGGCCGCCACAAGGTGAACAATTGGTCCGACTGATGATTGCGCAGCGACACACGCAGTTCCATCATGGGCAGGGTTCGCGCACCGACGTGCGCTTTCTCTTCGGATGGCGGGGGCTGAGGCTCAGTTCGACCGCGCCGACGCCCGGGTGACACAAGCTCCGACGTTCGACTAACGCCGTGCACGTATCCACGGTGCAGCGCGGAGCGCGTCCATGTGCCATGCGCGGGGTCGTATTCATCCAGCACAGCGCCGCGGAGCAAGTAGTGCTGCTCGCCCGAAGCGTGCAGCCCGTTCGTTGCGTTCACGATCACTTCCGCTTCGAGCACAACGCTCGTGCTCTCCGTGCTGATCGTGCCCGCGGCGCCAAGCTGCACATGGTCCTTGAACCCACTCTCAAATCGCTTGGGTTCATCCCAGCGCCCAAGAATGCCCTCGCCCACTTGTCGCGGCATCGATACAAACACCGCAACCGTGACCGCCAGGATCGCGACCATCGTTGCGAAACACACGCGGCGCGCGCTGCGTAGCAAGCCTCTTGGCAGCGCAACGCGCTTGGGGCGCACGATGCTCACCCCGCTGCGCTGATACCGCGGATCGCGCGCTGCCGCGTCCGCAACGCCCCCAGACCACAGTTGAAAAAGGACAAGCGTCCACACCGCGATGGGCGTGTAGAGAATGAACATCACGCCTGTTTCAAACGTCACGCTTGTCAATGCCGCGCCGATCGCGAGCATGAGCCCCAAGGTGAGCAACTGCCCCTGATCACGCGCTGTCCGCCGTTCGATGAGTTTCACAAGCGTGAGCGCGACCACGAAACGACCAACGGCGGTGATGACCTGGTCGATGCCGTGCGACGAAAGATCGAGAATGAAGAGCCCCAGCGCGCCGAGCAGCAACGCGTTGATCACCGTGGGCGGTGCCGCCGCGTCCAGCCGCGTGCGAAACCGCCACGCAGACCAGATCAAGACGGGAAGCGCCACGACCATCGGCATCGGATCCTGCGCCGCCACCGCCAGAGTCGCGATGCTCAAGAACGTCGCGACATGCGACCACCAGTGATAGCGCGCGTGCAAGTGGTTCATGCCGGCGCCCCCTCTCTCGCAGACGCAACAAGCGTTGGAGCGCCCCCGCAGGTCATCAGTGTCGCATCAGGCAATGGCAGCGCGGTCGTCGCGCGCGGCTGAATCTGCACGATCGCCGCCCGTGATTGCTCTCCGCTTCTGCCGCGCGCATCTGTAATGCGCTCGAGGTCGATCGCTGCGAGCACATCAAGCATCCGCGCCACATGACGCCCCGATCGACCAAAGGCGACATGCACGTTGGCCTGCGGCACGCGCAGCGCCACGACAAGCCCTTCGCGCTGCGCCGCGGAAACAAAGCCCGCTGCCATCGAGATCGCCCGCTCCACCATGGCCTCGGGACACGCGTCACTCGGACGCTCCAGAAAGAGCTGGACTTCGAGGCGCGTCGACACCGGCTCTGTGTTTTGCCGCGTCAGCAACGTGTCCAACCGTGCGGATGCTTTCCACGCCACCGCGCGAGGCGGGTCGCCCGCAACATATCCGCGCAAACCATAGAACTCCTGCCCCGCTCCGCGCCGATTGCGCGCCTCTTCGGGCGAGCGCCCATGCCGACCAATCGCACGCCGCACGCCGCCCGCCGGCTCGATGAGCTCGGGCCACACCAACACCTCCGCCTCGTCGATGAACGAGACACTTTTGCGCATGAGCCCAAACGGAAACGAGCTGAACAATCGAATGCGCTCAAGGCGCATCACGCCGCGCCGTGTGGGCGTATACACCGCCTGTGCGCGCGCGGCGCCGCGCGTGGGCACATAGGTCAAGAACGTCGTGATCGCGCGACGTGGCGGCACATACCGTCCCGCGGGCACATCCTTGCTCTTTGCGACCTCACAGAGCTCCAATGCAAACGCCGGCATGACCCGCGACTTCGTCGACACGCTGTAGTCGACATGCATGGGCTTGCCGACCTGCGCCCACTGGGGCCGCAGACGCGCCACACGCAGCCCCAGCATCATGAATCCCGACACGAATCCCGACACTGCCATGGCGCCGAGCGCCACGCCAAACAGAATGAACAGCAGATTGTTCTGGCTATTGATCGCACCGATGCCAAGCAGCGCCATCACGAAGATGTACACGATGCCCGAAGAGTTGACGTGATAGCGCCGCTCAATTGGCCGCGACCGCTCCAACACCGCCGATCACCTCCGGCCCGGGGTCGCCCGACCCATTCGAGCGCCGCTATCTATACAACTCCGCCTGCCCGGTCAGATCCTCGCGCTCTTCGCCAAGGTCGTAATCTTTGCCCTTGGCCATCACGATCAGCACGCGCTTGCGGCTGCTGGGAAGGCTGAAGAAACCGGTCGCAGGGTCATACCCACTCCGCCGAGCGAACAGCCCAACGTCATACTCCAGCAATCCCGCCCCAGTGAGATCGACAGGCACATTGACCTCGCCCGCGGCCCCCGACACGGCGCGCCCCGCCGTCTTGCGATTGAGTCGCCCGGGATCACTTTGCAAATGCAAGCTCACACCCGGGAGCCCGGCGCCGTCTTGCAAGCGTGGATCATCCGGATCCACAACGGCGATGTACGACACGTCCCCAGAGACCACACGCCCTTGCAGGTGGTATCCCGAGCATCCGCCCATCGCAAGCACCGCACCCAGCACGGCGCCAACCGCCAGCTTTGCATTACGCATCGATGCTCTCCGCAACCGGCACGGAGTCTTCCGACGCGTCCTGCGCGTCGTCTCCAGCCGCCGTCTTTGGTTCGATTGCCCGATCGCTCAAGGCGCCAATCAGACTCAAGGCTTCGCCCACCGGCGGCAGGTCCTTCAAGCTGCCAAGCCCGAACAGCTCCAGGAACCGCTTTGTGGTGCCATAGAGCATGGGCCGACCCAACTCTTCAGCACGCCCCGCAATCATGACCAGTTTGCGCTCGAGCAACCCGCGCAACACCTCGCCTGACGCAACGCCACGAATCGATTCGATTGACGCGCGCGTAATGGGCTGGCGGTACGCCACGATGGCAAGGGTCTCGACCGCCGCTCGACTCAGGCGCGTTTCAGCGCGCAAGCCCTGCACCGCCGCGACCGCCGGCGCATAGTCGGGCAACGTCATCACACGTAGCCCGCCCGCCACGCGCTCGATGCGAAAAGCCCGACCCGTCGCTTCATAGGCTGCATTCAGCTCATCAACGGCCTTCCGAACCGCTGCGCTGTCGCAATCCACGCCCGCCTCGGCGAGCGCCTCAGCTACCTTGGCCTCGCTGATCGCCTTGTCGGCCGACAGCAGCACCGCTTCCACGGATGAGACCGCGTCCAGTTCCGACGCCTGGCCCATCCCTGCCAACTCATTCGATCCATCTTCGGTTCCCATATCTCGATCCTAGCACGCCCAACGCCGGCCTCCTCCTCTGCGAGCCCCGTTGGGGTGTCCGAGAAGCGATGCCATCTCTTTGCAAAGTGGGCAAGCAGCATCGCCTCGACGGATCGTGCACGGGGGCGCCGGCATTTCAGACCTCCTCGGATGGATTTGGTGGACACCCCCTCCGATCCATGGCAGGGTCTACCCAAGGTCAAGCAGTCTTTAGCCAGGGGACCGAGAGGCATGCAGGATCACGATCAAGCGTTTGGGGACACACTGCTCAAGATGGCCCGCCGGGACGCCCAGCGAGCCGTTGCCAATCCGGCCGATCGCCTTGCTCGGTCCGTCGCCCTGTGGATGACTGATCAATTGGGCGCCTACGCAGCTTCACTACCCGCCACCGGAGCCGCCCCCCTCCGCACCGAGGCCCACCGCCTGCGCAACCAAGTGATCAAGGGCACCGCCCCGGCCCGACGCCACGCCTGAGCGCCCGTCACCCAACTCCAAAGATCATCTGCACCGATGGGGCCAGTGCGCTCCCATTGGCCTACAGTGGACCCGCGCCAAGGCCCTGCGCGTCGGGCGCTCCGTTGCCATGTCACGTCGAGACACCGACCAATCCGCGACGATCGCTGCGCGGCCGCACGCCGACACCGATGCCGCTGCGCGCCCCCCAATGCCCGAGCATGAGCATGCGCCGCACATTCCCGCAACGCCCGTCGGCGAACTGCTGATCGTCGCGGTCCCCGCGATCGTCACCATGACGTCATACACCGTCATGCAGTTCGCAGACATGTGGATCGTCTCGAGCTTCATCAGCGCCGATGCCGTCGCCGCCGTCGGCAACGCTGGCGTCTGCGCATTTATCCCCGGCGCCACCATGATGGGCCTCGTCTCCGTCGTCAACACCTTCGTAAGCCAAAACCTCGGCGCAGGCCGACCTGAGCGCGGCCCCGCATACGCATGGAACGGACTCTGGCTCACCACCATCCTCTGGGCGCTGCTGCTCGTCCCATGGGCCTACTTCCTGCCTGAGATCTTCCAGGGCATGCGCGCACTCTTTGTCGCCAATCCCGAAGCCGTCCCCGAAGCCGTCAAGGCGATGGAGATCGCTTACGGACGCATCATGGTGCTTGGCCTCGTGTTCACGATCGCGGCGCGCAACATGAGCCACTACTTCTACGGCATGCACAAGCCTGCGGTCGTCATGATCAGCGCCATCGGTGCGAATTTCGTCAACGTGTTCGCCAGTCTGACCCTCGTTTCCGAACAGGTCACGATTCCCCTTATCTCGCAGGAACCACTCCAACTCCCTGCCATGGGTGTCGCGGGCGCCGCATGGGGCACAGTCATTGGCAGCGCTTTTGAAATGCTCTTGCCCATGGCGCTCTTCCTGAGCCCGCGCTACAACACACCATATCGCACACGCGCCGCGTGGAAGCCTTCGCTGCGCCACCTCAAGGACCTGTTCAAGCTGGGTTGGTCCCCTGCACTGATGTTTGGCAACGAACTGATTTGTTGGTGGATCTTCATGGCCGGCTTCATCGCCACATTCGATCATGGCGACCATGCCATCCACAACACCGCCGGCTGGATCGTTCTGCGCTATATGCACCTCAGCTTCATGCCCGCCGTTGGCTGCTCGATCGCACTGTCTGCGATCGTGGGACGCTACGTTGGAAAGAAGGACATCGCCACCGCCATCAAGCGCACGTGGCTTGGCCTTTGGCTTACGGTCGCATACATGGGCCTTTGGGCAGTCGCCTTCGTCATCTTCCGCCATCAACTCATTGGCGTCTTCCTGACCAATGCAGGTGGCGGCGAAACGCCCCTTGAAGTGCAACAGGAGATCATCCGCGTCGGCGCACAAGTGCTCATCATCGCAGCGGCGTTCCAGATGTTTGACGCCGTCGCAATTGCGATCTCGGGCGCCCTGCGCGGCGCGGGCGATACCATCTTCCCGGGCGTCGTCACGATCATTCTGAGTTGGAGCGTCATCGTGGGCGGCGGCTGGGTCTGCGTCTCACAGATGCCGCAATGGGGGTCGCTGGGCCCTTGGGGCGCCGCCGCGAGCTACATCATCCTGCTCTCGATCGTGCTCTTCTGGCGCTTTATGGGCAACGCCTGGAAAACCAAGTCCGTCGTGCGCGAGCACCAGGCCGAAACCGTCGGGCTGCGCCTGTGCCCGGAGTGCGGCTTGGACCTCGGCGCCACCGACGCCGCCACCGCCTGCCCGCAGTGCGCCGCAGCCCCTGCATAGCCCCGGGCTGGTCTGCCCA
>JAGQOH010000041.1 GCA_020427635.1 Phycisphaerales bacterium
TCGCGGTGACCTGCCAGAAGAGGCGAATGGCGGCGGCGAGCACTGCCAGGGCGAAGAGGGCGCGCAGGACGCGCACGGGCACGCGCCTCGTGAGGGAAGCGCCGAAGTGGGAGCCAAGGATTGCCGTCGGGGCGAGCATGAGCGCCAGCACGACGGGCTCATGCCAAGTTGAGCCATGCGCGCCGATGCGCGCGACCTTGAGCACGGCGCCCACCGGCGCCGTGATGCACATCACCGCGGCGCTTGCAGCGATGCAATTGGTCAGCGGGAGGCGACAGACTTTGTGGGCCATGGGCACCGCGACGGCGCCGCCACCAACACCCAGGAGTCCCGCGACGAGGCCCATGACGCCGCCGACCACGCCGGCGCGGGCGGGGGTGAGGTTGGCGTCCTTCAGTTCGTAGTCGTGTCGGTGTGTCATGAGCTTGACGATCGACTCGATGACCACCCATAGCAAGAACAAGGCGAACAGCAGCTTGAGGACACGGCTCGAGAGCTGGTCGGACACAAGCACGCCCACCACGATCGCGATCATCGTGGCGGGCAGCATCTTGCGGTGCAGCCCGGGCGCCAGGAGGCCCGATCGCATGTGCTTTCGGGCGGCGGGGATCGCCACGAAGACGTTCGAGATCATTGCGGTCGCCTGGAAGAGATGCTGGCTGGACCAGGGGCGTGCAAAGAAGATAATGGCCATTGCCGGAATGGTGATGATTGACCCGCCAATGCCAAGCATGCCACCCACCACGCCCGCACCGAGCCCGAGGACGAGGAGCAGCGCAATGTCGACAACGGTGAGTGTGAGTTCAGGCACAGCGGAGGCGATGCTATCGGCGATGCGATGCGGCTGCCGATGCATGAAAAGGAGGGCAGCGATTGGCTGAGTATCGAATCGTCACAGTGACCTTGAACCCGGCGATTGATCGGGTGGTGTCCGTGCCTCAGTTTCGCGTCGGCGTCCACGCCAAGGCAAAGCGCGTGGGGTGGTATCCAGCGGGCAAGGGCATCAATGTGTCGCGCGTGCTTGCGACGCTTGGCACGCGGTCAATCGCCACGGGGCTCGTGGGCGAGGGTGAGCTGGCGATTTTCGAGGAGTACCTCGAGCATCATGGGCATGCGCGCGTGACGACGCAACTGCTTTCGGTGCGCGGGCGGACGCGGGACAATATCACGGTGGTTGATCCGGTCGATGACACGGAGACGCACCTGCGCGACGAGGGGTTCACCGTCCAGCGTGAAGACATGCGGCGCATCATGAGCAAGGTGGGCATGCTCGCGCGCGAGGAGGCGGTGGTCGCGTTTTGTGGCTCGCTTCCGCCCGGCGCGACGACAGGCGACTTGCGCACGATGTTGCACCGCTGTGATGAAGCTGGTGCACACGCGGTGATCGATACCTCAGAGCAAGTGTTGGCCGACTTGCGCGACGAACCGGTGTGGATGGTGAAAGTGAATGCGAAGGAGCTGGAGACGCTGACGGGCATGCCCACGGGCAGCGAGCAAGAGGCGGTGGAGGCGGCGCGTTCGATTCTGCGGTCCAAAGGTGGCAGTGTGGAGTATGTGGTGGCGACGCGCGGCGCGGACGGCGCGATCTTGCTTGGGCCCGGCGTGTGCCTTTCCGCCAAGGTGGCGGTGCATCCGGGCCTGATTGCGAATACCGTTGGGTGTGGCGACGCGCTCCTGGCGGGGCTGCTGGCGGCGTATGTACGCGGCGCTGACTGGGACGCGGCCCTGAAGCGGGGTGTGGCGACGGCGACGGCCAATGCGGTGTCGCGGACGCCGGGCGTCATCGAGCCAGATGACATCCGCCAGTATGCGGAGATGGCGATCCTGGCTCCGCCGACCGCTGCGTAGGAACCCCCGGTGGGGACAAGCTGTCTGCCCGCGTGGCAAACGGGAGCCGTGACGTAGAACGTATCCCGTGGCGAAGGCGAACACCAAACCCAATTGGGAGACTCCCGCGTTTGTTGGGGCGCTGGTGCTGACCGCGGCATCGGCGGTCGCTGCCAAGCGATCGTGGACGACGCCTCCACTTGCGCAGATGGGGCCGGCGGTCGCGCGCAGCGCGCAGGCGGAAGAACCGCAGTTGCCGACGAATCCGCTTGGCATTGTTGATCCTTTGGTGCTGGCGGAACAGGAAGCAGCGGCACGGGCGCGACGTCCGGCGCCGCCTTCGACGCCGGATGCAGCCGTGGGGCGGTACACGCCGCCGGCGGGTTTTGAGCGGTATTACGCCGGTCGGCCATTGCGGCGTGCGCGCACGCTCTCGATGCGCGTGACGGCGTATTCACCAGACGAGCGCTCGTGCGGCGATTTTGCCGATGGTGTGACCGCATCGAACAGCACGGTGTGGCGCAATGGGATGCAGCTTGTGGCGGCGGATACTGCTGTATTGCCGTTTGGCACGCTGGTTTCGATCGACGGCTATGCGAATGGAGAAGTCGTGCCCGTGCTTGATCGCGGCGGGAAGATCAAGGGTATGCGCCTGGATGTGCTGTTCCCCACGCATGAGCAAGCGATGCAGTGGGGCGTCCACAAGATGGACGTCGTCGTGTGGGAGTATGCCGACGAATAGTCCGTGGCGCGATTACCGCTCCTGCCCGTTGGTCGTCGTGTCCTTGGGCTCGGAGGCGGGCGCCAATCCGGTGACACGCAGTTCGAAGAGAAACTCCGCGTAAGGTCCGACGAACGCGGGCACGTTGAAGAAGCCTTGTTCGGTGCGCTCGGGGTTCATGCGCGGGGCGGCGCTGACATTGCCGACCACGCGCCAGGTGGACTCCCGCGGATGCTCGTGCAGCTTGCGTGCGAAGGTACTGTTCAGTTCGAGCGTGACGTCCATGCTGCCGAAGGGTTGGCCACTTGCGGCATCCATCACTTGGCCAACCACGACGGCCCCGTTGGGCGTGTTACGCACTTCCGAGACGTTGACGACCCACTCGACTCTGCTGCGGAACTTGCGCCCGGCGCCGCGCGCCCAGTCGGCGACCATTCGTCGCTGGCGAGGCTCTTCCATCGATTCCCACTTTTGCTCGGTGCGCGCCTTCTGATAGTCCGCTTGCACTGCAAGGAAGAGCGCATCGGGCGAGGTGTAGGGCTCATCGGCGCTGGGCGTTGCGTACATGGGCTCCGCCGCGACCGGTGTTTGGCTTGGGTCCTGCGGGGCGGCGCCCTGAGACGCGAGCTGGCGCTGCAACGCCTCGATCTGCTGTGTGAGCTGGCGAATGCGCTCTTCGAGGTCGTCGACCTTCTTGGTCGACTGGTCGAGTTGCGAAGACATCTGATCGATCTTCTGACGCAGGGCGTCGTTCTCGCGCCGCAGGTCATTGACCGTGATGTTCTGGTTCTGGGCGAGGGACGTGGGCGCAATCGCGCCGAGCACACACGCCGCCAGAATTGCCATTCGCCTCATCCGTGTCGCAATCGTCATGGCCTGCTTCTCCGTTTCGGGCCCAGTACTGCTCTCAGTATAGGGACGCGGCGCGCCACGCCCCGGTTCCCCATTTCCCGGTGGGGACGTGCAATTGTTCTCCACATGCGCTATCGTCCGGCCGCGACGGGGCCCTGCAATCGCACTCGCAGGACCCGCGCCAGGAGCGTCGGATGCGGGTTTCTGCGGGCCTTCCACGGATCGAACGGGTCGACGACCTGATCGATGCGCGCCTGGCGGCCCGGCTGGATCGGTTGGATGTGCGGTCGACGAAGCTGTTTCCGGGGAAGCTGTTGGGGGAGCGGCGGTCGAAGCGGCGCGGGCAGAGCGTGGAGTTTGATGACTTTCGGCCGTACGTCGCGGGGGATGATCTGCGGTTCATTGACTGGAACGCGTATGCGCGGCTGGACCGGTTGATCGTGAAGCTGTTTCTGGAAGAGGAAGATTTGGCGGTGCACATTGCGCTGGATGCGTCGGCGTCGATGCGCGCGGGGAGCGGGGATGAGACGAAGGTGCTGTATGGGGCGCGGTTGGCGATGGCGCTCGGGTATATCGGGCTGATCAACCAGAACCGGGTGGGGATGAGCGTGTTCGGGGCGCCGGTGTCAAAGGATCCGAAGCAGCGGGCGATCATGCATGTGCCGGAGATGCGCGGGCGGCACCGGATCAAGCACATCGGACAGTTTCTGATTGACAGTTTGTTTGATGAGGATTCGTCGACGCTGCCGGCGGGGGTGAGCGCGATGGGGCCCATGGCGGGGGGCGAGTTCAACAGTGCGCTGACGAGCATTGCGCGCACGCGGACGGGGCGCGGCGTGTTTGTGTTGGTGTCGGATTTTCTCGTGCCGGGCGGGTATGAGCAGGGATTGCGGGCGCTGGCGACGCGGCGGGGGTATGACATTTTCTGTGTGCAGTTGTTGGCGCCGGCGGAACTTGAGCCGGAACGCGAGGCGCAGGTGGGGCTGGCGGGTGATTTGCGGTTGACGGATGCGGAGACGGGGCGGAGCGCGGAAGTGACGATCACGCCTGAGCTGGTGAAGCGGTACAAGGAGCGGTTGGAGGCGTATTGCGAGCGGCTGCGGGCGTTTTGCCTGGCGCGGGGGATGGCGCACATGCTGGTGCGGACAGATACGGCGCTGGATCAGTTGGTGATGGACACGTTGCGGAGAAGAGGGCTGGTGGGGTAGGAATTCACCACAGAGAACACAGAGGGCACAGAGAAGAAGCCCCTCACCCGTCTCGCCTTCGGCGAGCCACCCTCTCCCCGTTGCACGGGGCGAGGGAGCAAGAATGGCGAGGCTTCTTGCGAGTGAACGATTCCTTTGAATCCTGCTCCCCTCTCCCTGCTCCTGCGGGGAGAGGGTGTCCCGAAGGGACGGGTGAGGGGCTTCTTACTTCCTCTGTTCAATCCGCTTCTGCGCCCGATCCAGAATCGTGATCAGCGCCATCGAGGTTGACTGACACCTCCCGCGCCGGCACACGAAACACAGCGATGCCCTGCTTCGCAAGGAACGCATCGCGCTTCGCGTCATGCTCGGCCTGCTGCGGCGAGCGATGCACATGCCCATCGATCTCGACCGCGAGCTGCGCATCGGGACAATAGAAATCCAGCGTGTACGGCGGGCACGCATACTGCCGACGAAATTTGAGCCCGCCAAGGCGGCGGTTGCGCAGCTTCGACCAGATGATGCCTTCGGGCGGCGTTTCCTGCTGCCGAAGCTCGCGGGCGCGCGATGTGCCGGGCCGCTCGGTGCGCATGGCATCAGGATAGAAGAAGGCGGCCCCTCACCCGTCTCCGCCGACAAGTCGGCGGATCCACCCTCTCCCCGCAAGCGGGGCGAGGGGAGCAAGTACTTCGGCATTGTTATGATCCACCTGCGCTTGATCGGGAGTGCCTAATGCCGAGGTACATCATCGAAGGCCAGGATCGGGAGTGGCGGCCCCTGAAATTTGTTGTCAATTGCCAGGACGACTTCGAGGCGATGCGAAATGCAAAGGCATACTGCTCCTCTGTGACGTCGGTGCGACAACTCGAGCATGGCGAAGTCAACGATGCTGCTGAGCGCGCTCCTCTTGATCCTCTAACGCCAGAGGTGCTAGCGGCGCTGGAAGCTCGCTCGCGACTGAGAAAGTTGCGAGCAATCGAGTTTCTGCCGCTGGCGGTGTCGGCTCTGGCACTTGTTCGTTATTTGGGCGCAGTGTTTGACAGCTGGGGAGGTGAAATTGAATTTAGTGCCAGGACGGCGATGGAGATCAATGGACCCACACCTGCGCTGCTCGCTTGCGCAACATGGACGCTACTACCAGTATTCCTGCGACCGCTCACGACCCCCGGGATTAGCCTCCAGCGTAGATATGCACTGTGCGCATTTATCGTCGGCGCGGGGTTCAGTTGGGGGTTGTTCTTCTGGCAGGCTTTGGGCGAGTACGGTGACCCGATTGGAAAGCTCGGTGCGCTTGTTACCGTCGGATTCATTGCGATAGCGGTCTTCATTCGACTTGGCTGGAGCGAGGACGTCGCCGGGTCCCAAAGTCAGATCAGCGAGTGAAGCGCAGCATGGCCGGTGCCGTCGGTGCGCCTACCCCACCCCCAACCCCTTCTTCACACCCTCATCAATCCCCAAATACTCCTCCATGTGCTTGTCGTACGTCTCGGCATCCTCATCGCGTGAGAGGTCGAGGCGGAGTTCGTTGATCACCTTCGTGCCCTGGGCGATCCAAGCGTTCCATGTTAGTGAGGAGATGTTGTCGTAGATCCATTGGCCGATGGGGCCTTTGAAGGGCGGGCGGTCGAGTTGCGTGCCGGGCTTGCCAGTGCGCTTGCAGATGAATGTGCCGGCGGGGAGGTCTGCGGGGTCGACGGCGTCGGTCGGTGGTTCTTCGCCGATGGATTTGAACATGTCTTCGATGGTTGATTTGACCTTGAGGTCGCCATTGCGCTGGGCGATGTCGAAGCCTTCGCGCATGAGGGGGAGTGCGTTGGCGATGTCGTCCATGGCGAGGTATTGCTGGGCGGCGAGCTGATAGGCGCGGGAGAGGTTCATGTTGATGGCGATGCAGCGTTCGAAGCTTGTTGCGGCGTCGCGATGGCGATTGGCCTCGGCGTAGGCGTTGCCAAGCGAGAAGTGGGCCATGTCGTTGCGCGGGTCTTCGGCGACGAGTGCTTCAAATTGGGCGATTCGCTCATTTACGTCCATGGACTCTGACTCCGTCAGGGGTGATCTGGAATCGGGCATGGTATGAAGCTCGGGTCTCTGGGGTCGTCGATGGGCTCGCCGCCAAAGTTGACAGCCATGGTGTAGGGGACATCGCCATCGCGGAGGTGTGCGGTGCCGATGAGGACCATGGATGCGCCTTGGCCATTGAGATCGGTGAGGAGGACGGGGTTGATGTAGATGGTCGCGTCCGTGACGGGAATGGAGTAGTAATCTTCAGCGGAGACGCGCAGGATGATGTCGAAGACTTCGCTTTCGGTGAGTGCTCGGCGCGGGTGGTCGCAGTCGATCCAAGTGGCATCGCCAAGCGACAACAGAATCTCAAACAGGAGGGCCTCGACCTGCCGATCTGCGGTGTACTTGATCGGCTTCTTTCCCAAACACATGCTTAGCGTCAGAAAATAGGCAAGCACGATTACGACAGGAATGAGCGAGATTCTGAACGCCCTTCGCATGGCACCTAGGATACGATGGCGGGCTACCAGGGAGTTGCGTGTCACCCATGAGAGATTCAGACCGCGAGCGTTTTGATGAGTTGTTTGATCAGGCGCTGGAGGATCTGCCACCCAAGTTGCATGAGTTGATAGAGGAGGTGCCGGTGATCATCGAGGATGAGCCGGGGGGTGAGTTGTTGGACGAGCTTGCGCGGGAGGCGATAGCGACGTCGGGTGGGATGACATTGGCGGAGGCGAAGGCGGCGTTGCGCGATGAGCTGTGCGGGTTGCACTCGGGGCCGATGATCACGGAGCATTCGTATGAGGATGTTGGGCCGCCACAATTGCCAGCCGAGATCCGCATCTTTCGACGCGGGATCGTGATGACGGCGGGGGGATGGGATCAGGCGGAGGCGGATGAGGCGGTTGCGCACGAGATTGCGATCACGCTGTTGCACGAGATCGGGCATCACTTCGGGTTGGATGAGGATGATCTGGCGGAGCGCGGGTACGCGTGATTAGCGTCGGCGATCGCCGCGGATGCGCGGCTGGGTGTTTGTCGGGCCGGTGCGGATGTCCATGGTGTCACCCGGGATGACGGTCATGGCGGGCGCGATGCGCGGCGTGTCGAGCGGTGAGACTTCGTACATGGTGAGCGGGCCGAGCGTTTGTGGGAAGATGTGGAGCTTGCCTTTGGGGTCGGCGGGGAGGTGGCCTGTGGCGGTGGGGTCGAAGACGCCCAGGACTTCTGTGCCATCGACGCGTGTGAGGATGACGACGGCGTATTTGTCAAAGCCGAGGTCCTTGAGTTCTTCAGCGTAGGCCCAGCCGACGAGTTGGATGGATGGGGGCGGGGTTGGGCGGAGGGCCTGGCCCAAGTGCTCGCGGGAGTAGGTGATGAACTCGTCTTCTGAGGCGCAGACCCACTTGGGTTGGTAGCCGGCGTTGATGAAGCCGGTGTAGAGATCGCGTGCGTTGAATTCGTGGGGCGCTGCGGGGCGCATCGCAAAGAAGACGATGGCGGCGCCGATGGCGATCATGGCGGCAGCGGCGAGGAGTTGGAGGGCGCGGCGGGGGCGTCGATGTGGAAGGCTGTGGGGTGGATCGATTGGATCGGAGTGAAACGTGAATGCTCGTTTCATCGATGCGTCGATCCCGTGCATGGCCTCGAGTTCGGCGCGCAGGGCGGGGGAGGCGGCGAGGTCGCGTTCGAAACGCGCAAGCTCATCGCCTTCGAGTAGGCCCTCGACATAGCGGGCGACGATCAGCGAAGGATCGTTGGCCATGTCAGGCAAGTTGGCAGGATGATCAGTCATTGGGCTCCTGCTGGTGGGCGAGCCGTTCGGCCAGAGTGCGGCGAGAACGCAGCACATGGGACATCGCGGTGCCCTCTGGAATACCTAGTGTTTCGGCGATCTCCTTGTATGGCAGTCCGAGAATGACGCGGAGCATGAGACAGGCGCGGGCCCGCTCGTCGAGGTCGTTCAGAGCAGCCATGACCTGATCGTCAAAGGCATCCTGGTTGGGGAGGATTCGCCCGTCGCTTGCAATGGGCGGAGGCGGGGGCTCTCGCCGCCCCGTGCGCGCGTCGAGCAGCTCATTCGAGCGTGGCGCCGGACGGCGCTGGTTGGCTCGCCGTGCGTTGAGCGCCACGTTCCGAACCACCTGGGCGAGCCAGGCGGGGAGGTTTTGCACGTCGGCCACATCGGTCGACTTCTCGAGCGCGATGCGCGTTGCATCTTGCACGATGTCTTCGGCGCCATCCACACGCCCAACGATGGCGGCGGCGATGACGAGCAGTTTGGGCCGCGCGACATCTACGGCCCGGGCGATGCGCCCGCTTGCCGATGCGTCGTAAGGCGACGGGTTGTTCGAAGAGGCAGTCACCCGGTGTCAGTCCATGGCGGCGGCGAGGTCCTCGGCAGACGCGTCCATATTTGAATAGACCTTCTGCACGTCGTCCAGGTCTTCAAGGGCGTTGAGCAGTTTGATGTTCTGCGCAACAGCGTCACCGGCGACTTCGACGTTGACATTGGGCACCATCTCGCGCGTGCCGGACGCGACTGTTAGGCCCGAGGCCTCGAGGGCGTCACTGACCTGCGCGACGGAGTCGGCGGGGGTGGAGATGGTCCACAGGCCATCTGCGAACTCGACATCTTCAGCGCCGGCTTCGAGGGCGGCGGTCATGATGGCGTCTTCCTGATCCTCGGCGCCCTCGATGGTGATGATGCCCTTGAGGTCGAACATGAACGCGACGGAGCCCGTGGTGCCAAGGTTGCCGCCGGCCTTGGCGAAGGCGGAGCGAATCTCGGGTGCGGTGCGTTGCCGGTTGTCGGTGAGACAATCGACGAGGATGGCGACGCCGCCAATGCCATAGCCCTCGTAGCGGATGTCTTCGAAGTCTGCGCCTTCGGAGCCGAGCCCCGCGCCCTTGGCGATCGCGCGCTCGATGGTGTCCTTTGGCATGTTTGCTGCGCGCGCTTCATCGATGGCATAGCGCAGCGAGAGATTCGCGGCGGGGTCGGGGCCACCGTGCTTTGCGGCGACCATGAGCGCCTTGGAGCACTTGCTCCACGCCTTGCCGCGCAGCTTGTCGACGCGGGCCTTCTTGTGCTTGATGTTGGCCCACTTGCTATGTCCAGCCATCGGGTCTTGATCTCCTTGCGCGCGGGCGCGCGTATCACTCTACTCTCTGGGGAACTGGCTTATGGCGGCCCTGCGTCTTTCTTCAGGGGTCATGGGGCGGTTGATTGGGCCATGCACCTTTGCGAGCGCGGGCTGGCGATCGGTCCGTGCGGCACTCAGCTTCTCCGGAAGGACCTGGAGCATCTGTTCGAGGTCAGCAGCAGCGCGGTCGGGGGCGATGTTCTCAACCGTGCCGTCGCGCATGCCCTTGAGCGCGGTGGCGGCCAGGCGCATCGCCTCAGTCCAATCATGGATCGCGGACTCGCGTTCGCCCGCCAGCCACAAGGCATCGCCCAGGTGGTTGGAGACTTCGCTGCGCGTGTATGCGAATTCCTGATCGATCAGATCGATCTCATCGGGGCGCAACGCTTTTTCCTGTTCGATGCGCTGTTCCAGTTGATGCAACGACAGCTCGAGCAGGGTCACGGCGCCGGACCGGAGTCTGCCCGTCTCGGGGTCGATGTCATCATGTATGCGACCAGTCTTGAAGGCGAGCCAGCCCATGGAGTCGGTGACGTGCGGTTCGTTGGGAAGGCGTTTGTGCGCGTTGGTGATGAGTAGCGTGGCGCGTTCGATGTCGTCATCGTCATCGAGCAGGCGATAGCCGAAGCTGTTGCTGGCCTCCGGGTCGAGGGGGCGCATGCGCAACGCTTCTTCGTACAAGCGCACGCTCAGTGCCCGCTCGGAATCAAGCATGCATGACGCGAGCTGTGACGCCAGCTTCACAAAGCGGTCCTCACTATCAGGTCTCGTGAATCGAGTGGTCATGCCCGCCCAGGACGCGAGACCATCGCGCAGCATGCCCGTTTGTATTGCGGCGGTGACGGCGTCACGCACTTCAATGTGTTCGCCGGTGGTGGCCGCGTAATACAACCAGATGCCCAGCAATGTGGCGGAGGGCTCATCAAGCACGCCGGCGGTTTCGCGCAGCATGGCGGTCCCGGCCCGGACGCGCTCTCGCGTGGGCGATTGCAGATCCTTCCACGGGCGCGCGTCAACGAGGGAGGCTGCTGCACGCTGGATGTATTCATTTGTGTGGTCAGGGTAGACACGTGCACAGGCGAGAATTGCTTGTACGTATCGGTGGGGATCGACCACGCGGGTTTGGAACAGGCTGAGGCGGAGGTCGTAGATCGTGCGGGAGAGCTGTGGGAGCTGTCGAAGCGCATCGTCATATGCCTCGATCGCGGCGTCCTGGCCGCTCGAATCGCTGCGCTGGAGCGCTACGCTGACCATCTCGGGAAGCTGGTTGTTCAGTGCGCGCACGAGTGCGGGCGCGGGTTCGTCGCCGACTTGTTGCAGGGCTTTGTGAATCCAACTTTGGGCGGCTTGCAGATCGCCACCATGGGTCGCGACACGGGCGCGCTCGAGGAAGGTGTCCATGGTGGGGGGGGCGTTGGCCAAGCGGCGCTCTTCAAAGCCGCGCTCGTTCTCGCCCGTTCGGCGTGGATCGACGAGCTTGTTATGAATGAGCTCTTCGAAGACTGCGAGCACGTCGAGCTCGCCAGGGCGCACGCGGAGGGCCTGGGTGAGCATGAGGCGGGCGGCTTCGCCACGATGATCGCCTGCAAGCGTGCGCGCGAGCTGCACCGTTCCCTGCGGATCCGTTGGGTAGCAGTCAATCCACGCGCGGATGTGCTGCGCTGCGGTTTCATACTCCTGCGCATCGAGCCAGAGATCCACGAGCGCTCCCCGGGCCAAACGGCCCACGCCCGTACGATCGGTCAGGCGCAGCAGCGCATCTTCGGCGATGCCGGCTTGTCCTGAGAGGCGTGCCTGGTTTGCGCGCATCCACAGGAGCAGTGTGCTCTCGCTGGAGGCGGCCCGCAAATCACTCAAGGCTTGGCCAAATGCGACGGAATCTGCTGCCTCATTGCGTCCGCCCAGGATCTGCAGGCGCACTGCGTGTGCCGGTTCGTGCATCGGGTCGATGGCAATGGCTTGTGCGGCACGATCAAGCGCCTGGCTCCACTGTTCCAGGCGCGCGTGTTGTTCAGCTGCGAGCGACAGGGTGCGCACCGCAAATGGAGCTTGACGGGGAAGGTTCTCGAGCAGCGGCTTGAGAGCATGCAAGGTATCGCGTGCACGCCCGCGCTCCGCAAGCGCTTCGGCCAGTACCAGGCGATCCGACGTCGTTGTCGGGGAGCATCGATCGAGCAAGTCATCGAGGCGCGGGCCCAGCGCTGCGGCGACGCTCGCGCGCACCATGGCACGCACACGAGCGGCTTCGAATGGCGCTTCACAGGGTTCTTCCAAAAGGCGCAGGGCGCCGGTGGGGCCGCGCAAAGGGTCTGCGGCAGGCGTGACGGAAGCGCCTTCGATGCTGCGCGCGACCAAGATACGCGTGGCGTCGTCGCTCGTGGTCTTGGTCGCGTCCAGATCAATGGGTGGCAATGCGTCAGAGATCCAAGGCTCCAGGTGGGGGACGGTCCGGAGCAGGTCGGCTGCAACGTGCAGCGCTGCGTCGCTTGGCAATTCGGAGAAGACGGTGCGCAGGTCATCGATGATTGCCCAATCCGGTCCGTATTGCGCAAGGTGCTCACCCAAGACCGCGGCCCGCTGATTGACATCGGCAGTTGCGGCGGCGCGCGCACGGGTCAGCGTGATGCGATTGCCACCACCTGCCAGGGCGGTTTGCTCAATGGCTTGGCGGAGCGCGGGGCCGACGGCGGGGCATTGACAGATGTAGCGCACCAACTCGACGGCAGTGGATGCATCCGTGGTGTGCAGCGAGTCGAGGACGCGCCAGGCGGCACTTGCCGAGGCTCCTTGGGCCATGTCGAGGTATACGCGTCGGCGGAGCAGTTGGCCCGGGTCGACACCCGGCGCTCTGCTCGCTTGCGTGTACGCGTGCGAGGCGTCCTGCACGGCACCAGCGCGCAGGAGCGCGTCGCCCAGGTCTGTCCAAATCAAGGCCCGCTCTCGCGCCAGCTCCTCGATGGCATCATCCCATGGCGCTTCGGCGTTGACCTGCGCGGGGAGGTCCAACGCGGGCACGAGCAGGTCTCGCGCAGCCGACACATAGCCAAGCGCAAGCAAGGAACGCCCAAGCGTTGCCGAGAGGACAAGGCGCATCGCCGGGTCGGTCTGCAGTGTCGTACTGTCGTTTGCCTGTGCGAGCGAGGAGGCAGCGACATCGTGCTCACCAAAGGCGTGGGCGAGCCAGCCCAGGCGAAGCAGCATCTCAAAGTCGCGGGCGCCCAACTCAAAAGCTCGGCGCCATGCGACCAGAGCGGCAGGGCGATTGCCCATCGCAATGCAGATCGCACCCAATTCATGCCAGTGGGCCGGGTTGGTCTCATCCAGTCGAGCGGCGTCGCGAATCGTGTCAAGCGCGCGGGCGAGCTGGCCCTCCAGGCGAAGCGTGCGTGCGCGAGCGCCAAGGCGGTCGGCCTGTGCGATCGATTCGTTCGTTCGTGTCGTTTGCGTGTGGTGATCAACAGCGGGCCTGCGGCATTCATTGAGTGCCTGTGCAAGTGGCATGCGTGCGCGGGCATCGGTCGTCGGTGCGATGCGCAAGTCGGCGTGCAGCCCAAGGGGTGGGCCTAGGCGTTGCGCAAATGTATCCGGCGCATCAAGTTGCGATGTGATCAGCGCGGCAATCGCGGGGGGGGGCGTCGAGCTGGCCTGCAGCGCGGCCCCAAGCGGAGCGATGGATACTCTGCGAGGAGGCGCATCAGGCGCGCTGAGCGCTGCCGCAGCGATAAGCAGCCCGCAGGCGGGAATCAGAGCGAGACGGAGGGCGTTGCGCGCCATGACGGCCCCTCAAGAGGAGGCGGCGCGCGAGCGAGTGCGCTTGCGCGTGCCTGCTTTCTTCGTGGTCGTCGACTTTGTCGACCGCGAGCGCGACTTCTTCGTTGAGAGCAGCGTCTCGGGATCGAACGACGTGTCTTCACTCAGGGCCTGCAGGAGCAGGTGAGACTCAACGCCTTCTTCAGCGGGAATGTAGCGTTCGAGCAAGCCGGCGGCCTTGTCGATCGGTGTGTCCTCGGTGAACACGCCGCCTGCGACGAGCTTGCCCATGAGGCGTTCTTCGATGGGGATGGCGTGGGCGCCAAGGGCGACCAGAGCGACTCGTGCCGCGATGAACGGCGTGATGCCCTCAAGCGTCTCCAGGTAGCTCCGAGCGTCGCGCTTTGGCATCTCGGCGGCCTTGGCGAGTGAAACCGCGTGTTCGCGCTTGTAGAGGTCGCGCAGCGTTTCGCGCATGCGCAGGACGCGTTCTTCCAAGCGCGGGTAGGTCTTCCCGAGGGACGCCATCACCTCCGCGGGGCGTGAAACACGAAGCTCATTCATGTCCACGAATGACTCTTCGAGGCGACGCATGGCGGCGTTGGCCTTGGTGCTTGGCGCATCCCAGAGCAGGAAGGCGTACACAAGTTCGACGATGGGATCGCGCTCGACGACGGGGTCGGGTGTGTATTTCGCGCGAAGCGCCTTCATGAGCTTGGCGATGGCCTTGGCGTGATCAGCTGCACTCACGGCTCGTTCTCCTGCGCGTCCATGCGTGCGCATGGCTCAGATTTCGAATCTGTTGTTGGGGCATCGCCACGAGCGGCCCACTCCTGGCGCACCGCGTCGAGCGCATGGAGCACATCCGCTTCTCGCTTCGCGCTGCGATCGAGTTTGAAGACGAATTCCGGCAGGCGCTGCACGTCGACAAGCCTGGCGGCCCGGTGGCGAATGTTCTTGGTCGCGGCTTTGAGTCCCGCCAGGGCCCGGGCCTCGCGATTGGCCGGCATGATTGAAACGCCAACAACCGCGATGCGCAGATCTTCGGTCACGCGCACCTGGGTCACCGTGATCAGTGAACCTTCAAGCCGCGGATCACCAAAGCCCTGTGTCAGGACCGCTTGCACGGCGCGGTGTACGACGGAGTTCAGCTGCTCTGCGCGGCGTGTCATGGTTCACGCTCCTCCGCGAGCATTTGCGCAGCGAGCGATTCGGATTCGCGCGCTTGCCAAGTGGGTGTGCCGTCGGCCTCGAGATCCGTGAGCGCGATTTGCTCGATGGGGGAGACACTGCGTCGATGCTCGCCGAGGCGTGCTTCCGAGATCGCATTGATCTTGTCGAGCACTACATCGAGTACCTGGGCGCAGCGCTGTGCCTCGCGTGCAACGACGGCGAGCCCAAGCACTGCAGTTTTGTGGTGTTCGAGCGCAGCGACCTCGGCGACAGAGACCTGGTGCTCGCGATGCAGCTTGCTTTTCAGTGATTGCACAACGCGACGCTTGTCCTTGAGGGACTGGCTGTCGCGCATGAGCAATTCGAACTGAAGTACACCCACATACATCTCGCATTGGCTTTCGATGGGCCGACGCCTCCATCAGAGGGCCCTGGCGACTTCAGTCTTGCGGAAGCACTCCAAGATGTCGCCTTCCTTGATGTCGTCGTATCCCTGGATCTTCATGCCGCACTCTTGGCCGGACTTGACTTCCTTGGCATCGTCCTTAAATCGCTTGAGTTGCTCGAGCACACGATCCTGTTCGATGACGATGTCATTGCGTGTGACGCGGATGAAGGCATTGCGCTCGATGGTGCCGTTGGTGACATAGCACCCGGCGACGGCGCCGACCTTGGAGATCTTGAAGACCTGGCGCACTTCCGCGTGTCCAAGTACTTCTTCGCGCACTTCTGGCGAGAGCATGCCGGTCGCGGCTTTCTTTACGTCGTCGACGATGTCATAGATCACGCGGTATGAACGGATCTCAACGCCTTTGTCTTCCGCGAGGCGACGGGCCTTGCCTGACGGAATGACATTGAAACCAAAGATGATCGCGCCCGACGCCGACGAGAGTTGCACGTCCGACTCGGTAATGCCGCCCACCGCGGTGTGCAGCACGCGGACCTTGATTTCGTCAGTGGAGATGTTTTCGATGGACTTGCGGATCGCATCGATCGAGCCTTGCACGTCGGCCTTGAGCACGACGAGCAACTCCTTGGTGTCGGCTGCGCCCATTTGGGCAAACATGCTGTCAAGCGTGACTTTGGGCTGCGCCAGCTGACGCTCGCGCTCCTCGGCACGGCGCTGTTCAGCGGCGTCTTGCGCCTTGCGCAGCGTCTTGACGATGTAGAACTTGTCGCCCGGCGTGGGCAACTCGTCCAAGCCTGAGATCTGCACGGGGGTCGAGGGCGTGGCTTGCTTCACGCGCTCGCCACGGTCGTTCGTGAGGTCGCGCACGCGTCCGAACGCGCGGCCTGCGACGATGAAATCACCCACCTTCAACTCGCCCTGTTGCACGAGCAGGTTCGCCGTGGCGCCGCGGCCATCGATCATCTGGCTTTCGACGACCGTGCCCTGGGCAGGCCCTTCGAAGTCGGCCTTGAAGTCCTTGAGCTCCGCGGTGTAGGCGAGCATTTCGAGCAGATCCTGCACGCCTGTGCCTTGCGTGGCGCTCGTCTTGATGACTTCGGTGTCGCCACCCCATTCCGATGGATTGAGTTCGTGCTCGGCAAGCTGGCCATAGATCTTCTGCAGGTTGCCCTCGGCGCCCGGGAGGTCGAACTTGTTGAGCGCGACGATGATGGGCACGCCGGCGGCCTTGGCGTGGTTGATCGACTCAACGGTTTGGGGCATCACGCCGTCGTCCGCAGCGATGACCAGCACGATGATGTCGGTCATGTGCGCGCCGCGCGAGCGCATTTCCGTGAAGGCCTCGTGTCCCGGCGTATCGAGGAAGCAAATCTGGCTTGCGTGTGAGGCGGTGTCTTCGCCTGGCTTGACATCAACAAGAAACGCACTGGTGGCTTGCGTGATGCCGCCCGCTTCGCCCTTGGCGACATTGGCCTTGCGGATGTAGTCGAGCAGCGAGGTCTTGCCGTGGTCGACGTGACCCAGAATGGTGACGACCGGCGGACGCGAACGCTCGTTAATGGTTTCGCGCTTCTCGAACTCCTCAATGACCGCCGCTTCGCCGGAAGCGGCGGTGATCACTTCGAGCTCGATGTCGTAATCCATCATGAGCTCTTGCGCTTTCTCAGGTTCGATCGCGGAGTTGGGCGTCGCGATCACTCCATCAAGGAAGAGCTTCTTGACGATGTCGGCGGAGCGCACACCGGTGGCTGCAGAAAGGTCCTTGATCGTGAAGGGCGCGTTGATCTTGACGGCGCCGCCCGCATCGACGGGCATCTGGGTCTTGGAGGAACCGCCCGCGCGGCTCTTTTGGTCGCGCCGACGTTGGCGCAAGAAGCCCTCGGAGCGCGACAGGCGCTCTTCGCGCTCGACGAGGTCCTGGTAGCGCCAACGCCCATCGGCGTCGCGCGTTGCGCCCCGGTCTGGTTCTTCCGGCCCGCGACCGGTGCTGCCGCGCTTGGTGCCGGTGCGATCGTCGGAGCGACGTCGATTGCGACGGTTGCGCGAAGGGTCGTCGGGGCCCGGCTCCATTGGGGCCATGGGCACGCCCACGCCGCCACGCGGTCCACCACGACCGGGCCCGCCCGGCGGGCGACGGCGCGGCGCTTCCAACTGCTCGGGCGCCTCGACGCGTACGACGGTTGGGCCGGAAAGGCGAGCCGGCTTCTTCTGCACGTCGTGGATCATGGGCCCCGCCGGCGCGACCACGCGCGGGCGCGTTGGAACGTTCATCTTGGGAGGCGCTTCGGGCGTCGGCGGCTTGGGCTCAGACTTGGGGGCCTTGGCGGCGGGCGCAAGCGGGGCCTCAGGCGCCTTTGGCGCGGGGGCTGTTGGCGCAACGCCATCGTCTTCGTCCTGTTCTGGCGCTGCTGCGGGCACGGTAGCGGCGGGTGCAGGGGGCTTGGCTGTGGGCGGTGCGGGCGGTGGTGCTGTGACCATTGGCTTCGCGGCGGGCGCTTTAGGCGCGGGCCTGGCGGGCGGCGCCTCTTCGACTGCGACACCACCAGATTCATCGCCCGGTTCTTCGGTGGCCTCGGTGGTCTTCTTCTTGGCGGCGGCCTTCTTCTTGGTTGCGCGCTTCGTGACGCGCACCTTGGCGATGTCAACCTTGGCCGCGGTTTCGACGGCGGTGCCTCCGCCTTCCTCGGTGCTAAACCATTCGCGGATCGTGGCCTCAAGCCCAGCGGAAATGCTGGACATGTGGTTGTTGATGCCTGGGATGCCTTCGGCGGTGCACTTGTCAACAATCGCCTTGGACTTCACGCCCAGCTCACGCGCAATCTCATGAACCCGTCTGGTGGCCAATCGATCCTCCGAGTCGGGCGCACCCCGGCGCCCCGTCACGCTCCAAACCAAAACCAAGGCGCAGAATCAGTCCTGCGTCTGCTCGGCCGACGCCTCCGCCGGCTGTTGCTCCAAGCTGCTTTCCGTGTCATCGCCCGACACGGGCTCGCTGTCACCGTCTGAACTCGTGCTGTCGCCCAACGCGCCGAGGCCAAGAATCGCTGCGGCCTGGGTGTCAGCATCCATGGGCTCGTCGCCTCCACCCTCGAGCAAGCGGCGCGCGGCTTCCTGCTCTTCGGCGCGACGGCGTTCGGCCTCTTCCTTCTCGCGTGCCTGCTCCTCGGCAACGACCTTCGCTCGCTCCGAGGCGGCATCGACGCACTTCTCTGCGACATCCTCCGGCATCTCGAGCTCGTTGACGAGCACTTCAACGCCCACTTCCTCGACGTCGAACACACTGATCATGCCCAGCGCCGCCAAGCGATCGAGTTGCTCTTCGGTGACTCCTTCGACACTCCGCAGGCAATCGGCCATGGTGTCGAGCCCCTTGTTGAACTCTTCCGGCGTGAGGATGTCGACATCCCAGCCCGTGAGGCGCGCCGCGAGGCGCACGTTCTGGCCGCGCTTGCCGATGGCGAGCGAGAGTTGATCGTCGGTGACAACGACGGTCGCGCGTCCGAGTTCGAAGCAGAGGGAGACCTCGGCGACTTCGGCGGGCTTGAGTGCGTTCTGGATGAGCACCTGGCTCGATTCGTTCCAGCGCACGATGTCGATCTTCTCGCCGTTGAGTTCGTCAACGATGTTCTTGATGCGGCTGCCGCGCACGCCGACGCAGGCGCCGACGGCATCGACCTTCGAATCGATCGAAGACACGGCGAGCTTGGTGCGGTGTCCGGCTTCGCGGGCCATGGCTTTGATTTCGATGACGCGCTCTGCGACTTCGGGCACCTCGAGCTCAAAGAGGCGCTTGATGAACTCCGGCGCACCGCGTGAAAGCACGATCTTGACCTGATTGCCCACGTGGCGCACATCGAGCACCATGACACGCACGCGATCGCCTGGATAGAACTGCTCGCCCGGGATCTGCTCGGAGCGCGGCATGAAGGCTTCGGCTCTGCCGTCGAGCGTGACGACCAGGGCGCCGCCTTCGTAGCGCTGCACGGCGCCGGAAACGATCTCACCAACACGCTTGATGTACTGATCGTAGATCGAAGCGCGCTCGTCTTCGCGGAACTTCTGGATCATGACCTGCTTGAAGGTCTGAGCCGCGATGCGCCCGAAGCTCTCGGGGTCAAGCTCCATGACTTCGCCATGGCGGGTGAGCTTCATTTCGCCCGAAATGGGGTCGATGGTGCAGGCGAATTCTTCGGCGTCGAGTGAGCTATAGAACTTGCGCGCCGAGCTGACCATTGCTTGCTCGAGGTCATTGATGAGCACATCGCGCTCCACGCCGCGCTCGCGCGCGATGGAGTCGATGATGCGGATCATTTCGTCGCCTTTGATCGCCATGTTGTCGTGCGCTTCGTTGCGCCCCTCCGTGTCGGGCGCTTCAGGTGCGCCCTATGTCAGGATGTCAAACCAAACCGAATTGTCGAGGCCGAGCGTCTGGTTGGGACAAGCCCAAAAAAGACGAGGCCACGCGCGTGCCTTCACGCCCGTGGTCACCCGTGCCTGGTGAAGCACCAGGCCCCGCGAAAGGTCTTCGCGGGAACCGCTCTCGTCTCGCGGGTCAGGTCATCCTGACGCTCCCGCGACACGCGCGCCTTCGGGTCAGCCCGCGCCCGAAGGGCGCAGCACCACCACGATGACGGCACTTACAGAGCATGGGTACGAGCCACGAACATTGGACACACCCCTCCCGTACCGGCCCCCATGGCCGGTGCGATCGGACCACACATCCTATCGCCAACACCCAAACTGGGCAAACTCGGCCGGGCGGCGGGGTGCCCCGCTTGACCCGTCGCCCTTCGCCCGCCATCGTTCGCCAGATGCCGCACGACATCCCCAACACGCGCCTTGCCGGCTCCCTCGAACAGGTGCTCGTGGTGGAGGCCCCCGAGGCCCTGGATCACACCGCCGCGGGGCCAATGCGCCAGGCGGTCGAGCAGGATCTGGCAGACCGGGACGATGCGGCGGTGGTTTTGGACCTGAGCCAAGTCGAGCTGATCACGTCGATCGGGATCGCGGCATTGCTCGAGATTCGGGAGTTCTGTGCTGATCGGGACGCGCCCTTGGTCCTGGCGGGGCTCGGGGATGAACCGAGGTCGATGCTGGCGCTGCTTCGGCTTGAAGGGAAGTTCCAGTACGCGGCAAGCGTGGATGAGGCGGTAGGGGACTTGGGCGGGTAGATCAGAGGCGATCGCCGCGGCGGATGACGCGCGAGACCTTGATCGCGCGTTTGCCCTTGATCTGGCCAACGTTGCCAAGCAGCTTGGGCTCACCCTCGATCTCAACGACGATGGGCGAGGTTGCGAGTTTTTCAGTCGTGATGATGTCGCCCACGGAGAGTTGGCGCAGGTCGTGCAGGGTGATCGTGGTGCGCGCCAGGGTGCCTGAGATGTGCAGGGCGGCGTGAGAGAGTTCGGCGCCGATGCGGTTGGCGAATTCGGTCGAGCCCTTCACGCGTGCGGCACTGAACCAGCTCTGTGCGGCCAGGTCTTCCATGATGGGCTCGATGACCGCGAAGGGTATGCAGAGGTTCATCGTGCCCGCGCGGTTGGACATGCGGATCTCGAAGCCAACGACGACGACGACTTCGTTGGGTGGCACGATCTGCACGAGCTGCGGGTTGGATTCGTTGCCAACGACGGAGTGGGTCAGGGGGGTGATGCTGCTCCAGGCCTCGTCCAAAGCGCTGACGGCGCGCTCAAGGATCTTCTGGATCAGTCGGCCCTCGATCATGGTGAGCGGGCGCTGCGGGATGAAGAGTTCGTGGTTGGTGCCGCCCAGGAGGCGATCGATGATTGGGTAGATGATCAGTGGGCTCAGCTCAAAGCACATCTGCCCCTCGAGCGGGTCAGCTTGCAGCAGGTTGAAGCTCGTGGGATTGGGCAGGCCACTGATGAATTCCGAGTAGGTCATCTGCTCGCAGGAGGCGACCTTGACTTCAACGATCGTGCGGAGGAAGCCGGAAAGAGAAGCGCCGAAGTTTCTCGCGAATCCTTCCTGCAGGGTCTGCAGGGCCAGCATCTGGTCCTTGCTGACGCGCTCCGGGCGCTTGAAGTCATACGGGCGGACTTCCAGGTGGTCGTCGATCTGGCGATGGTGCTGCCCCGACGAGAAGATCTTGGACTGCTGCGACTCCTCCGGCGCGTCGGTTTCGTCAACGGCGGCCAACAGGGCGTCGATATCAGCTTGGTCAAGCAGGTCAGCCATGAGCGCAGGGAGTCCCCCTCGGGTTATGGCTCACTATCGGCGCAGTCAGCGCGGCCCCTTGAAGCACCACCCCAATCAGGCTCCGGATGGAACAATCTGGGGCCGCCCGGTGCTTAGACTCCTGCCACGTTAATCCCGTCCGCACCCCGGAGAGCCCCACGACGATGCGACGCCTGGTGATTGCTGCCGCCGCCTTTCTTGGCCTGTTGGTTGTTCTTGCGCCTTCTGGGGCGGCCCAGTTTGAGCAGGGTTTGGGTAAGGGCAAGGGCGGGGGGATGGATCAGTTCCTGCCACCGATCGAAGCGCCTGCCGTGGTGGGGCCCGGCGATGCGGGCGAGGTGGTGACCATCGCTCCATTGCGACAGGAGATCCACGGGGCGCCTGGTGATGGCGTGGTTGTGTTGGTGTCCATGGAGTTCCAGGATGGCTGGCACGCGTGGCCCAGCGCCGAGCAGGATGTGCTGCCCGGGGACTGGGACTTTGCTGTGCGCACGGCAGTTGAGCTTCAAGATGTTGACGGCGTTGTCGATCGCATCGGCCCGATCCAATGGCCCGAGCCGCATGACAACCTTGTGCCGGACATCAGCGGGGGCTCGAAACCTGTCAGCGCGAAGACGTATTCCGGTGTAGCGCCGATCTTCGTCCCACTCGTCTTAAGGGCAGATGCAAGTGCGGGCGAGTACAGCCTCAAGGTCACGGTCTCATTCCAGGCGTGCGATGAATCGATGTGCATGCCGCCGGACGACCAGACCGTCGACGTGACGGTGCTTGTGTCGCAAGAGCCGGGCGTGCCAGCGGCGCACACGGGTTTCGATGCGTCGGTCTTCGACCGCATGCGCGCGGACTCCACGCTCGGCACGCGCCCGGGTGAGCAGGTCGAGCAGCACGATGCGCCGACGAGTAGCGTTGCGGGCACGCCAACCGGTTCGCGCACGTTCTTTGGCATTCCCGTCACGGGCGGCATCGTCGTGCTCGCATTGCTTGCTGCGATCGGCGGTTTGATTCTGAACCTGACACCGTGCGTGTTGCCGGTCATTCCCATCAAGGTGATGACCATCTCGCATCACGCAGGTTCGCCCGGCAAGAGCCTGTATCTCGGGCTTTGGATGGCGGCGGGGGTCATCGCGTTCTGGGTCGGTATTGGTCTGCCCGCGGCGCTGTTCGTCGAGTTTGCAGATCCGTCGGTGATCTTCGGCATCTGGTGGGTCACGGGGCTGATCGGCGTGCTCATCGGCGCGATGGGCGTCGGCATCATGGGGATGTTCCAGATCAACCTGCCGCAGAAGGTCTATGCGATCAATCCGAAGGCGGACAGCGCGTTTGGGTCGTTCATGTTTGGTGTGATGACCGGCGTGCTTGGCTTGCCGTGCTTTGGGTTTGTCGCAGGCGCGCTCTTGGCAGGCGCGGCGACACTGCCCACGGCGACGATCCTTGCGATCTTCACGTTCATCGGCGTGGGCATGGCGTCTCCCTACTTGGTCTTGTCTGCGAAGCCGAGTTGGGTGCAAAAGATCCCGCGCACAGGGCCCGCGAGCGAGCTGGTCAAGCAGGTCATGGGCCTGCTGATGATCGCGGCGGCGGCGTATTTCCTTGGGAGCGCGACGATCGCGTATGTCTCGGAGCGCCCCAAGCTTGCGACGAGCCTGCCGTGGTGGGGCAAGGTGACGCATTGGTGGATCGTTGCATTCTTCGCGGCACTGTCCGGGCTGTGGCTCATCTTCAAGACGTTCGCGATCACGAAGAAGCCAATGCGCCGCCTGGGCTTCAGTGTGGTGGGCCTGATCATTGGTGGGGTGGCGATCGCGTGGGCCGCGGATACGACCGCAACCGCGAGGCACTCGATCTGGGTGGCGTATGACGAGGCGACGCTGCAGGCGGCGTTGGACAAAGACAAAGTGGTCGTGCTCGATTTCACCGCGGAGTGGTGCCTGAACTGCAAGGCGCTGAAGGCGACGGTGCTGCATCGCGAGCCTGTGCATGATGAGCTGCGCAAAGGCGATGTGTTGGCGATGGTGGTCGATCTGACCAGCCGGAAGGCGCCGGGGTGGGAGAAGCTGCGAGCGCTGGGGCAGACGGGGATCCCGCTGCTTGTGGTGTATGGGCCGGGGCTGGATCGCGAGCACCCCTGGCAGGCGAATGCGTACACGCCCGGGCAGGTGATGGAGGCCCTGGGCAAGGCTCGGGGCAGGGCCAGTGGGGCCCAGATTGCCCACCGGGATTGACAGTTCGCCGGGGCGCGTCTACGTTGATTGACCCGGGTGGCTTTGGCCGACCGGGCGACTGTGTGCGGGTGTAGCTCAGTGGTAGAGCGTCACGTTGCCAACGTGAATGTCGTCGGTTCGAATCCGATCACCCGCTTTCAGAAGTTTCGCTGAAATCAGAGCTTACGTGATTTCAGCCAGCAACGCACTACTCCGCTCGGACGATAAAACGACCTATGTCGTGCACGATCGCCCCGAAATGTAGTGCAAGTCAGGGCAGACGCGCTGTGGCGTTGTGTCGGACGGCGCACGGGATTGCCCGTGTTCGAGCCGGTTCGCGAGAGCAACTCCGCTTGGAGTGACGTCCAGCACACGCCAGCTCATCATTCAGCATCGCGTCTACTCGATCCGTCATCGCGGCGTCTCCCTCGCCGACAGTGAAGGCTGAGAACAAACCGAACGTCAAGATTGTAGATTCGACCGGTGCGTCCGTGCCCAGACAAAGCCCGTCTATCCGTTGTTCAAGGGGCTTTCGGGTCGTACCAGTTCCGTGATGGGGTTTCACCGACGACCTGCACCCAGGTATCCGAGAACGGGTGGGGGCCCGCGTGCCCGTCTGTAAACACATAGTTCGCACGCTCGCCCCCGTGGCGGGTGTGCTGAATCACCTTCGGCAGCTGCGTGGACGCATCCCACTGGCGTGCCTGGATCATCGGGTTGGCGACCGTCGGCGGGTCTCCCCAGAACATGGGCATGAAGTGGTCCATCGCCATCTCTTCGGTGAGCTCGGCGCTGAGCACGCACCGCGACGGGAACTCGATCTGCGACGCCTTCACGCCCCAGTAGGGCGGGTGGTTGGGCGTCAAGTAAGCGTTGATCCCGTAAGACGCGAGCCGCGGCATCATGACCGCGTCCCAGTTCTGGCTGTGGTCCTCGGGGCACTGGCAGACCGGCATCCGCTCGATGAACGCGCGGATCTCCTCGGCGGTGGGGTTGTCGGGGAGCGTGGCCTCGACGCCGACGTACGGCGCAAGGAGATAGACCCACGAGATGGTGAACGGCGCGGGTGGGTTGCCGTCCATCGCCATGCCGGGCATGCGGGCGGTGGGGAAGTGCTCCGCCCGGTCGTCGTCGGCGTACATCGTCATCGCGGTTGCGATCGAATGCGAGTTCGCGAGACACACGACCGAGCGGCCCGCTGAGCGGGCCTTGCCGAGCGCGGGGAGTATGATCCCGATCAGCAACGCGATGATCGCGATCACGACGAGCAGTTCGATGAGCGTGAAACCGCCGGGCTGCGTCGGTACCCTCCGATGTTTCTTCGCGGGGCCGCCCCCGAGGCGTTCTTCGGCCGCGATGCCCGCCGGGAACAGGATGTTGTTCTCCTTGTGGATGTGCCGGTGGGTGTCGCGCTCGAGATCGCCGAGCAGGCGGTAGCACTGCGTCCATGTCGAGCAGGCCCCCTCGGGCGCCGTCAGGCCATCCGTGAGCTCGTGGATCCGCCTGAACGCCTCGCCCACGTCGTCGTGGTCATGCACCATGCAGTCGATCGGTCGGCGGACGCTCCACGGGGGCCCGCCCTGGATCTCGGTCTTCCGCTCGAGCCGGCGAAGCCAGGGGAAGAGCACGCGTTCTTCGCGGATAAAGTGATCGTGCATGTCCTCTGTGAGTGCCGCGACGGTGCTCTGCAGCTGGGCGAGGCGCGGTTCTTCGTCGCCATGTGCTGCGACGCACTTGGAAATGAGTGTGTCGAGCCGGTCGAGCGTTTCTCGGGCATAGACGTGGTGTGTCTGCTCGAGGTGATCAGCGAGCTCGGTCATGGACATCGCCGCGAAGTCGATCGTCTCGGCGGGGCCAGCGGCGGGATCGGGCTCGCACGCTATGAGGGTGCGGACGGCTTCCTCCGGTCTCAGGCCGGCGTCGGTTGCCGCCTGATCGAGCGTCTGATTTCCCCTGCAGCAGTAGTCGATGCCAAGACGCTCAAGCTCGGGTATCAGCTCGGGGTGGGCGGTCGCGATCTGCCCGGCCGTCATGCTCAGAGTGATTTCACGGGCCATCGTCGTGCTCCTGTTTGGGGTGAGACGATTCGGCTTCGTCAGCGCTGCAGCAGGCCCCGGCGAAGCCGAGTCGCTTCCACGCGACGTCGAACGTCATCGTGTCGCCGGTCAGTTCTTGTCTCGCGGCTTCGAGCTCCGACGGCGACGCGAATGCCGCGACTTTCGAGCCCATCGGCGTGTGGAGGTTCGGCGACATCAGGAAGCTCGCGTCCTCGGTCCGCACCCACTCGCCCGTGGCGTGACTATGCGACCAGCGTGCGAGGATCTCGAGGTCCGGGTGCTCGACCTCGTGGTTGACCTGGCAGTTGAAGTCGTCGAACAGACGGGGTTCGGGACCGCGCGGGCCGTCGATGATCGTGGCGGTCGCCCAGCGTTCGTCGCTGATGATCATGTTGCACTGATCGCAGACGGAGTCGCCGAGCCTGATCGTCGGCGGGGCCTCCGCGGACTGCTCCTCACATCCCGCGATCAGCGCGAACGATGTAGCTGCCGCGACAACAGGAATGAGCCTTCTCATACCGAACCCCTTCTTGCAAACAGAACCACGGCCAACGCGAGCGGCACGAGTGTCCACGCAACCAGTGACGAGGCGAGCACCCAGGGAAGCCCGGCGCCCAGTGTGTTCGAGGCGTACGCGCCGACGGGCCCGAGCACGTCGAGGGAGGCGTTCATGTTCACGATGACGGCCATCTTGAACGACTGGAGCGGGTTGGCCGCCGCGAGCCCGAAGATTTCCTGCACGCGCAGTTTCAGCAGCACCGAGCTGGCCATGAGCCCGAGATCGCTCACGAACACGAGCGCGAGCCACGCGAACAGGGCGAGGCCCGTCGCGACCGTGGTGCGCCGGGAGATGACCGAGATGAGCATCCCGAGCGAGAGCATGGCGAGGGCGAGCATGGCGGTGAACCCAACGAGCATGGCGTACGCCCCGATGCCGACGCCGCCCGTCCGCCACGCGAGCACGCCGGCGCTGACGCCGAATCCGACGCACAGCGAGCAGACCAGCGCCGCCGCGAGTCCGAGGTACTTGCCCAGCAGCACCTGCGTGCGCGACACGGGCTGCGCGAGCAGGTACAGCAGCGTGCCCCGCTCCCGTTCGCCCGCGATGGAGCCCGCGCCGGCCGTGAGCGCCATGAGCGGCACGACGAGCATGATGAGGTTGAGCAGCCCCGCCGCGGTCCGCCCGAACCCGGCGAACCCGTGCGACCCGACGCCGCTCAGGGACAGCACTGATACGCCGACGGCGAGCACGGTGAACGCGAGCGTGTAGAGCAGGAACCACTTGCTCGCGAGTGCGTCGCGGAATTCACGCCGGGCGAACCGCGTGATGCCGCGCACGAGCGGCGGAGCCGCCGGGGCGGACGGGATCGTGTCGGCACGTGATGATGTGATCGCGCTCATCGGTCACCCCCGGGGATCTGGACGTCTTCGAGCACCTCGATATCGCGCACCTCGATATTCTGGCGCGCGAGCACGCCGATCGGCTCGGCCTTGCGATCACGTGGCACCGCGACGCACAGCCCGTGCCCGTTCAAATGCACCGCGTGCCCGGCGTCACGGAGCGCGTCGGCGGCGTCTGCTTCGCTCGCCATCTCCAGATAGAGACGCACGACCTGGACCGGCTTCTCGGTCGGCCACAGCTCGGCGGGCGTCGTGTTACGGACGATGCGGCCCCGCTCCATCACCAGCACCCGACCCGCCAGCGAGATGACTTCGTCGGGGCGGTGCGAGGCGAACAGCAGCGTCTTGCCGCCCTCGCGGAGTCGCCGGAGAGTCTCGACGACCTCGCCGCGTCCGGCCGCGTCGAGGTTGGAGGTGGGCTCGTCCAGGATGATCAGCGGGGGATCGCTCAGCAGGGCGACGGCGAGCGCAAGGCGCTGCTTCATGCCGCCCGAGAGATCGCGCACGCGCTTTCGCTCGTGCCCGCTCAGCCCGACCAGCCCGAGCGACTCGGCCGCCCGATCACGCGATATGCCGCGGAGCTTCGCGAAGAACGTCATGGCGGAGCCGAGCCGGGCATCGTCGTGGAACGCGAGTTCCTGGGGGACGTACCCGACGAGCGCACGGGCGTGACGCCCTCGGCGCCGAACATCGACCCCGCCGATGCTCGCTCGCCCCTTGCAGCGCATCACGCCGAGCAGGCACCGGATCAGCGTGGTCTTGCCCGCGCCATTGCTTCCCCACAGGGCCATCGAGGCGCCCGGATCAAGACCGAATGACACGTCCGAGACGGCGCTCACCCGACCGAACCGCTTGGTCACACCCGCTGCGTGGATCATGCCCGCTCTCCTGTCTTCGGTTCGGGGAGTCCCCGCTCGACGCCTACGACCACGACGCACCCGATGGCGGTCGAAAGCAGACCGGTGGCGAGCAGCGCCATGCGCCATCCTCCCGATCCCGAGCCGTGCGCGAGCGTCAGCTCGATCGTTGGCGGCTCGGCGAGGGGCGACGGGTCGATCAGCGTGGACTCGGGTCGCAGCTCGGGCAGGGCTCGGGCGGTGAACTCGATCGCTTGCTGGGCCGGGCTGTGCACGAACAAGCGGAGGTTCGGCTCGTTCGCGAGCATGGCGCCGAAGAGGCTCTTGGGTTCATAGACCACGTCGCCGACGCCGTCGCCGTCGAGATCGAACCCGGCGTAGTCGGACCAGTAGTTCCCGACGCCCTCGCGGGCAAAGGTGTTGCTGACCAGCCGACCTCGCCCGTGAGTTGCGGCGGGGTCTTCGTTCTCGACGAACGCGTTTCTTGTGAACACGTTGTCGTGCGTGTTCGGCGTTGCGAGCAGACCGATCTCGTTGAACGCGATCATGTTCGACTCGAACAGCCCGGTCGAGTCAACCGAGGACGGGCTGTTATCGATGTAGACACCGACGCGGTTGGCGAGCAAGGCGTTGCCGGTGATGGCGATGTCGTCGCAGTCCTTAAGCCCGATACCGTACCCGCTGGCGCCCCGGTTGTTCGTCAGCCGGTTGCCCTTGAGCGTGATCCGGTTGCTGTACATGAGGTAGATGCCGACCGAGTTGGCCCGCAAGTCGTTCTCTTCGAGCACTGTGTCGTGGCTGTACATGAAGTGCAGCCCATACCGACTGTCGGACACGGTATTCCGCACGATTCGGAGGTTCTCGGAGTACCAGAAGACCATGTCCCGCGAGGCGCGAACGGTGTTGCACTCGACGGTGCTCCCGTGGCTCCACCAGAGTCGGATGCCATCACCGCGGCGCCCGGGATCGAGGTCTTTTCCGGCGATGGTGTTGCCGCGGATCACCGCGTCGGGCGCCTGCTTGAGGTCGATCCCGAACAAGGTGTCCTCGATGGTGTTGGACTCGATCGTTGCGTCCGCCGCGACGACCCGGATGCCCGCGGGCTCACCGGTGACATCATCACCCGACGCCCGGATGGCGCACGCCCGGATCGTAACGCCTTCCGCCAGCACTTCGATGACGGTGCCCTTGCCGAGGCCGTCAAATACGGCGCCCTCGCTCCCGTCCAGGACGACAGACTTCCGGATGACGAGATTCCCTTCGTAGACCCCGGCAGGAACGTGGATCTCGTCGCCCGTCTCGGCGTGCTCGATCATCTCGGTGACGACTGAGACCGGCCTAGGGGCAACCCCCGTGCGATCATCCGCACGCACGACCGCCGTGGCGACGAGTGAAACCAGGATGCCGAAGCCTGCGAGTCTCATGCGGTGCCTTGATCAGGAAGCTGCGTGCTGCTGTTTCAGAAGGGGCAGGTACGCGCGCCGGTGGAAGTACAACGCCGCGATCAGCACGACCGACGCAACAGCCGCCAGAATCAGCCCCGTCCCGGGTGTCGCGATGGTCACGAACTGTCCGATGCCGCCCTTCCCGATCGCCGTAGGGACGAAGGGCTTCACGGCGTTCGACAGCGGGGCGTTCGGGTCGAGGTTCAGGCCGAAGTGACGCATCCACAGGTGCAGGTCGACCAGGAAGACCGCGGGGAAAAACACGACCGGCGCGACGAGCAGCGCCGCCCACCGCGTGTGGATGTACGCCGCCAACTCTAGCATGACGACGAACGCAATCATGATGAACACGCCGATCGTCCGCTCAATGGCGGCGGCCTCAAAAAGCGACCGCATCCCGATGTAGTGGTTCAGCCCGTCGATCTCGGCGACGTCGCCCGAGAGCACGTTCAGATACGCCGTCATGTGCAGCCCGTCGGGGTACTGCGGCGCCTGGAGCTCCATGTGCCAGTAGGGCAGGAAGAGCGAGACCAGCAGCAGCACCCGCGCCGCGAGCAGCAGGAACCCAGGCGTGCCGTACTTCAGCGAGTGCTTCGAGGCCTCTTTGGGGCTGATTCTTGGGCCAAGTATCCGATCGATGAGCGGGCTCATTGGTTGATTCCTCCGCCGGGTGCGGGCGATCTTCGCCCGCGAGGTTGAAGACGCACGGGGCGCTCTCACGCCCCGCGCAGTGGTCGGTCAGTTGGGCTCGACCATGAGGTAGCCCATCATCTCCAGGTGAAGCGCCGAGCAGAACTCGGAGCAATAGAAGGGAAACGTGCCTGCAGTATCCGCCACGAACTCGATCGTCACGTTCTCGCCCGGTTCCAGTGACGCGGTGATGTTGTACACAGG
>JAGQOH010000042.1:0-22086 GCA_020427635.1 Phycisphaerales bacterium
TCAGTTCTTCCGAGGTCCTGACAGTGGTTTACACGGCAAAACCGCTTCATCCCACACTCGGCATTGCTCCGTCACACTTTCGTGCATTGCGGAAGATTCGTTACTGCAGCCTCCCGTAGGAGTCCGGACAGTGTCTCAGTTCCGATGCGGCGGGTCGTGCTCTCACACCCGCTACCCGTCTGTGGCTTGGTGAGCCGTTACCTCACCAACAACCTGATAGGACGATCGCCGCTCCCAAGGCGCCGTAGCTTTCCTCCGGAGAGCACATGGGGTATTACCGTCAGTTTCCCGACGCTATCCCCCACCTCGGGGCACGTTCGATCGTATTCCTCGCCCTTCCGCCGGTTTCCACCCACCGAAGCGGGCTTCTCCCTCGACTTGCATGTTTTAGCCATGCCGACAGCGTTCAAGCTGAGCCAGGATCAAACTCTTCAATTGATTTTTCAATGTCCGCCAAAGGCGGATCGAATTCATTGAGAGCCAATCCGGCACACGTGACACGTTCGTGCCACGCGGTCCCGATTGCGTGTTGCCACGCAACCGCTGCCGAGGCGGCAAACCCCGACAGTTCTTTATCACTCAAGGGCGCTCATGCATCCATCGCGTTACGAATAGACACACGAGCTACGAGAACCACTTGAGCACGCCAGGTGCTGTGACACCCGACGAGCTTTGTTTGTGAGGTCATGACAGCTTGCAACAGCATGCGGGCTCGCACCCTTGTCACGACCGCACATTCTTGCGGTTCCCCAACTGTTCACTTGTCAAAGAATGAGCAACCTTGCCTTCGCATCCGCGAAGACCAGATTGCACCGACCCCAGCCGCTGGGCTGAGTGCGGTCCGACACTGTAACAAGCCCCCCTCGCCTGTCAAGCCGACCCCTCTCCGCGACCGATTCCCCACGCGCCCTCCACAAACCGACCAGGCCCATCAATCCCTGGGTGTCACGCTCACCACCGCGCCCCACACGGAATCCGCCCCACGGGGCCCCGCCACCCGGGCGCCCCGCTTCATGTCCAGAACCCCGCGTGCCGCTGCCTCGATCGTCGCCCCTGTGGTTCGCACATCATCCACCAATACCACCCGCTGCCCTGAAAAACACGCATTCCGCCGCAATCCGATCGTCCCCCGCACGTTGGCCTCGCGCTGCCCCGCCGGCACATCCAGCTGGCTTGGACGATGCGCCCGCCAGAGCCCCCGCGCCACCGGTGCCCCCAACGCTGCCCCCACTGCCTTGGCGATCACCTGGGCATGCTCGATCCCCCGTCCCATGCGCCGACGCCTGCTCATGGGCACCGCCTGCACAACGAGCCCGCCCGGCGGCAGCCCCTCCAGCACCCCGGCCTCGCGCAGCGCCGCACCAAGCCTTCTGCCAAGCTCCACCCCATAGGGCCGCACCCGCTGGAACTTCAACACCCCCACCCATTGCGCAAGCTCGCCCTCATACGCCCCAAGCCGCACCATGCGCTCGCATCGCAGTCGCTGGTCGTGGCACGCGCCACACCCAAACTCGCGCTGTTCAAAAGGTCCGATCGTCCCGCCGCACCGCTCGCAATACAGCCCAGGCGCATCGGCCTCATACTGCGCCATCGCCTGACCCGCCGGCATCACTGTGGGCGCAAGCACCAACCGCTCGAAGTGCGCCCACAAGTCGCGCACATACTCCCTCGCACCGCGCGGCGGCGCAATCGTCACTGTTGCACTTTCGTCAGCCGAGCGAACCAGCGCCTGCTCCACAAGCGGCGCTGGAGGCCACTGGAACCGTTGTTGCCTGACTTCGCGCTCGCGCTGCGTCATCGCCTAGCCGCACGCATCCGCCAAGCGCTCGCGCAAGACCGTCGCACGCTCGACGCGCCGCTCCGCTTGGTCCAACGCTCGCCCAACAAGCCGCTGCAAGTGCCCAGGCTGAATGAGCACGGTCAAGTAAGTCAACTGCTCCAACTTGATGCCCCGCACCAGTTCCGCCACGACACCAAGTCGAACATGGCTGAGCAATTGCGTCGCCTCTTCCGCTTTCATCAGACGTGCGGATCGCAACACACCCAGCGCCCGATGCACCTGATCCTCTAACATGACGCGTCGCTTGCTCACGAGCGACTTCCTCGCCGTGCGCTCAAATTCCATGATCTGCGGCAGGATTTCGTGCTCAAACTGCATCAGGATGTCTTGCTCACTGCGCCCAAGCGTGACCTGGTTCGACACCTGATAGAAATCCCCGAGTGTCTCGCTGCCTTCGCCATGCACGCCGCGCACCGCCAGACTCATTGCCTTGGCCGCCCGGCGGAACTTGTCCAGCTCACCCGTGAGGCGCAGCGCCGGCAGGTGCAACATCACTGACACACGAATCCCTGTCCCCACGTTCGTCGGGCACGCCGTCAGATATCCAAACCGCGGCGAGAACGCATAGTCCAACCGCGACTCCAACTGATCATCCACCGTCACCGCTTCACGAAACGCGCTTGAAAGCTCGAGTCCCGGCCGCACCACCTGCAACCGCAAGTGATCCTCCTCATTCACCATCACCGCATACTCTTCGTCGGGGGTCGAAATGCACAGCCCGCGCCACGGTTCGCTCTTCGCCTGCTGCTGCGAAATCAAATTGCGCTCCAAGAGCACACGTCGATCCAGCGCATGCAACGCCGCCAGGTCGATCCACATCAAATGCGATCGCCCCCGCCCGATGATGCCGGCGTCCATCAGGCTGCCGTGTGCCTTCTCCTTGATCTCTTCGCGCTGCGCATTGCTCGCCCGATGCACGAAGGGATAGCCAGCGATATTCCGCGCCAGTCGCACGCGCGAAGAAATCACCACATCGCCTTCGCGCCCCGGGCGCATGAGCCACGATTGACTGGCCTCGGGGTCGAACCGTGTCACGCCAGACGCTCTCCCGCATCCTCAGCATCGCCATTGGGCTGCTCGAGCATGCCGATCTCATCACGCAGCTTGGCCGCCCGCTCATACTGCTCTTGCGCGACCGCTTCGCCAAGCTCACGCCGCAACGCCATGAGCCGCTGCTGCCGCTCGACCAGCGCCCCCGCTCGCTTGGGCACGCGCCCGACATGGTGTTCACCACCATCATGCGCGCGCACAAGCAGCGGCACGATCCGATCCGCGAACGCGTCGTAGCACGCAGGGCAACCGAGCAGCCCCTCCGCTCGGAATTTCGCAAAGCTCAGTCCACACTGCGGACACGACTGCGCCGCTTGCTTTGGGCTCTCCGTGCTCAAGTGCTGCGCCGCAACCATCTTCTGCATCATCGCGCTGATCGTGTCAGGCCCCGGCTTGGTCGGCAGCACCCCCGCCTCTTGCGCGTGCTCCTCGCACAGGTGCCGCTCCCGCCGCTCGCCATTCACAACCACGACCTCATGTACCGAGGCCTCCCGATCGCACATGTCGCATTTGATACCCATGCTCATGGCAATCCAATCCTAGCGCTCAGCGCTGCCCCGCGATCACACGCTCCGCCTTCGGCGCGACCCGGCGCCCGCTGCGTACCACCTGCGCAATCGACGCCAACTCCTCAAGCAACTTCGGTACATCCGCCAAGGCCAACATCGTCGAAGCATCGCTCTGGGCATTGGCAGGATCGGGGTGGCACTCAAGAAACACAGCATCAACACCCGCCGCAACCGCCGCCCGCGCGAGCAACTCCACACGATCACGCCGACCGCCCGTCGTCGAACTCGCCCCGGGCAACTGCGCTGAATGCGTCGCATCAAAACACACTGGTGGCGGCGACCAATCCCGAACCGCCTCCACTTCCGCCAGATCCATCAGGTCACCCATACCGATGAAATCCGTCACCAACCGGTGATACCCGAAGAACGTGCCGCGCTCCGTCACCAACACGTTGCTGCACCCCGCAGCCTCACACTTGCGAATCGGCCCCAACATCTCCTTTGGACTGAGGAACTGTCCCTTCTTGATGTTGATGCCCCGCCCGCGCTGGACTGCTGCTTCCGATGCCGCCTCCAGCAGATCCGTCTGCCGGCACAGGAATGCCGGGATCTGCAACAGGTCAACATGTTGCGCCACATCCTGCGCCTGCGCTGCCTCGTGCACATCCGTCGTCACCGCAACGCCCACCTGCGCGCGCACGCGGCTCAGCATCTCGAGCCCTCGCTCCATGCCCGGCCCGCGCGGCGACGACCCGCTGGTCCGGTTCGCCTTATCAAATGATCCCTTGAAGATGTACCCGAGCCCCAACGCCCCACACGCGTCGCGCACCACTTCCGCCACTTCTTGGCAAAGGTCATCCGACTCCAATACGCATGGCCCGGCAATCACCACCAACCCGCGGTCTCGCCCGACCTCAATCACGCCGCCCGGCCCGTTGACCACGCAATGTCGCACCGTCGAAGTCATCCCCACAGTGTACGCCCACGCTCACGCACCGACCCCGCCAGGTTCCGGGAAGCTTCGGGACAACCTGCGGACAGCTTCGCGAAGTGCGCAACCCCTGCCGTGAACCGTGCCTCGGAACGCGTCCCCTGTCACGTTATCTCGCGCGACCCCGCCAGGGTGGTCTCATTACCAAGCATGATCGACCGATAGCCGCAAAGCCAACAACACCGGACGCCGTCGTCGTCCGATTCAACCAAACTGTTGCCAGGGGTGCACCGTGAAGGTCCGCAGAATGACTCGACTCCCAAACGATCCAAGAGCCTTCGCCGAACAAGTCTGTGCGATCCTCTCGCGCATCAAGCCCGACCTCGATGTCGAGCTCGCCAGTCCCGGTGAACTCATCGTCGATGGTCGACGCCTCGACTTGGACAACCTCCACCGCCTGGTCGTCACCGACGCGGACCGCGGCGTCGAAATCGTCGAGCAATACCTCGACCACCTCTTCGACGAACAGACCTTTGCCGTCAACACCATGCCCTGGGAAGCGGCGCGCACCCGCATCATGCCGCGCGTTCAGCCCGAGAGCATCTTCAACCACCTTTCGCGCGACCTCGTCGCACACATTCCCTTTGTGAACGACACCGTCATCGTCTTCGTCATCGACCTGCCCAACATGACTGTCTCGGTCACCACCGAACAAATGGCCCGTTGGGGCGTCAACGAAGAAGAGCTTGAAGCCGTCGCCCGCGCCAACCTCGACCAATACGCGCCGACCCTCGAATTCCGCACCGTCGAAGCAGAAGACGGCGGCAAGGCCATTCTCCTCGTCATGCAAGACGGCTACGACGCCTCGCGCATCCTGCTGTCCGATCTCTTTGAAACACTCGCGCCGGAGTTTGGCGGCGATTTCTACGTCGCAACCCCCTCGCGCGACATGTTCCTTGCACTCGGCGCCGACTCCGAGAACTTCCTCGAGCGCATCGCAGAACGCGTCGAGCACGATTTCGACCGCCTGCCTTACCCGATCACCGATCGCCTCTTCTACGTCACCCGCGACGGCATCGCCGGCACGGTGCGCAAAGCCGCCTGACCGCCCTCAAACCAGCCCCAAGCGCAAGCGCGGGGGTGCTATTGCACGCCCGGCGGTTGTGCAGGTCGCGCTTCCTGCGCCGCGCGCACCTCACGCAACGCCCGACGCACCTGCTCCATGAGGTGCCAATACATCACGAGCATCGCCGCCGGCCCGAGGTTGCCGATCACAGTCGCAACAACCAGGCTCCCGCCCGCCGAATTGGCCATGATCGCAGCAATCAGGCTGGTGAAGATGACAGTCAGCGGCCCAATCCACGCCATCGAGTCCGCATAGGCACGCACGCGGGGCCTCGAAAACCGGGTGCTCATCAGCCCCACATACGTCATCGATCGCACGTACTGCAAGATCGTGCCAATGAACGTAAGCACCGATCCGAACAACGCGCCGAATCCAAAAACCATAGACCCAGGCGCAAACCGCCCGCCACTTGATGCCAGCATCGAGATGATCAGCAACGGAAACACCAGCACCATCAACACAAGGCCGAAGCGACACGACCGCCGTGCCCTGTCCGCGACCATGGCCTTGCCGCGCACCGGGTCCTTCACCGTCAACAACCACCATCCGACCAAATACACACCCAGCGCAACCAACGACCCTGTCGCAGCCACCCCGGCGAGCACATCACTGCCCGCGGCGCCCAAGCTCACCAATCCAAAGAGCTCAAGAACGCCATGCAACAACTGGGCGCCGACGAAGACAAATGCCAGCACCGATGCGATCGACACGAGCATCGCTCCGCGCGCGAGCTTCGTGACATATTCGGGCGCCGCCGCTTCAAGCCGCGATCCGAGGATGCTCGGACGAATCGGAGATGCGCATTCCGGGCACGCACCGTGCGCAGGCAGCCCTCGCAGGTCATAGCCGCAACTCCCGCATGTTGCATCGCCGACCACGAGCCCATCGCGGGCCGCAATCATCACTCCCGTCGACCTGTATGCCTCAGTCCCGCATTCGGGGCACACCCCTTCAATCGGCACATGGATCAAGTCATAGCCGCAGGTCACGCATCGCACATCCGCACAGATCCTGCCATCCGCATGCACCTCAAGTGACTTGACCTCCACTTTGCCAGCTTGCCTGATGCGCCGCGCCATCCCGCAATCTTACAACTCGCTACCTTCCCCCCATGAAACCCAGCCGCCTCGAAGCTTTCTCCGATGGCGTCCTCGCCATCATCATCACCATCATGGTCCTCGAGTTGAAGGTCCCGCACGGTGAGGACCTCGCATCGCTTCAACCACTACTACCCGTCTTCCTCAGCTACATCCTGAGCTTCATCTACATCGCCATCTATTGGAACAATCACCATCACATGATCCACGCCACCCAGCGCGTCACGGGCAGCATCCTCTGGGCAAACCTCCACCTGCTCTTCTGGCTTTCACTTGTTCCGTTCGCCACAGGCTGGATGGGCGAGAATCATTTCGCCACCTTGCCCGTCGCCCTCTACGGCATCGTCCTCTTCATGGCGGGTCTCGCCTACGTGATTCTGCAAACCGCCATCATTCGCGACCAGGGCGAAGACTCAAAGCTGCGCCACGCCGTGGGCAAAGACGTCAAGGGCAAGACCTCCGCCGCACTCTACGCCGCCTCGATCGCCCTCGCGTTCGTCCACCACTGGATTGCGATCGCGATTTACATCGCCGTCGCACTTATGTGGCTCGTCCCCGACCGGCGCATTGAGCGCACGCTCGCGCACTAGGCCACGTTCGTCTGCGCCTGACGAACATCCTTCAACCCCTGTCGCAACTCCTCGATCAGCACCCAGTACAGCACCCACGCCACCACCGGGGCAGCCACGAGCACCAAGCCGATCGATTGCGCAATCCCGGGCGTTCCGCCCAACAGCAAACTCGGACAACTCCCCAGAATCATCAACAGTGGGCCGAGCCACATGAGCCGCGTTGCGCGCACTGCAATTGTCCCCGGATCCAGGCGCTCGCTCAGCACAATCAGGTAGTTCAACGACCCGTAGTAGTGCACGAACAGTCCTGCAAAGGTCGCCAGCGCTGCGCCCAGCACCAAGAACACCGCCAGCAACGCACCGATCGCCAACCCAACCACGCTGATCCCAACACCAATCGCAATCGCAATCGGCATCGAGCACAAGAGCAGCACGCCAGCGCGCGTCGTCTTCCGAGCGCGGTCCTTCAACATCGCCGCCCGGCGCACCGGGTCAGGCGCCGTCAACACCCACCATCCAATCAAGAACAACACCAACCCCGCAAAACCAACGATCGAAGCAACCAGCGCAAGGATGCTGAGCCCAACCTGCACCGCCGTCGGCACGAGTCCGAATGCGCTGATCACCCCCGTCACCACCTGCACAAGCCCCAGCACGATGATCAGCGCCGTCGCGACAGACACACAGATGGCGCCGTGATACAGCCGCGTCACATACGCAGGCGAGGCCGCCTCGAGCCGCCCTCCCATCACGCTCGGACGCGCAGGCGTGCCGCACTCCGGACACAGCTGCGCAATGTTCAGTCCCTTCAGCGAATACGCGCACCGCCCACATGCAACGTCCGCCGTGATGAGCCCGTCGGGCGTTACGCCCGGCGCGGGCGCAACTGCAACATCAGGCGTCACGAACTCGGCCTCATCCATTTCCCGAGTGTAGTGCCCAGGGCCAGGCGGCTAGAAGTCCAGCTTCGTATTCCGCCAGTCGTCGCCCTCAGGGCTTGGCAGCTTCGCCGCCTGCTCTTCAGTCAGGATCGCCCGCAGCTGCGCATAGCGCTCCTGCTGCAAGTCCTTCTTCTGCGCCTCGAGCGCATTCTTTTCTTCACTCTTGGCGCCGCCGCTCATCAGCGTCTGGATGTTCACCGTCTCGTCCGCATCCAGCGTGGCCTTCTCGATCTTCTTGTTCAACGCCGCGACTTCCTGCCCATACCGCGCTTCCAGCGCCTCAACCTCCGCACGCTGCTCCGTCGTCAGGTCCGGCATTTCCAGCACGGTGCGCATGCCGGCGTCGACATACGAATCCTTGTAGAGCGCGGGGAACGCCGCCTTGTCATAGGCATTCTCAAACTTGCTCTTTGCTTCGCCTTCCAAACGCAGCGCAATCTGGTCGCGGTACTTCCCGTTCAGGTCGCGCACCGTCACGAGCTTGTCCCGCAGGTCACTGAACAGCTCGTTGAACTTATCCATGTTGGTGAAGAAGCCATCCTCGCGCAGCTTCTCCCACTCTTCCTTCTGCTCTTCCGCGAGATCCTCAAACGCATGCAGTTCCCGATCCACCTCGCGCTCATACTGGTCGACCACCGGCGCAATGGCCTCCGCCTGCTCAGCGCTGAGTTGCATGTCTTCCGTAATCACCACCAAATCGGCACGCAGCCCAGACATGAACCCGAGCTGACGGTTGCCCATCATCTGCCCGCGATACCACCGCCGCTCCGCCGCCGGCCAACGCCCCAACTGCTCCTCGTTCAGCACCAGTTTGATGTCCTCAAACAGCTGCTTCTGCATCGACTTCTTCTTCTCGCCGAAGTCCTGCGCCTTCTTGCCGATCTCAACCCACACGTCGTTGCGGCCCGTCTCGCGCACCTCTTCCTGTGCGTCTTGCACGATTTGCCGCATGATCCCAGACAATCGTTCGAACTCTGCAAGCATCGCCGACTGCAGGTCCTCCACCAGCGCCGTCTGCGCGTCATCCAGCTTCAGGGTCTTCTCAATCTGTTCCATTTCGCGGCTGTTCACGGGCGGGTCAAACAACTGCCCCCACTCCGCTCCCATCTGAGCATGAGCCGCCGGCGCGCACACCATCGCCACGCCCGCGACCACCGCCGCCGCCAACATCCCTTTCAGACCCGTCCCTGCTCGCTTGAACATCGCATTCCCCTCGATCGTGCGCCCCGGTGCTTGCGCGCACCTATCACGCTGGTGAGCCCATCTCAATTCCTGATACCGATCTCATTATTGGCGGTTGAGCCCGGCGCGTGTCATGCGCCCAACTCCCGCCCCCGATCCCGCGCCGCTTTGATCGCATCCCCCAAGATTCTCCCGAACCCCCGCTCCGCCAAAACCCGGAGCGCCGCCGCCGTGGTCCCCCCGGGACTGGTGACCGCCTCGCGCAGCTGGGCTGCCGATCGGTCGTCCCCCTCGAGCACGCGTGCCGCCCCGACGACCGTCTGCCTGGCCGCCCTTGCCGCGTCCGCCTCACTCAACCCAGCCGCCTGGCCCGCCGCCGCCATCGCCTCCGCGAGCAAGAAGACATAGGCCGGGCCACTCCCCGCAACCCCGGTAAACGCGTCCATCAGGTCCTCGTCCAGGCTCATCACCTGCCCGATCGGCTCGAAGATCGCTCGGGTGTCCGCCAGGTCTTCGCTCGTCGCCCCCGGGCCCGCTGCCACCGCCGTCATCCCCGCGCCGACCAGCGCCCCAAGATTCGGCATCGTGCGCACGATCCTGGCATCGGGTCCCAGTCCGAGCGCCAAGGTGCTCGTGTTCACCCCTGCCATCACGCTGACCACGAGCCGACCGCGATCCGAGCCCTCCACGATTTGCTGAACCGCAGGGGCCACCTGGGGCCAGACCTGCGGCTTCACCGCGACCAGCACCATTGCCCCATGTGTCAACCTCGGAGCCTCCGCCACCGAGGCGACGACCGCCACGCCCAATGCCTTGAATTCCGTCCGTCGGTCTGGGTTGGGCTCGACCACCGCAACCGACGTGGTCGCTCGCCCGCCGCCAATCGCGCCACGCACGATCGCGCCCCCCATCGACCCCCCACCGATTACAAGCAGCTCCGTCGCCATGCCGACTACACTACAGACCCAGCCATGGCGATTCCCTACACACTCGAATTCGAAAAGCCTCTGGCCGAGATCGACGCCGCCCTCGATGCCCTCGAGCGCGACCCGGCCGCCGGTGAGGCCACCCCGGACCGCGCTCCCGCCATTGCCGAGCTCAAAAAGACCCAGCGCGACACGCTCAAAAAGATTTACAACAATCTCACGCCCTGGGAGACCGTCCGCGTCGCGCGGCACCCCGACAGGCCGCTCTTTCGCGACTACATCAGGCGCATCGTCAAAGACTTCGTCGAACTGCATGGCGATCGCCGCTTTGGCGACGACCCCGCCATCGTCACGGGCTTTGGACGCATCGGCTCGCACAAGTGCCTGCTCGTGGGCCACCACAAAGGCAAAGACACCAACGAGAAGCTCGCCTGCCACTTCGGGTGCGCCCACCCCGAGGGCTATCGAAAGGCGATGCTCAAAATGCGCCTTGCCGAGAAATACAGCCTGCCCATCGTGACCTTCGTCGACACGCCAGGCGCATACCCCGGCCTCGGCGCTGAGCAACGCGGCCAAGCCGAAGCCATCGCCGTCAACATGCGCGATATGAGCACGCTCAAGACACCGATCCTTTCGATCGTGATTGGCGAAGGTGGCTCTGGTGGCGCGCTTGGCATCGCTGTCGCCGATCGCGTTGCCATGCTCGAACACGCCTACTACTCCGTGATCTCGCCGGAGGGGTGCTCTGCGATCCTCTGGAAGGAAGCGAACCCGAAGAACAACGCCGAGGCCGCCACCGCACTCTGCCTCACCGCCAAGGACAACAAGCGCTTCGGCATCGTTGACACAATCATCAAGGAACCCGTGGGTGGCGCGCATCGCGACCCCGACAAGACCGCGACCTCCATCGAGCGCTGGATCGTCGACCAGTTGGCTGAACTCACGCGACTGAAGCCGGAATCTCTCCCGCCCAAGCGCTATGAACGCTTCCGCGCGCTTGGCAAGGTAGGTGAGCCCCGGCGCAGCTCTACCAGCTGACCGATTGACCCCAACGTCCGCCTTTGCTATCTTCCGCCGCTTCGATTCATCACGAAATCGACGTAAGCCCATTCTCTGAAAGAGCTTACGGGGATTCAACAAGCCTGCATCATGCCGACTTCCGCCAAGACCAAGCGCAAGACCACAAAGAAGGCGGCCACCGCCTCGCCGTCCGCCAAGACCCCTGCGCGCTCCAAGAAGTCCACTGGCGCCAAGGCCACAAAGAAGAAACCGACAAAGAAGACCTCGGCCAAGTCGACCAAGAACGTCCCCACAACTGATTCGGCGGCCCCTGCATCCGAGACCAAGCCCGCCGCGAAGAAGTCGTCTCGCACCGGAAAGACGAAGATGGCTTCCACGACCACGAAGAAGACGACCACAAAGAAGACCTCGAAGAAGGCCGCCGCGCCCAAACCGACCAAGAAGAAGACGTCCACAACGAAGGACACGACGAAGAAGGCGCCGACCAAGAAGGCCCCCGCCAAGTCGTCCAAGAGCGCGCCCAAGTCGAGCAAGAGCACAAGCGCCAAGACCTCAACAAAGTCCGCCAAGGAGCCAAAGGCGAAGCCCGAGCCCAAGAAGCCCGCCGCCCCGCGCTTTCGCACCTTCTTCTCGAGCGCTGACGACGGCGCCGCGGCCGCCAAGAAACTTGCCGCCGCCGCAGGACTCACCAAGCTCAAGGATGAAGGCAAGCGCATCGCTGCCGCGCCCGCCGAGAAGCGCCTCACCAAGAGCCCGCTCTCGAAGAAAGAGCGCGACCACTACAAGGAAATCCTGCTGCTCAAGCGCGCTCAGCTCGTGGGCGATGTTACCAACATGGAAACCGAGGCATTGACTGGCGGTGGCTCGGGCTCCCTTTCAAGTCTGCCCCAGCACATGGCCGACGCTGGCTCGGACACCTATGACCAATCACTCAATCTTGATCTCGCTGCGGGCCAACGCAAACTCCTGCGCGAGATCGACGACGCGCTGGGCCGCATCGCCGACAACACCTTCGGCATCTGCGAGTACCTGGGCGTTCAGATCAATGCCGAGCGCCTTGAGAACACGCCTTGGGCGCGGTACTCCATCGAAGGCGCTCGCGAGATGGAACACCTGGGCTTGCTGTAGCACAAGGCTCGCGCCATGACGCAGCAACCGCACATCGCACCCTCCGCTGTCGCGCCGCCGGCATGGCGCTCAAGACGCGCTTGGATCGTGCTCATCGTGGCAACGACCCTCGCGCTCGCCCTCGATCTCGCCTCCAAATCCGTCGCATTCGAACACGTTGCCGACCGACCAGTCACCGTCGATCGCCAGCAGGTGCTCACGCAGATGGCCAAAGACGTGCGCGGCCTGCAAATCCTCGTGCCCGTGCACAAGCCAATCACCGCCATCCCGAAACTCCTTGAGTTCAAGCTCGTGCTCAATGGCGGCGCAGTCTTTGGCTCGGGCCAGGGCAAACGCTGGTTCTTCATTGGCTTTACGGGCGTTGCCCTGCTCTTCGCCATCTACCTCTTCGCCAAGTGGACCCGCGCCAATGAGACGTGGTCGCACATCGCCATCGGGCTCATCATCTCGGGCGGCTTGGGCAACCTCTACGACCGGCTCAGCTTTGCCTGCGTGCGCGACTTCATACACCCACTGCCCGGCGTCGAGTTCCCCTTTGGCATCACCTTGCCCGGCGGGCGCACCGAAGTCTGGCCCTACGTCTCCAACGTCGCAGACGCAGCACTGCTGCTCGGCATCATCTTCCTGCTCATCCGCATCTGGCGCGACGATGCATCCCTGCGCAAACGCCAAGCCGCGCTCGAAGCGTCCTAGTCAACTGCCGGGCGTGTCCCCACCACAATTCCGCTCGACCGGCACAAGGCATAGGAAGTGCATCCCCTCATCCTTTGCAGCTCGGAACTGGTGCTCCTGGTCCGCGGGCACAAACACCACATCGCCCGCCTTCAGTGGTCGATACTCGCCTTCCAACAACACCTCGCCGCGGCCCGACACGACATACACCTCGTGCTCATAGTCGTGGCTGTGCTTGGGCGCATGCCCACCCGCCTCGCACTTGAATGACCGCAGCGCAAAGTGCGGCGCCCCATCCTCGCGCCCCACCATCAGCGCCATCCGAATCCCTGACACACCATCCATCTGCACCGGCGCGTCCGGCACCTCATTGACATTCCGAATGAGCATCGTTCCTCCTGCGGCCGCCTGTTCGACTGGCCTGCTGAATCACCCTAGTCTATCCCCACCATGACACCCCCCAATTCCACCCTCAGCACGCTGCGCATCGAGCCCTTCACCATGGGGCCCTTCGCCACCAACTGCTTCGTCGTCTGGGTCGAAGACGAGACCGAATGCTGGATCATCGACGCCTCCTTTGAGCCTCAGCCGATCATCGACGCCGTTCGCTCGAAGAACCTCGAGCCGTCGCGCATCCTCCTCACCCACGCCCACGCCGACCACATCGCGGGCCTCGAACAGGTGAAGGCCGCCTTCCCAAACGCGCGAGTCGCGATCCACCCCGACGAAGCCTCCTGGCTCACCGACCCCGTCGCCAATCTCTCCGCGTCGCAAGGCTGGTCGCTCACGCCGGGTCCGCCCGACGAAGCCATCAACCACGACGAGCGCCTCACCCTCGCGGGCCACAACTTCCGCGTAATCCACGTGCCGGGCCACTCGCCCGGCAGTTGTTGTTTCTACTCCGAGTCCGACGGCGTCGCGATTTCAGGCGATGCCCTCTTTGCTGGCTCGATCGGGCGCACCGACTTCCCAACCGCGAACCACGACCTCCTGATTCGCTCGATCAAAGAGCGCCTCTACACACTGCCCGATGACACGATCGTCCTGCCAGGTCACGGCCCCGACACCACCATCGGTCGCGAACGCACCACCAACCCCTTCGTCCGAGGCTAAGGCGATGCACACGATTCGTCCGACATCGCCGGGCGACTTTGAAGCCATCGCCAACCTCACCAATCACTACATCCGCCACACCGCGGTCCACTTCGGCTACCAAGACGTCACCGCGCAGGACTTTGAACAAGCCTGGCGCGAGACGCACAACACTTACCCTTGGCTCACCGCCGAGCTTGATGGCCGCTTCGCGGGCTACGCAAAGGCCGGCGTCTGGCGCGAACGCGCCGCCTACAAGTTCTCTGCCGAGACCGCGATCTACATTGAAGACTTCGCATACCGCACCGGCATTGCCCGCGCGCTCTACCAGACCTTGCTCGACGAACTCAAAGCCCGCGGCTTCCACACCGCCGTCGCCGGCGCAACGCTGCCCAATGACGTCTCAGTGAGGTTCCACGAAGCGATGGGCTTCAAGACGATCGGCACGTTCCGCGAAGTCGGCCGCAAGTTCGACCAGTGGCACGATGTGATCTTCTGGCAAAAGATGCTTTAGCCCCAGTGGCATTCCCCCCACATCGCCACATTCACCATGGGCCACGCAAGGTTCCAGTGCTCCGTCGGCGCTGCGCACACCGTCGCAATCGCCTCCGAACTGAACAGCTCCCGCGCGAACATGCTGCGCTTCAGCACATCGACATTGTCCTCGATCCACCGCTCGAACGGCAAGGGGAAGCTCGCCTTCGGACGCTCCAGCACATATCGCGGCACAACATCCCGAAATGCCCGCCGCAATACCCGTTTCGTGCGCAGCACCGTCGCGACGGCCAATCCAACACCTCCATCATCATCGCCTTGAGGCGAGGATGATGGAGCTTCATACTTGCAACCCAAGGGCAGCGCCTCCGCCAACTGCGCCACCACAGCATCCGCGAACGGCGTGCGCCCCTCGACGCCCGCGAGCATCGTTGCCGTATCTAGCCGCTGCAGCAGACCTTGCAGATTGACCCGCCGCATATATCGCAAGTGCGCCTGCAAACCCTGGGCGTCACCGCGCGCAGCGTCATACTCCGCTTCACCCAACGCATCCATCCACGCATCAGTCTCCAGCGCATGCCACACGCGCGGATCAAGCACCGCCCCTTTCACTGGCCGCGTCATCCAACTGTTTGCCTGCACCTCGAAGCGCCCAGGAGCCATGCGCAGCGCACTCTCATCGCCCGCGGCTCGCCTCGCATAAAACTCCGCTGCCGCGTCGTGCGCACGTTCATAGCCCCCGAACAGCTCATCGGCGCCCTCACCCGACAGCGTGACAACGCACCCATCCGCGCGTAATCGAGACGCCACCGCATGGATCGCGACTTCATTGGGCGTGCTCAACGGCATGCCGATCGCGCGCACCATGCTGGGCCACTGGGCACCGAAGTGCTCGCGCGTCACGATCGCCTCGCCATGATCCGTGCCGAGCATCTTCGCCATGCGCGCCGCACACTTCAGGTCATCATCGAGCGCGCCTGGCTCGGCCACTTCCTCCCGCGCGCCAGCACAGTACGTCCGCAGCGCCTCGTGCGAACCATTGGCCAGCGTCGCAACAATCGTCGAATCGAGCCCGCCCGAAAGCAGCGCACAGACTTGCACATCACTGCGCAAGTGCCGCGCAACGGAGTCGCTCACTGACTCACGCACACGGTCCGCGCCGGCTTCCTCATCCAACGCGATCTCGGCAACCGGCATCGCCCACGTTCGTATGCGCGCACGCGGTACATCGCCGGACAAATCAATTGTCACGACTTCGCCTGGCTGCACGGCACGCACACCATCGAACATCGTCCACCCGCCCATCACGGTGCGGATCGTCGTCAGGTAAGTGCTCACCATGGGCAAGAACGGCTGGCACGGCACGCTTGGCACGCCAAACATGGGCCCCAACGCCGAGCAAAACACGACTTCGTGTGATCCGATGTGGTAATACATCGGCTTCACGCCCAGCGCATCACGCGCCAAGGTCAGCCGCCTCGCATCAGGCTCATACCACGCCAGCGCGAACATGCCGCGAAGCTTGGGCAGCGCCTCGGCCCCCCACTGCTCCAGCGCGCACAAAACCGTCTCCGTGTCGCATTGGGTCCTGAACCGTGCGCCCAATCGTATGAGCTCCGCGCGCAGCTCCTTGTCGTTGTACAGCTCGCCGTTGTAGATCAGCACGCTGCCACGCGGCCCGACCATGGGCTGATCGCCCCCCGGGCCCGGGTCGATCACCGCCAGGCGCCGGTGCGCCAGGATCGTGCGCGCATCGTGCCACAGCCCGGCGCCGTCAGGCCCGCGATGCGCAATCGCGTCGCGCAGCTGCGCAGCACGAGCCGTACCGATCGATGGTTTTCGATCGCCAGATGCTGCAATGCCAAACAGACCGCACATACATGGTCTATCGGCCCACCAAAGCACCCAGGTCGAGCGCATCCACCGTGCTCGTGCGCACAAGTTCAATCGTGCAGACCTCGCTCGAAGGGGCAACGCGCAATGTGAATTCGCCTGGCGCCCCATCGAGACAGAACCGAATTGCATTGCCTTCGATCGCGCACCAGCCCGCGGCCACGCGCGTCACCAACCCCCGCCCGCGGCCGATGTCGCCCTCAAAGGCCAGGTACCGCAAGCGATGGTCGGCCATGGGCTCCGCCTCAAAGCACGCCGACGTCTGGCCCGGGGCAAACCGCAGCGCCGCGGCCAACCGAAAGGCCAGCAGCTCCCGGGGCTCCCCTGCCGGACCAAGCAAGTCGCCCCCCGGCTCGACCTGGACCCGCGAAAACAGCCAGTCGAAGTGGGCCCCCGAATCGGTCTCGTGCCTCAGAATCGCCATCGGGCAGGCGAAACCGCCCCCCGAAGCACCGGCACAACTTGCGCGGCAAGGTCCCATGGCGTTACACTACCGCCCGTCAACGGAACTGACCTGAAGGAGCGACCGATGGAACGACCCGCCCAGTGCTTGCCCCTGCGCGTCCTGCCCCCGATGGCCTTCATCGCCGTGGGCCTGCTGCTCGCCGGCTGCGCAACGCCCTCACATGTTCATGTCACACGCGGCAACGACGCCTACACCCACGGCGACTACCAAGCCGCGCTCGACCACTACACCGACGCACTCGTCAACCGGGGCGGCAACATTGATGCGCGCATCGGTCTGGCCAAGGCGTATCTCAAACTCAACCAGCCGGCGCATGCGCGCGAGCAGATGGAAATGGCCTATTCGCTCTATCCGCAAGACCCGCAAGTGCTTGATTTGCTGTCTGAATCGATGATCGCCTCGGGCGATGTCGCAGGCATGCAGGCCCTGCTTGCATCAAATGCGCAACACACCAACGCGCCGGAAGACTGGCTACGCCTCGGGCGTCACCTCATGAACGCCGGCGACTTGGATGAAGCAAAGCAGGCGATGCTGCTCGCAGCGCGCGTCGATGGCGGGCGCACCGCAAAGTATCAGGTCGCGCTCGCGGAGCTTGCCGCCAAGGCCGGCGACGCCCAGACCGCCAAACAGCGCTATCGCATGGCGCTCTTTGCCGACCCGATGAACGAGCAGGTCAAGACCGCCCTCCGCAAGATGGGCGAAATCCCGGGGCCGGGCATCGCAATCCAGCCCACAGAGATGGCCTCGGCTGCTTCCAACTGATAACCCACTTGCGTGGACAGGATTCGCTTTCTACACTTCATCCGGATAAACGGATGAAGAAGCGTTGAAGCACCTCTCAGATGACATTTCGCCAGCTGAGCTCCTCGCTGCGGTCGCGGACGGGGTCCGGCTGCGCATTTGCCGACTGCTCGAGCGCGAGGAGTTATCGGTCGGTGAGGTCGCCAAGGTTGTCCAGGGCGCTCAGTCCAGTGTGTCCCGGCATCTCTCGGCCCTGCACGAGGCCGCCTGGGTGCAGCGCCGGGCGGCGGGCACTGCCACGCTCTATCGCCTTGCCCCGGACGACCTGCCCGAGTCGGCCCGAAACGTGTGGGCCGCGATCCGGGCGCAGCTTGCGAACGATCCGCACACCGATGAGGACGATCGACGACTCGCGTCCGTCCTCGCAGAACGCAGCGCAGACACCAAGACATTCTTCGGGCGCGTTGGGGGCGAATGGGCCGAGATCCGGCGCGAACTGTTTGGGCGTCACTTCACGGCGAGCGGACTGCTCGCGCTGCTCCCCCGCGACTGGGTGGTCGCGGACCTGGGCTGCGGGACGGGCGACGGCGCGGAGATGCTCTCGGACCATGTGGCGCGCGTGATCGCGGTCGATCAATCGCCCGAGATGCTGGCGGCCGGGCGCACACGCCTGGCGGACCGCCGCAACGTGGACTTTGTCGAAGGGGCGCTGGAATCGCTGCCGATGAAGGACGCGTCGGTCGATGCCGCAGTTGCGTTGCTGGTGCTGCATCACGTGGGAGATGCCGCTGCCGCGCTCCGCGAGGCGGCCCGCGTGCTCAAGCCGGGCGGACGTGTGCTGATTCTCGATATGGTGGCGCACGATCGCGACGAGTATCGAACGACGATGGGACATGCGCATCTTGGGTTTGATGCGCGGGAGATTGAAGAACTCTTGCGCGGCAATGGGTTTGTTTCGCCGCGCATAACGCTGTTGCCGCCCGCGCCGGAGGGCAAAGGCCCCGGGCTGTTTGTGGCGAGCGCAGATCGAACGTAGGAAGACGACCACAGGAACTGAAGGAGCTGAATCGTGACATCCATGATTGCCAACGAAACGTTCATGAATACGGGCCTTGCGCTGTCATGCCACTTGCCCCACAAGGTCAAGAGCACGGAGATGGATGTCATCGCCTATGGGCGCAAAGAGATCGAGCTCGCCGAGCACGAGATGCCCGGGCTCATGGCGATGCGTGCGGAGTACGGCCCGAAGAAACCGCTCAAGGGCGCGCGCATCATGGGCTCCTTGCACATGACGATTCAGACTGCGGTGCTCATCGAAACACTCAAGACCCTCGGCGCCGATGTGCGCTGGGCCAGTTGCAACATCTTCAGCACGCAAGACCACGCCGCGGCCGCGGCGGCGATCGGCACCAAGGAACTAGGCCCCACCCCCGTCTTCGCCTGGAAGGGCGAAACGCTCGAGGAATACTGGTGGTGCACGCTGCAAGCGTTGACCTTCCCGAAGGATGCCAATGGAAGCCACGGCCCCTACATCATTGTCGATGATGGTGGCGACGCGACCCTGCTCATTCACGAAGGCGTCAAAGCAGAGAAGGCCTTTGAGAAGGATGGCACGCTGCCCAATCCCGACTCCACAGACAACGAAGAGTTCAAGGTCGTGCTGAGTCTCCTGCGCGACAAGGTGCAAGAAGATGGCAACTTCTGGCGCAGCATGGCGCCGCACATTCGCGGCGTGTCGGAGGAAACAACAACAGGCGTGCATCGCCTCTATCAAATGGCTGAGCGCAAGGAACTCTTGTTCCCCGCAATCAACGTCAACGACTCGGTCACGAAGAGCAAGTTCGACAATCTGTATGGCTGCCGCCACTCGCTCATCGACGGCATCAACCGTGCCACGGACGTCATGATGGCGGGCAAGACCGCGGTGATCTGCGGCTATGGCGATGTCGGCAAGGGCTCGACGCAGTCGCTCGCGGGCCAGAAGTGCCGCATGCTGGTGACCGAGATCGATCCGATCTGCGCGCTCCAGGCGTGCATGGATGGCTATCAAGTGGTGCGGCTCGAGGATGTCGTCTCAACCGCGGACATCTTCGTCACGACCACCGGCAACAAGGATGTCATCACCGTCGATCACATGCGCAAGATGAAGCACAACGCCATCGTGGGCAACATTGGCCACTTCGACAACGAGATCGACATGGCCGGCGTGTACAAACTCATCAAAGCCGGCAAGTGCGAGCGCATTCACATCAAGCCGCAGGTCGATGAGTTCCGCTTCAAGGACGACCCCGCAACGGGCACGAAGGCGCACAGCGTGATCGTGCTTGCCGAGGGTCGTCTGCTCAACCTGGGCTGTGCGACAGGCCACCCGAGCTTCGTGATGAGCAACAGCTTCACAAACCAGACGATCGCACAGGTCGAGTTGTGGAACAACCACACCACATATGACAAGAAGGTCTATGTGCTGCCCAAGCACCTGGATGAGAAGGTCGCCCGTCTGCACCTTGAGCAACTTGGCGCGAAGCTCACAACGCTCACCAAGGAGCAAGCGGACTACATCAACGTGCCGGTGGATGGACCGTACAAGCCGGATTCGTATCGCTATTAATGCACGCTGCAGACCTTTTCAATCCTGAGCATCCGACAGTGAGTTTCGAGTTCTTCCCGCCGAAGGACGCGAAAGGGTCGGAGGCATTGTTCCACCACGTCGAGGAGTTGGTGCCGCTCAAGCCCTCGTATGTCAGCGTGACGTACGGGGCGGGCGGCGGCACGCGCCAACTCACACAGGAGCTTGTCTTTCGCATCAAGCGCGAGACGACGGTCGACGTCGTGCCGCACTTGACGTGCATCTATCACACGGAAGCCGAGATCTACGACATCCTCGAGCAGTATGCGACCAACGGGATCGAGAACATCCTGTGCCTCGCGGGCGATCCGCCGACACAGGGCCCGAAGCTCGATCGCTCGCGCGACGCCTTTCGCCATGCGGTCGATCTCGTCAAGTTCGTCAAGGATTTCTCAGATCGACATGGCGGGCGCGAGATCAAAGACAAGCGCGGCTTTGGCGTAGGCGTTGCAGGCTTTCCAGAGGGACATCCTGATTGTCCAAACCGATTGCTTGAGATCGACTATCTCAAGGCAAAGGTCGACGCGGGCGCCGACTTCATCATCACCCAGTTGTTCTTTGAGAACCGAGACTTCTATGACTTTCGAGAGCGCTGCGAGCTCGCTGGCATCAAGATCCCGATCATTGCGGGCGTGATGCCGATCACCTCGGCTGCCGGCATGCGGCGCATGGCGGAACTTGCGGGCGGCGCGCGCTTCCCGGCGCCGTTGCTGCGCGCGATCGACCGCGCAGTCCGCGGGCATGGTGGTGACGAGGCCGCGGCACGTGAAGGCGTCAAGCGCGTGGGCGTTCACTGGGCTACCGAACAGTGCCGCGATCTGCTCGACCATGACGTGCGCGGGATTCACCTCTACACGCTCAACCGCTCGACCGCGACGCGCGAGATTTATGCGACCCTTGGCATCCGCGACTCCGTTGCGCTGCGATAGGCGTCGTCCGATACATCTCGTCCGCCCACCTACTTCGCCCACTTCTTTGAGGGGTTTATGCCTCCAACAGGGGGGCCCACAAAGTCAGGCGCGGCCCATGCCGATATGTGCCTAGCCGCAGCGCGTCCAGCGTCGGGGCCATCACATGAGGACTTCCCTGATGAAGGCTCGCGCAACCGCACATGACTCGCTTCGCACCGCGGCTCAGGAGCTCGAAGAGCTCATTGCTGAACTGAATCGCAGCAGCGAGGCCTTCGGCGGCAACACCAAACGCAAGCTTCGTCGCTGGGCATACACAGGCAAGACGGTCGTGATCGACCTCATTGAAGGCGGGCGACAGCGCCGTCTGCTCACCGCGCCCCGCGACCTCAGTGCAGGCGGAATGTGCGTGCTGCATGGTGGGTTCATCCACCCCGGCGTTGCGTGCATTGTGCACCTCAAGACAGTCAACGGCGAAGAAACAACCATCAAGGGCCAGATGGTGCGCTGCAGGCATGTGCGCGGACGCTTACATGAGAGCGGCATTTGCTTTGCTTCGAAGATCCAACCTGAGCGCTTCACCGTGCTCAAGGGAGGCCAGGGCCACCTCGAGAGCGTGGAACCTGGTGCGCTCCAGGGCGACCTGCTCGTTTGTACCAGTGACCCCGCCACACAGCGCCAGGTTGCGCACTTGCTCAAGGACACAAAGCTGCAGGTTGCATTCGCGGCTTCGTGCGACGAGGCCATCGATCGGCTCAGCGCGCTGCCCGATGCCGTCTTGGTGGACGAGCAGGTGAGCGACGTGGACGGCATCGAAGTGATCCGCACGCTGCGCGCCGAGGGCGTGCATTTTCCGCTGGGCCTGCTTCAG
>JAGQOH010000042.1:22096-29895 GCA_020427635.1 Phycisphaerales bacterium
CCGGAAGGTTCGACGACGCGCCCCGAAGGGATTGGGGCGGTAGCGCACAAGCCACTGCAGTCCCAGCCGTTCTTGTTGGCGGTTGCCGAGTTGCTGCACCGCAGCGCCGCCTGAGGCCCATCCGCCACACACAACATTATGCCCCATGCGAGACTAGATCTCAATGAGTAGGCCTGCTGAATCGACTGCGTTGTTATCCGCCCTCCCCCACATAGAGGCAGTTCGCGCTCCATTGCCAACTGTGCAGAAGTGCCGCCTGCCACGGGACGATCGAAACGCTTGGTGTACGCGAGTGTGCGCTGACTATGGGGAGGCCCTGTGGCATGACAGGGGACCGAAATTCAAACGACACCCTGCGCATGGCGGCTGCAGAGCTCGATGCGCTCATCGCCGAGATGAATCGCGCGGGCGATGACTTCTCAGGCAATTCCCGGCGCAAGCTGCGCCGTTGGGCGTACACGGGCACCCGCGTCCCGATCGACCTCATCGAACACAATGGCCATCGCCGGCGCATCGTCGCGGCGCCGCGCGACCTCAGCGCAGGCGGCATGTGCGTCCTGCATGGCGGCTTCATTCATCCAGGCGTTGGGTGCGCTGTCACCCTGGTGCAGATTGGCGGCACCCGGAATGTCATCGCGGGGCGCATCGTGCGCTGCCGACATGTGCGCGGACGCTTGCATGAAAGCGGTGTTTCGTTTGTTTCTCAGATTCGACCTGAAGACTATGTCGCCTTCGGGGACGGCGCCGTCTTTCACGTCGAGCATGTCGATCCCGCGGCATTGGACTGCACGGTGCTCGTGTGCATGTCGAACGCCGCCGAACAGCGACTCGTATCACACTACTTGCGCGACACAAATGCGACCGTGCTCTTCGCGAATGATCTGGACGCCGCCAAGTCCATGCTGGACGAGCATCCGAAGGTCGCGTTCATCGATCACGAGATCAATGAGCAACCGGGCATCGACGTGCTACGCGACCTCCGAGAGTGCGGCCTGACTTGTCCCATTGCGCTCCTGGCCGACCATCTGAGTGAGGCGACACGCGAGCGAGGCCTCTCCGCGGGGGCAACTGAAGTGCTTGGCAAGCCCTTCACGCGCGAGCTGCTCTTGCGGGCGATCACCGAATTCGTGGAACGCGGGCTCGAGCCACGCGGCGCCCAGTCGCGCGTGGCAAATGCCGCCAGCGCCCGCGACGTCGGATTGCCACTCACATTACTCGAGGAATTTGTCGGCGAGTTGCGCGCAATCGCGCACACGATCGACGAACAGGTCGGTCGAAGTGACTGCGGTGGTTTGCAGCGCACCCTGCGCGAACTGTGTTCCGCAGCGTCAGGGTATGGCTTCAAGGTCGTCGCGGCTGCTGCGGACGACGTCGGCAAGATGATCAAGAACGCCGGCGCGATCGAGATCGATCCCGCCCTGACCCAGGAACTCACTGACCTGTGTCGCAGTGCCCGGGCATTCCCTTAAGCCCGCTGCCAAGCACACCCGCGACCCCCCAAACAATGTGCGTCCGCATCGCTATCCTCTTGCCCCGTGGCCAAAGAGCGCTTGTGTCAGCTTGTGACCCACCCTTTCCGTGGCTTTGAGCATCCGAAGCGCGTGTGGGCGTGGTCCATGTATGACCTCGCCAATCAAAGCTTCACACTCATCATCAATACGCTGCTGTTCGGTTTGTTCTTCAAAATTGTCGTGCTGGGCGAGCCGGCGAAGCCAGGTCCTGACTTCAAGGGGTCAGGCGATTTCCTCTGGTCGCTCACGGTCGCCATCAGTTTGTTTGCGGTGGTCATCATGAGTCCCATCGCAGGTGCAATCGCGGATTTTCGGGGCACGAAGAAGCGATGGCTCGTGACATCCGGCGTGCTGTGTGCAACGCTGACGTGCTGCCTCGCGCTCATTCCCGGCGCGCCTGCAGGGCAACGCTCAACTTGGATCATGCTCACCGCGATGGCGCTTTACATCCCTGCGAACGTCGCCTTCAACATCGGCGAGAACTTCCTCGGCTCGTTCCTCCCCGAAATCGCGTCGCGCGATCGCATGGGCAAAGCCTCGGCCATCGGCTGGACCATGGGCTATGTCGGCGCCCTCACACTCCTGATCATGCTGGTTGTTGTCGCGAAGGTGTTTCAACTCAATGAGCCCGCACGGTTCCGGCCCTTCTTCGTGATCGCTGGCGTGTGGTTCGCCGTCATGCTGCTGCCAACCGTCAGGTACTTGCCTGAACTTGCGTCGCGCCGCACGATCCCGAAGGGATCCTCCGCCGCCAGCATCGCATTTGAACGCCTGCGCGAGTCCCTCGCCCACGCCAGACAGTTCCGCGACCTGGTCATCTTGCTCACTGCGTTCCTCGTCTACGGGTTCGGAGTGCAGGTGATCATCTTCTTTGCAGGTGTGATCGCGAAAGACGACTTTGGCTTTGGCACCACGCAGTTGATCATCTTCACGTTACAACTGACGGTGACCGCTGGGGCGGCTGCGATCATCGTTGGCCTGGTGCAAGACCGAATCGGTCACCGACGCACAATCGGTATCTCCCTCGCTATCTGGATCGCAACAGCACTGGGCCTGGCCTTCATCGCTCACCAACGCGACGCGGCACTGCGCACCGGCGCCACGTTCCCAAGCTGGACCATTTGGGCGGTGGGCAACGGCATTGGCTTCGGCATCGGCGCGATCGGCACCGCAACACGGGCAACGGTTGGCGCACTCACCCCCGCGCATCGAACCGCCGAGTTTTTTGGGCTCTGGGGCCTGACCTACAAGCTTGCGGGGGCGATTGGCCTGCTGGTGTTTGGTGCGGTCCGATCGACGCTTGGCTCGACCGCCTCACTCATCACCCTGGCAAGCTTTTTTGTGATTGGCGGCGTGATGCTGCTGCGCATGGATGAACGCCGCGGGATGGACGCCGCCCACGCCGCGGAGCAAGACCGCGACGCCGCGAATCCGCGCTCGCCACTATGATCCGTGCATGACCGCAACCGCATTGAGCAATGTTCCAGACGCGCACGGGCGCTTCGGCGCCTATGGCGGCACTTACGTGCCGGAAACGCTCGTCGCGGCACTCCATCAACTCGACGCCGCGTACACAGAGGCACAGCACGATCCAGCCTTCAAGCACGAGCTCGATGCATTGCTCAAGAACTTCGTCGGTCGACCCACTGCGTTGTACGAAGCCAAGCGGCTCACGGCATACGCCCGTGAACGGGCGAGCGCATCGCATGGCGCGCACATCTGGCTCAAGCGCGAAGACCTCGCCCACACCGGCGCACACAAGATCAACAACACTATGGGCCAAGCTCTGCTCACCAAGCGCATGGGCAAGAAGCGCGTCATCGCGGAGACCGGCGCGGGCCAACACGGCGTCGCCACCGCCACCGCATGCGCTCACTTCGGGCTTGATTGCGTGGTCTACATGGGCGCCGAGGATGTCCGCCGCCAGCACCTGAATGTCGTGCGCATGAAAATGCTCGGTGCGAAGGTCGTGCCCGTCGAGGGCGGCTCACGCACGCTCAAGGATGCGACGAACGAAGCGATGCGCGATTGGATGGCCTCCGTCGATGACACGCACTACATCCTCGGAAGCGTCGTGGGCCCCCACCCCTTCCCGAAGATCGTGCGTGATTTCCAAAGCGTGATCGGGTGCGAAACCAAGGCGCAGTGCAAGGGAGCTTTCGGCGCCCTGCCCGATTGCATCGTCGCGTGCGTGGGCGGCGGATCGAACGCCGCAGGCATCATGGCGCCTTTCATTGACGACTCATCGGTCAAGCTGATCGGCGTCGAGGCCGGCGGGCGCAGCCAGGCCCTGGGCGATCACGCCGCGCCGTTGACCTTTGGGTCGCCCGGTGTGCTCCATGGCTCAATGTCATATGTCCTGCAGGACACCGATGGCCAAACCGCGACCGTGCACTCGATCTCTGCGGGGCTCGATTACCCAGGCGTGGGCCCTGAGCACGCCTATTGGCACGACGCGAAGCGCGTCAGCTACACATCGATCGATGACAACGAAGCCCTCGACGCCCTCGTGCTGCTGGCGCGCATGGAAGGTGTGCTGTGCGCACTTGAGACCGCACACGCGGTGGCACACGCGGTGAGCGTCGCCGCCCAGATGCCGCGCAATCACCACCTGGTCATCTGCTGCTCCGGGCGCGGCGACAAAGATGTCAACGAAGCCGCGCGGCTCCTGGAAGCCCGCAGCTAGTTCATCCGGCTCTGCACTTCCAAAATGTGAAAACCGAACTGCGTCTTCACAGGTTCAGAAACCTTCCCGATCGGCAGGTCTCCAAAGACCACCTTGTCGAATTCCGGCACCATCTGGCCTTGGCGAAACGTGCCCAGGCTGCCACCCTCGCGCCCCGACGGACACTTTGAGTGCGCCTTGGCAAGATCTTCGAAGGTCGCGCTGCCGGACTCGATCTGCTGCTTCAGGTCCTTCGCTTCTTGCTCGGAGCCGACGAGGATGTGACGCGCTTGCGCGGTGGCCATGGCGTTGCCTTTCTTCTTGAAAAGATTCCACATGCGTATTGAATGCGCACCCTAGCAGATCAGCGCTCGTGCGTCAGTGACACCCACAGCCACCGCATCCGCAGCCGCCCTGCTGCTTGTAGGTGTACTTGGGCTGCCAATCGCCCGCGCCGCCTTCGAGCAGATCGAACAGGTGCCAGATCGCACAGAAGTCATCCCCCGGACCGAAGTGCGCCTTGCCCACGCACCGAATCGTGCCGTCGTCGTCTTTGCGAAAAGCTTGCACACCGGGCCACGTCTCACCGGGCTTGGGTTCGAAACCCATATCCCTCTTGAAGCTCGTGCCATGCGACGAAGCAATCGGATAGTTCCAGCCACGGTCGCGCGCAAACTGCGCCGCGGTTGCAGGCTCATCGGGCGTCACGAGCACGAATCCCGCACGGTCCTTGAGGTGCTGCGCAAAACCAATGAACCCGTCGGCCCACAGCGTGCAATACACGCAGCCCTTGCCCATATTGTGAATGAGCACAAGGTCCCGCTTGCCCGCAAAGAGGTCGGCCAGCTCGATATCGCGCCCGCCAAGTGTCTTGAGCGTGTAGTTCTTGATCGGCTGTGCGGGCGCGCGCCGGCGCGCCTCACTCAGCTTCTGCTTGAGCTCGCCAATTTGCTTCTCAAGGGCAACGACCTCGTCCGACATGGTCGTGCATTGCGCCGTAGTCATGCTGTCATCCTTTCAAGCGGCGACCCATCAATCGTCGGGCGCGTCCGATGAATCGCATCCAGCGCAAGCGCCGCAACGCCGGATCATCGCTGTTCGCCTTTGCGAGGCGCGCAATGAACACGCCCGCCCGAGCAAAGTGCTGCGTGCGGATGCTCGCAAGCGCCAGGTTGTGCAGTGCGCCTGTATGCCCTGGATTCAGACGAATCACCTCGCGCGCCGCGATCACACCCTGACGCACGTCGCCCGTGTTGAGCAGCGCCATCGAAAACAACTGCCAAGCGCCAGCGTCAGTCTCATTACCCTTCACAAAGTCGCTCGCCACGTGCACCGCGTCTTTCGCGAGCCGCGCCTCGACCATCATCGATACCAGCGCCGCATACTCTTCGGGTGGCAAGTCGTTGTCCGCCGCCCGCTTCGCCTCGCGCCGAAGCAGTCGACGCGCTTCGCCCACTTCGCCACGCTGCAGCGCCACGCGCGCCAAACGCCTGCAAACATCCGGGTGCTCAGGATCGAGCTTACGCGCCACGCGATAGGCGCCCTCCGCCTCCGCGATGCGCCCGCATCGCATCGCAATCTCGCCCATGTAGAAGTGTGCATCCGACTCATTCGGATCCAACTCGAGCACACGCCGAAGACGCTCGTGCGCCTCACCAAGCCGATTCATGTCGATCAACAGACACGCAAGGTCCAGCAATGTGTCGACATCACCCGGGTCTTCCCGAAGTTGGCGGACATACAACTCGAGCGCACGCGCAGGACGCCCAGCATCGGCATAGGCCGAGGCAAGCCGCGCATGCACGCGCGGCAGGGTCGGCTCGCGCTGCGCCGCCTCCCGCAAACATGCAATGGCCCGACGCGTGTCCCCACGAAGCAGCTGCGCCTCGCCCATGTTCGCAAACGCCCCAGCGTGCCCGCCATCGAGCTGCATCGCCATGTAAAACGCCTGCTCCGCCTCGTCCCATCGCTTGAGGGCCGCGAACGCTTCGATCTGATGCACATAGGCGTCGATGCGATCCGGATTCATCCGTGCCGCGCGCTCCAACCATGACAGTGCGTCATTCGCACGCCCGGCGCGCAGACATGTCATGCCAAGCATCAGCATGATCTGATCGTCGTTGCCATCAAGCTCGTGGGCCTGCTTCAGCGCACGCTCCGCCTCGTCCCAGCGACCCGCCGCTTCCAGCGTCAGCCCTAAGTTGAAGTGCCATTCCGCCCGATATGGGTTCAATGCGAGCGCGCGACGAAGGGCCGCCTCGGCCTCCGCCCAACGACCCGCCTCGTACAACTCGTGTGCACGCTCGACGAATGATTCCGCTTCCGACCAGTCGTTCATCACCGACCGGGCCCTCCTGCAGCACCCCGGCAGAACTTCGGCCAACCAGACGTCCACCTGAACAGGCGTATGATAACCATGTGGAGGCGCTCGGATTGACCAGGGAAGGATCGAATCGGATGGTGGCTGCATGATGCACGCCAAGCGACGCACCCCAGGAACGCGCCGGACGTGGCCCCACGCTCTCTTCTGGCTGGCGCCGGCGATCGCCTTTGCCCAACCCGACCCGGGAAGCACGCTTGAGACGCCCGGGTCACAGCTCGCAGGTGACCCCGCACAGCCGGCGTCCGGCGCCGACCCAGTCCTCCAAGGAGACATTTGCGCAGCCTTGGAGGCCATTGGCGATGGCGTCGGGATCGAGCAGGCCCGATCCTGGCTCCCGCTCGCAGAGCGATTCCGGGACCGCCGGACGCTCAAGGCTGTCCTCCGGGTCGCACGGAGCGAGCACGTCGATGCCGCCATCCAAAACGCCGCCTGGCGAACGCTGGTCAACCAGACCGGGCGCGATGACCTGAACGAAAACCGCCCCGCCTTGGGCGTATGGGTCGACGAGATGGATCGGCTCACCGACGCGGAGCTGGCCCAGCGCATCGCCGATACCCACGCCGCTCGGGCGGTCCGCTTTGCCGCCGAGCGCGAGCAAGCCGAGGCAGAACTCGCCCGTGTCTATCGCGCGCTCTATGAACGCAGTAGCGAAGAACAGCGCCAGGAGTTGCTCACGCAGCTCATCGCGTCCCCTCGCACTGTGCTCCAGACCACTGGGTTTGACCTCGCCGATCGTGAAGCGCTCAGCGCCCGCCCACTTGCCCCGGGCGTCATCGAGGCCGCTGGCGAGCGCTTGAGTTCCGATCGACCTGCAGTGCGGATGGCGGCTGCACGCCTCTTGACGCGTGTCGATGCAAGCACCGTCGTCGACCGCGTAGTCACGGCGCTGGACGCGGAAACCGATCCTGATGCCGCAGCAGCGCTCTTGCGCGTGTTGCAGCGTCAGCCCCAAGCGCGCGCAATACCTACCATCATGCGATGGCTCAGCGCCCCGCAGGCGCCCGCCGCAGACAGTGCCGCCGCGGCGTTGCTCGCACAGCACCAACGCACGCCGATTCCAGAACCATCGCGGGCCCCAATCATCGAAGCGCTCCGCGCAATGTACCTTACGCGTAATACGGCGGCCAGCGTGGTCTACCCTCTTTCCCTGCGCGGCTCTTGCCTGCCGTCGTTGTGCGGCGACGAGCGGGCTTCCGGGCCGTGGTGCGCTTGGCGCCGGTGCTCTTCTTTGCATAGCTCT